>NZ_JACKZS010000001.1 GCF_014222285.1 Nostoc sp. UCD121
CTGCTCCCCCTCCCCTCTTCTGGGCGACTATTGCCCATAGGCAAGGTTTATTTTCTTTGCACTATGCCCCAATGGAATTAAGGGAAATCCTCTCACCCTTGTGGCAGCGACAACCAGTAGTTTTAATTGGCAGTGCCATAGAACCGGAAACTGAGGCTCCTCTTTTTCGACAGCGCGTTGGTTTGGACGATTTAACTTGCCTGAAATTCTCCTCGGAGAGTCAAGCGGAAGCAATTCAACTGTATGTACCCTATAAATTACCTCTACCTAACACGCCAGAATTTCAAGCGGCATTTATTCACAAAGTCCGCACACTGGTTTGTCTAAGTGCTACAGCACCAGGATTAACAGTTGTTTTGGTGGGAGATGTTCCACTCAAGGCTCAAGTGGCGACAATTTTGGCTTCAGAATTTGGTTCGCGGGTGCAGGTAGAAAAAACTTGTTTAGATGAAAATGGTATTTTGATTAGCGGTTGGGAATTTTGGCGAGAACATCAACGAGTTTTGCCAGCACCCCATCTGTTAATTATTGCTACTTTACCTTTACCGTCTTTAGAAAATCCGCTTGTAGCTGGTAGGGTAGCTCTTTATAAGCGATCGCATCAAGATTGGTTTCGTTTATATTTATTGCCAGCAGCCTTGAATGAATTACAAAGAGCGATCGCGCCAGTCCGAGAAAGTCAAGGCATTGTTGCTTTACTTGATAGTCGTGTAGTTAATCGTAGCTACGGCGCTCAAATTCTCACCGCCTTAAGTCCTCTCGCCCGCATTAACTATCTCGATCCAAGTTTGTTTTCTAATACCGATGAGGAAAATTCTGCTTAAGGTCATTCTCATGAGTGCTGTTAGCGTTAGCGGGCTGTTTAGCCCGTACTGGGTAAGGAATCTTACTTTTTTACTCAGAAATCAGGACTTGGAACTATTTTGTCCAATTCCAATTTACATTTTATGAAGGTAATGCGATTCATTACCTCTCTATAGCCATGATTCCTGGCAAGATAAATTTAGAACCTAAGTAAAATTTGAGTTGCTGATTATGGGTGAAGCAAAGCGTCGTAAAACTACACAAGGGGAAACATACGGTCAAGAGACTCGCATCTTGCCTTGGGTTCCCATCACAAAAACTCAAGCCGAACAATTTGTTAGTTTGACAAGTCGTGGTGCCTGGATAGGTATTGGTCTTATGGTTGTAGGATGGGCAACTATTCGTTTTATCGGCCCAGCATTCGGTTGGTGGGAAGTAGTCTACTAAATTCTGCTGTTAATTTTCTCGCTCCAAGAAACCTTGAATCTTACTCCCCTTTCCTTGTGGGCTATCCATTAGTCTTATGTTTAAGTGAGTTGGGTTTTGTTGATAAAGATCCGCGTAATGGATAACCCGCAAGCAAGGAGGGCATTAAAAGGAGCTAGCGCGATCTTTCCCCAAATGCAGAGGCTAGCAATAAGGCGTTTGCCCAAGTGAGCAACTAGCATGAGGAATACATGACTTTGGGAATCATAACTATTACCCGCACATAATATTACGAATTACGTTAGCGTAGCGGGGCGTAGCCCATTACGAATTAGCCCGATCGCAATAAACTTCACCAAAGCTATGATCAGCATGAATTTCAACCACTAGATCAACTGCTGTTGCATCTTTTACCAACGGCTTGATAAATAATTCCGGGTGAAGCGATCGCCAAAAATAATTGACAAATTCTTCTATCTCTGCATTGCTCATTCCCGACTTACCCGCAGCGATCATTTGCTGTTCTGCCTGTTTGCGCCACTCCAAAGAACAGCGATAATCGGTTGGATATAGCACAATTAAGCCGTCCAATCGATCCCACAGTGGTAAATAATCGTGGAGGCGAAGATTCATATCACGAGCAAATGCTCTATCTTCATTTGTGACAATTGGCGGTGGTGCAGTATCAAATACATGTGGGTTAATTGGTCGTACACCCACAAACCAACCTTCAAATAGTACAATATCTATACCTGTAACCATTTCTGAAGTAGTGCGATCGCCAGCGCCTTTGTATGCAGATTTATCAAAGCGGGGAACCATAACTGAACTTTGCGACTGACGAATCTGATCTAGTACATCTAAGCCTAAATCTACATCGTGGGTTCCTGGTGGGCCGCGCCAAATCAAGCGGGGATCTTGCTGTGTTAAGACCAAGCGATCGCTGTAAGTTTTATATAAGTCATCCAAAGATAAACTCAGAGTCCGGTATCCCAACTGATTCAAAATCAAACTGAGAACCTTAGACATTGTAGTTTTACCAGTGCCTTGTCCTCCTAATATTCCCTGAATCAGAGGGCGTTCCAACTGTTGGCGCTGCGATGCTAGTTTGATCCCCAAAGGCAGCCACAAGTCCCACAGTACTTGTAACATTTTCTTGGGTTCGATTTGGAGGGTAGTTTGGCAGAATTGGCTAAAACCTGGGAAGACAGATTTTAGTAAATGCGATCGAAAAGCGATCGCTTCATCGACATTTTCCGGCGCGATCCCAAAAGCTTTTGCCCTTAACCTATCTGCTAGTGCTGCTTCTCTTGCTTGCTTCTGCCAAGTTTCACTTACAGTTTCTGAAATTAAAATTTCACCCAACCACAAACTCATAATTTCCCCTTATGCCCCTCTGTCCCCTGTCCCCCTGCCCATTCTCACGATCCCAACTTAAAGGCTTCGAGAAACAGGCTGTAGGTAAAACCAACTTTGAGGAGATTTAGTGAGTCTACGAAGAGCGATCGCCTAGTAAAAAAGCTCTGACTGTAAAATATCCTACTGGTAACTTCCGTTAACACTACTAAAAAACCAGCTACTACAATATCTAATTCTGCCCGCTGACCAGCTGTAGTGGAAGCTGCGTTTCCCAGAAAAAAACCAAACAAAAAACTAATTATCAGCAACGATAATCGCCGCCAAGGATTTAAAAACCATTGCCCTAAGCGTGTAGCAATGGCATCCAACAAGTTATTCAGACGAGTGTTTTGCATCAGATAGACTTCTGGGAAAAAGTCAAGATATCTTGAAATATCTTTATATTATTAAAGAATATGTTGATTGTAGCCTAAGCTTATTTGTTAATATTATAGATATATGCTGGGTTTCCAGCGTTGATTGAAATTTCCATATTTTATCATCTTTAAGGAAGTACAAGCGCTTTCAAGGCTGCTTGTTCTAACCCAAGATGAAATATATTTATCATCTGGGCTGGCAAAAGACACTTTGTTGTCTCTGGTAGTATTCTCACAATATTTTTATTTTTCTATACAAATACATTGGCTAGTTTGGTATCTAATTTTCTTGTTTTTATCCAAGCTTACGGTCAATACACAAAGTAATTAGTGTCTGGAACTGTTGTGTTTCGGACATCAATGAAATAATTTTCTCCAAATATTTTCTAATCAAAATGATACTTATAATACATTGATGTGCTTAATCTGAATAAAATCTATCTTAAGCTACTTTTCATAATTGTCTTTCGTGATAATAGGCTACTATTTGGTCAAGCCTAGACAAAATATTTATTTCTAAAAACTATCAATATGAAATCTTTAGTGTATCGTAACGTCGGTGTTACAGCTTGTTGCTTGGGACTGCTTGTTGCTCTGGTGGGATGCTTTGGAGTGAGTGTATCCTTTGAGTCCGCAAACCCAGATACATCTTCACAACTTCCAAGTGAAACTCAAGAGTGGGAAATAACTTCCTCTAAACCTCTTTCATCTGAAAAAGGCATTTCCGTTAATCTATCTACTCCAACCAATAAAGTAGAACATAGTAGTAAAGAGAATACTTATCCTGTCTTAGCAGAGCGTGATAAATCAGCAAGCAAAGCTAAGAATCAAGGGACTTTGCGGATGAGTAATCAAACCAATCAACCTGTACGCCTGGCTCTACTGGCGCGAGAGTCGGTAGCAAAAGGCTCTGGTACTAAACAGGCTAACTACGATGTACCAGCACATTGGGATTTTGCCCCCCAAGAAGGTAGTGAGAAGGGATTGGTTCTATCCCTACCTCAGAATAATTTAAAGCTGGAAAAGGGAGATATTTTAGTTGCCTTCGCACAAGATGGCTCCCGTCGTTATTGGGGCCCCTATGTTGTCGGTGAAACTCAATTACCTAAATGGAATTCGCAAAGCAGAGAATGGCAACTAGTGCTGAGTCCATAATCTATAGCAATCAGAATTGAATCTTTTGTTTGAAAATGTGCTTATTAAGAGTTATGAAAACCTAGAAGCTGTAGGGGCAATTTATGTATTGTTCCTACGCTAATCAAGTACAGCTTTACATAGAATCGGTATGAGGATTGCTAAATAGTTACCATAGATAACTTCTGCATTTAGTCTTGTAGATTGACTTTTGTTTAATTTACTTTTACTATTAAACCCCATTATGGTATAGGGCTAGAGTAAATACGCTCATCTGATGTTGCTAATAAATAGAGCAATCAGGGCAATCTCGGAAAAACGACTTATTAAGCGTGCTCATTACATTGTTTGAAGTTATGTAGCCTTTTGATTACGGCCTATCAAACACTGCGGTAAACTATGCGTTGATTATGATTCTTTCGCAGAGAAGAACACTCGAAAGGAGCGGTTTTTTCAATGTCTCACACCGTAAAAATCTACGATACCTGCATTGGCTGCACCCAATGCGTCCGCGCTTGCCCTACTGATGTACTTGAGATGGTTCCTTGGGATGGCTGTAAAGCTGCTCAAATTGCCTCTTCACCCCGTACAGAAGACTGCGTGGGCTGTAAGCGCTGCGAAACCGCTTGTCCCACCGACTTTTTGAGCATCCGGGTTTACCTGGGCGCTGAAACAACTCGCAGTATGGGTCTGGCTTACTAAAAAGCTGGTGCCGAGTGCTGAGTGCTGAGACAAAAAGAAGTAAATCAAAAAAGCTAATTTCTTGATTCTTCACTCAGAACTCGGAACTCGGAACTTAAGACTTTGAAGTGTGTCAATATCAAGCACCTTTAGCATCGTAGAGTGGACACTACCTGCTTTACGAAATTTTAATTTTAGATTGGGGATAAAAATCTCTGGGTACTTAAATCCTAGAAGCGTATTTGTACTGTCAGGTCAAAAGCTGACTGTGAATCTGCTTTAAAAGCCCAAAATCCATAGCAATACCTAGTGGTAGAGGGAGTAATATTACTCCCTTTTTTCTTTGCAAAACGTCGAGTTTGTGCTAAACACTATACTGGATTTAATTATCCTGAAAAAAAGCGGTGTGAACAATGTGCGGAATCGTTGGATATATAGGCACTCAAGCGGCGACAGACATTTTACTGGCTGGGCTGGAAAAACTAGAGTACAGGGGCTACGATTCTGCTGGAATCGCCACTGTTTGGGAAGGTGAAGTTAATTGTGTGCGGGCAAAGGGCAAACTCCATAACCTACGTTCTAAACTAGAACAAATAGAAACCCCCGCGCAGATTGGTATTGGTCACACTCGTTGGGCAACTCATGGTAAACCAGAAGAATACAACGCCCATCCCCATTTAGATACGGCAAAGCGAGTGGCGGTGGTGCAAAATGGCATTATCGAAAATTACCGCGACTTACGCGAAGAACTTAAAGCAAAAGGTCACAAGTTTGTTTCTGAAACCGATACAGAAGTAATTCCCCATCTCATAGCCGAATTTTTAAAGAATATTCCCCCCTCATCTTCCTCATCTCCCTTCTTGGAGGCAATTCGCCAAGCTGTTAACCACTTACACGGGGCGTTTGCGATCGCAGTTATTTCTGCTGACTACCCCGATGAATTGATTGTTGTTCGCCAACAAGCGCCTTTGGTAATTGGTTTTGGGCAAGGGGAATTCTTTTGTGCATCTGACACGCCTGCGATCGTTGCTTACACCCGTGCGGTGCTACCTTTAGAAAATGGCGAAATTGCCCGTCTCACACCTTTGGGGGTTGAGATTTACAATTTTGCTGGCGACAGGTTGAAAAAACAACCCCGCTTGCTCAACTTCAATCCTGCATTGGTAGAAAAGCAGGGATTCAAACACTTCATGCTCAAAGAAATCCATGAGCAACCAGGGGTAGTAAGAGCTAGTTTAGACGCTTACTTCAATCCAGCCGAATCTACCGAATCACCAATCAATCTTGGCTTACCTGCGGATTTATACACCGATTTAGAACAAATTCAGATCCTCGCCTGCGGTACAAGTTGGCACGCAGCATTAATCGGAAAATATTTACTCGAACAATTAGCAGGAATTTCTACTCAGGTACATTACGCTTCTGAGTATCGCTATGCACCATCACCCATGACGGCTAACACGTTGATTATCGGTGTTACCCAATCAGGCGAAACTGCCGATACCTTAGCAGCTTTAGCGATGGAAAAAGAACGTCGCCAAAATAGAGAACCTAAATATCAAGCGCGACTACTGGGTATTACTAATCGCCCCGAAAGTAGCCTTGGTCATTTAGTACCCCACGTTATCAGTACCTTAGCAGGAATTGAAATTGGGGTGGCGGCGACAAAAACTTTTACCGCTCAACTGATGGCCTTTTATGCTTTGGCATTGGATTTAGCAGCGCGTCGTCAGACTGTTTCAAAAGACACATTAGATAAAATTATTAACGGGTTGCGGCAGATTCCTAAAGAAATTGAGGCAACTTTGGAAAGTCAGGAACGTTTAACTGAACAGCTAGCCCACGAATTCGCCGAAACCCAAGATTTCATTTTTATAGGAAGAGGAATCAACTTCCCCATTGCTTTAGAAGGGGCGTTGAAATTAAAAGAAATCAGCTATATTCACGCAGAAGGGTATCCGGCTGGAGAGATGAAGCATGGCCCGATCGCACTTTTAGATGCGAAAGTACCAGTAGTTGCGATCGCAATCCCTGGTAGTGTGTACGAAAAAGTTATTTCTAATGCCCAAGAAGCCAAAGCCAGAGATTCTCGGTTAATTGGCGTGACTCCCGTCAACGATGGCGAAGCTGCGGAAATCTTTAATGATCTTCTTCCCATCTCTCATGTAGAAGAGTTACTTTCTCCAATTCTGACAGTAGTTCCTTTGCAACTATTGGCTTATCACATTGCCGCCCGTCGCGGTTTGGATGTCGATCAGCCTCGTAACCTTGCTAAAAGTGTTACCGTAGAATAGTATAATTCTATACATAATCATTAATGAATAATGGCTTCTGAAGAACTTCTATGGCTTGCAGAAGCCATTTTTATGGCAATTGTTATAAGTATAATATATTTATTAATACTTAAGTAAGTATTCGCTGGATTTGCAATAAAGGGTAAAATTATCCAAATGCGATCGTTTCATACTACACCTGGTTTACAAAGCCCTGCCAGAGAATTTTTTTAGCATATCATCTGATTTAAACCTAGTACAAATTGATGATATTCAATCTATGACCATTGAATTTAATCTAGCCTGCCAAACCAGGCAAACCCCGCATCTGACGCAGAGCATTTAAGCAGGGCGGGCAATCGCAGCCGAATAAAGCTATGGAAGTTTCACTCTCTTCATCAGTGAATTCTAACTCAGGAAGCTCTTGGATAGAGGCATAGGCTAACTCTACAGCACTACCCTGCTCTAGTTGGGCTTCGGGAGCGGTAAACTCTATAGCTCTATCCTCATTTTGTTGAGCTTGGGCTGGTTTCACTCTTGATGTAGATGCAGAAGCAATAGTATTGCTAACCCTTATGCAGACCATTTTCTTCGTTGCTGAGTGGGGGGATTGTATGCAAGAAAGACGGTTGCCTGCTGCATCCACTGTCTGATTTGCTTGAGATGGTTGAGTCATCATGACTATAGAGATCACAGACGCAAACAGTGCAGGGCTAGAAAATAAAGTGAGGAGAAATTTGTTCATTTATTTAAAAAATTTTGTGACTGCTCACACCTTTAAATTATTACTGAGTAATTTCTATATAAATATAGTTGATATCTCAATAAATAAAAATAATAATGGGCATTTTACCAGAGTTTGTTTATAACGTCTAGAGAACTTAGAGCTAGCGAGGCTTTACCAGGGGCGTGCGACTCACGCTCATGCACTGATGCTACTAATTTGTGTTTATAAACTTCCTCTGGCAATACCCACGAAAACTTTGCGGTCAACCCATCAATTTCTGCACTAGTCAAACCCGGTTGCAAACTTTGAGCAACTTAGGGTGCTTTATTAGTTTGACCATGTTTGGTTAATCAAAACAGGTTTCTGTTGAGGCATTAACTGTTTGCCAAATTTGGCGTAGAGAGCCGGAATAACTAATAAAGTCAAAGCTGTAGAAGTAAATAAACCGCCCAAAACTACAATTGCTAAGGGTTGCAGAATTTCATTTCCAGCTCCACTGGCGATCGCCAAAGGCAGCATCCCTAGCGCAGAAGTGAGTGCAGTCATCAGAATGGCGTTCACTCGTTCTAGAGAACCGTTGATAATTACATCTTTGAGGAGCATTCCCTGAGCAAACTTATTGTTGTAATTGTCTACCAGCAACAAGCCATTGCGGACAGCAACACCAAATAGGGTAATGAAACCGATTAGAGAAGCGATCGAAATCACACCGCCACTCAAGGCAATGGAGATAATACCACCCACCAAAGCCAAAGGCAGATTGAGCATGATGGTGATCGTGGCGGAAAGGGATTTAACGGAGAAGAACATCAACACGGCAATCAAGATCGCTGCCAAGATACTAAATACCAGTAGGTTATTAGTAGCACGCTGCTCTGACTCAAACTGTCCACCGTACTGGATGAAGTAGCCATTAGGGAGTTTGATTTTCTGTTGAATTTGGGATTGAATATCGCCGACAACACTGCCCAAATCGCGCTCGGCAACGTTTGCCGAAACGACAATCAGCCGTGACACATCTTCCCGATTTACAACATTCGCTCCCATACCGTAGTCTACTTTGGCTACAGCACCCAGTTGGATGGTTTGCCCAGTTGGAGTAATCAGAGGAATAGCGCGAATGGCATCTAAACTATTGCGGGCTTTCTCCGTCAAGGATATAGAAATATCAATAAGCTGCTGATTTTCTGCTACTTGCGACACTACACGACCATTCAGGGCAGTTTCCACCACGTTGGATAACTGCTCCATACTTAATCCATAGGTAGCGGCTGCCGCACGATTGTATTGAATTTGTACCTGACGAATGGGTAGTTGGGGTTCAAGCTGCAAGTCTACAACCCCAGCGATGGGCTGAATCACATCTCGCACTTGTTCACCAATCTTTCGCAGTTCGATTAAATCCGGGCCAAAGATTTTTACAGCGATCGCACTTCTGACCCCCGACAGCACTTCATCCATGCGGTGGGAAATAAACCCGCCAATGTTGGGAGCAACACCGGGTAATTTAGTGAATGCCTCACGCAATTGTTTGATGCTGGCTTCGCGGTCTTGGAGGGCGCGATCGCTCAGTTCTACATCCACATGAGCCATACTGACTCCAGCCCCATCTGCATCTCCTGGAGCGCGTCCTACCCGCAATTGCACCCATTCATATAGAGGATTATCTTTGAGCGTATTAGATAACGCTATCCCAGCCCGATTGGTCATATCCAGCGAAACACCCGGAAATAAAACCATTGAATTGACCAATGATTTCTCCTGAAATTCGGGGAGAAACACCCGTCCCAAGGAGGGAACGATGGCAAAAGCAGCAACCAAGGCTGCAAGTGCTACACCCAAAATAATTTGAGGCCATCGCAGCGATAGATTTAGCAATGGACGATACAACCGTTCTGCCCAACGCGAAATGAATGTACCTTCTTGCGGTAGGGTTTGGTTTGCCAGCAGAATTGCACAGAGGGCAGGCGAAAGGGTCATGGCCACCAAAGTAGACGCACAGATTGAAAGCAAATACGCCCAACCCATTGGTGCAAAAATGTTGCCCTCAACACCTGTCAAACTAAAAATTGGTGCAAACACGACTACGATGATCACCGTGGAAAAAATCACGGCTAATCGCACTTCCACTGAAGTGTCATACACCACCTCGGAGGGATGCTTCGGGTTGCCCTGTGCCTGATTAGTTCGGAGTCCGCGATAGCAGTTCTCCATGTCCACGATTGAGTCATCCACAACTGAGCCAATGGCTACGACTAAACCGCCCAAGGTCATGGTGTTAATGCCCAAGTCAAAAGCTTTCATGAACATTAAGCCAATCAACAGTGACAGAGGAATTGCACTTAAAGTAATTACGGCGGTGCGCCAATTCATTAGAAATAACAGCATAATCACCGTCACGATGATGATGCCTTGGATCAGAGAACTACTAACATTACCAATAGCAGTATCAATAAAGTTAGACTGCCGGAACGTCCGCGCCACTTGCACATCAGGGGGAAAGCTTGGTTGCAAGGATTGCAGCACCACTTCTACTGCTTTTGTCACCGTGGGAGTATCAACATCAGGCTGTTTGTTAATCATCATCACCACAGCCGGCTGCCCATTAAAACTAGCATCCCCTCGCTTTAGTGCTGCACCCGTTTTTACTTCCGCTACATCTTTGAGCAAAATCGGTTTACCATCTTGCACCTTTACCACAGATTGCTGCAAATCTGCAACTGATTTCACCTGCCCAATACCGCGTACTAACAGTTCTTGACCGCCGCCAATTAAGAATCCACCAGGAGCGTTGGAATTTGCGCCTCTGGCAGCATTGGTCACTTCGGTCAGGGAAACATTGAGCGATCGCAATTTCTCTGGATCAACTAGCACCTGTTCCTGTCGTTCATCACCGCCGTAGATCGTAACTTGGGTGACTCCTGGCACAGACAAAATTTGGTTGCTCAGGGTAGTATCCACCAGACGGCGCAAATCCATTAGCGAGGTTTTCCCCTGCCCATTCACCGTAAAGGCATACTGTAAAATCGTACCCAACGGCGATGCTAACGGTGAAATTTCCGGCGGATGCACCCCTTCAGGTAACTGATTTGTCACCTGCTGGAGTCGTTCTGTTACCGATTGCCGGGCTTTATAAATGTCGGCATCCTGGTCAAACACCACCTGCACCATTGACAGCCCAACTTTGGAGGAAGAACGCACCGTAGTCACCCCCGGCAAACCATTCACCGCGCTTTCAATTGGCACGGTAATTTGTGATTCCACTTCCTCTGGAGCTAGTCCTGAAACTTCGGTTTGAATATCTACTTGGGGGGGAGCAAATTCGGGAAAAACGTCCAGTGGCATCTGTGTGACAGTGAATACTCCCCACAGCGTCACTAAAATCGCACAAGTAACAATAAGCCAACGCTGGGCAATTGAGTTTTTGAGAATCTGATTCAGAATGGAGTTCAACATCTCAATTAAACTCCTCCCTTGTTCTTGCGATTGCCAGCAATAATAGCGATCGCTCCGCCCACAAGCACAACTCCACCACCAACTCCTGCTAAGATACCCATCGGCAATCCGCCCGATTGCTGAGTTGTTTCACCAGCCTGTGAGACGAGATTACCGCTAGTATCATGGCTATGAGGTATTCCTTTAGCATCTGCCTGAGCATGGGCTGTATCAGTTTTAGGAGTAGCGATCGCGGCTGGACTGGGTGCTGTATCGGCGGTTTGGGTTTTACGCGATTCGGCATAGAGCGACAAACTACCTTGGGTAATGAGCTTTTCCCCAACCGACAATCCTTTGGTAAGGCGATCGCCTCAACTACAACCATCCACGCTGACTGTTGCAGGTTTTACTCTGGATACAGCAAACAATGTCCTACGAGTAAATTCAGATGGATCTACACCCCTAGTCATTCCCTTAACCACCAAAGAATTTCAGCTACTCATGTATTTGATGCAGAACCCCAATCGCATCATTCCCGGTAGCAAATTGCGTCAACAACTTTGGGACATGGATGAAGAACCGATTAGTAATGTAGTTGCGGCGCAAATGCGCTTACTACGTCGCAAGTTAGCAAATCATGGCTGTCCCTGCCCGATTGAAACTGTTCCAGGTGCTGGCTATCGCTTTAACTCCCAACTTCATTCTCAACCATGAATAGCTACTCACTTTTTCGGCGCAGTCGTCTGCGGTTAGCCCTCTGGTATGCCGGAGTTATGGGCGTGATTTTGAGTGTTTCTGGCTTGGGGATGTATCGAGCAATGGTTCAGACAAACTGGGCAGCAATGGAGCGCGAAATTGAATCAATTGCTGGAACTTTACACGATAGCGTCGAACCACTGTTACCGCCTTCCGAAGAACCGACTGCTGTGCTGCAACAAATTTTTCCTGATCTTTGTTTAAGTGGACAACCCTGCAAGGCTACGCCGACGCTGATTCAAAGGCACACCATCGGCATCAGCGATCGCACCACATATTATATTCGTCTATTCAATCATCAAGGGAAACTCCTAGCTTTTTCACCCAATCAACCGCTATCTCTGCCGCCAACTCTCAACCGCACTTCATGGCAAACCTTTCGCACGGCTAACGGTATTCGCTATCACCAATTCACCACGATTTTGCATAGTGCCAATACCCATACTTTAGCTAATGAAGCCAATGCTGATTCATCCTGGGGCTATTTGCAAATTGGGCGCACCTTAGAACATTTTGATGCCGAAATCAGGCGAATTCAATGGATTATGGCGATTGGGTTGCCTATTACCCTGAGCTTGGTCACTATTTCCAGTTGGTGGCTCTCAGGATTAGCCATGCAGCCGATTTACCAGTCCTATCAGCAACAGCAACAGTTTACTGCTAATGCTGCTCATGAACTGCGATCGCCCCTTGCTAGTCTCTTGGCAACTGTAGAAGCTATCCTCCGCATACAGCAATCAAATCAGCAAGATATCCAAATGATGCTCCATACTGTTGAGCGGCAGGGGCGAAGGTTGAGCCATTTGATCGCAGACTTACTCTTGTTGACCAGTCTTGAGCAAAATTCAGGTGCAAAACCTTTTCAGCCCTGTTGCTTAAATGATTTGGTGAGCGATTTGACCGAAGAATTTTTAGAGATGGCCACTGCTGCTGATATTAACTTAACCTGCCAAATTCCCACTTGCGAGATTTATGCTCTAGGTAATGAATCGCAACTTTACCGTTTAGTGTCAAATTTGATTGCCAATGCCATCCAGTACACGCCCAGAGGGGGATATGTAACTGTTAGCTTAGTCAAGAGTGATTACACTGCTGTTCTTGCTGTGAAAGATACGGGAATTGGGATTGAGCTTGCTGAACAAAAGCGAATTTTTGATCGCTTTTACCGTGTTGATGGCGATGCCTACGGCGGGCTGCGCCTACGCTCTCGTAAAACCGGAGGTACAGGGTTAGGGTTAGCTATAGCTGTGGCGATCGCCCAAAAACATCAAGCGAATTTGAGAGTTGAAAGTCAAGCGGGAATAGGTAGCATTTTCACGCTAGAAGTAAAAATTGTATTGGTTTGAGTTATTTTCAAATTCCAATGTGAGCGATCGCGCTCTCTGCGATCGCATTTGTACTAAAAGCAATTAGAATGTTCCCTTCTACTAGAGTGTTCCCTTCCCTGCGGGACGCTACGCGAACGACTCCGCTCAGGGAACGTTTTGTTTAGGGAACGTTTTGCTCAGGGAGCTTGTGAGAACAGGCGATTGCTTCACTGGTATTTGCGGCTGCTCCCTTCGACTCCCTTCGACTCCGCTCAGGGAGCATTTTTGTGTGAGGGAGCGTTCTTTGCTCAGGGAGCGCTCTTTTGGCTCAGGGAACGTTCTTTATAAGGAGAAAGCGATCGCATAAATTAGCTTATGGCTTATATCTACATTACTTATATTTGCTGAACTCAGATTGGCTGCTGTTCAAGTTTTACAAGAATTATAGAAATTCAGTAGGGGAGTGTTCTCTAAGCGGAGTGTTCCCTTCGACTTCGCTCAGGGAACACTAAAGCGATCGCGCAAATCAACTTATGGCTTATATCTACATTCTTGAATGTGCTGATGGTAGTTACTACACAGGTAGTACAACGGATCTTGAGCGGCGGCTGTGGCAACATCAACAAGGTGAGGGCGCAAAGCACACGGCAAAACGGTTGCCTGTGAAGCTAGTCTTCTGCGAGTATTATAAGTCTGTAGTGGATGCTTTTGAGCGTGAGAAGCAAGTGCAAGGTTGGAGTCGAAAAAAGAAGCAAGCTCTGATTTCAGGAGATACAAATTTGTTGCATAATTTAGCCGAATGTCAAAATGAAACTCATTACAATAAATTGGCTAGATTTGACACTTAAAGACTTCGCTCAGGACACCCTTCGACTTTGCTCAGGGGACTTTTCGACTTCGCTCAGGGGACTTTTCGATTTTGTTCAGAGTACTTTTCGACTTCGCTCAATCATCACAAGAACGCTTGGCTCAACTTATCACAATAACGCTCCCTGAGCGGAGTCGAAGGGAGCAGATCAAATTTTCTCTGTTTTACCTTCCTTGTAGCAGCTTTTGCCTTCCTTGCAGCAGCTTCCGCCTTCACGTTTCCGTGTTTCGCGCACTCTGTAGCAATTTCCGTCTTCACATTTCCGTGTTTTGCGTACCCTGTAGCAGCTTTTGCCTTCCTTGCAGCAACTTCCATCTTCACATTTCCGTGTTTCGCGTACCCTGTAGCAACTTCCGCGATCGTTGCAGCAACTTCCGTCTTCACATTTCCGTGTTTCGCGTACCCTGTAGTAACTTCTGCTTTGACTGAGGCTTTTTCTCAAAAATCAACAATTTTACGTATGACAACCTTTTACAAAATTGTCCACTATAGAGTTATCAGTAAATTGGAAAATGAGTATTAAATATGGCGAGACTAAAACGCAACTCACGTACTCTTGGCAAAGCTGAAGTACGTTTAGCAAGCATTAAATCTATTAGTCCAACTCTTGATGTTGGAGAGGGATTAACAGTCAAAGATTATACTGAAAAAATTGCCAGCCTGAGAAAATCTCTAGAAGCATACAACACCACTCTCTCTACTATTGATGTCTTACGAACCCAAATCATTGAAAATGAACAAGATTTAGCAGACTATTCTGAAAAAATCTTAAGTGGGATTGCTTATAAATTTGGTAACAATAGCCATGAGTATCAGATGGCTGGAGGTACTCGGAAAAGCGATCGTAAGCGGGTTGTGCGTCAAAGTGTGGTTTTGCCAAAGTAATACCAATTGGAAAAAAGAAAGCGACAAATAGACCATTTGTAGAGACGCGATGAATCGCGTCTTTTACTGCGATCGCATTCAATTAACGATCCCATCAAAGTCTATAATTATTGATTTTGATTATTTGAGACCACAGTACTAGTTTTGTCATTTTCTAGTTCTCTCATTAAAGAATCAAAACCACTAGCGTTGTTTCCACCTTTAGACAATAAAGATTGAATTTTATTTATTATCGCACTCATATTGTCAGAGAAAAATCTACCAAGATTATTCACAAAGTTTTTCAGTTTCTCAAATATACTAATTTCTACAGTTGAGTACTTATTAACGATTGGATATACAACTTTTCCTTTTTCTGTTTCATAGTACTCTTGTTCAGGCATCAACATAGATGTAAGTGGTTGCATCTGTTTTGCCATATCTGCTTCAGTTCGCTTATGACTGAGGAATAAAACATCGTAAACCTTTCCGTTCCAGCTAGCCCAATAATGGTTTTGGAAAAACCACCGCTTACCATCATCACAATTAGGCTTTTTGCCTTGGTATGGTGTAACTCCAGCTTCACTCAAAAAAGGTTTGGCAATACTTTCAACTGTTATTTTCTCGATGCCAAAATATTCTTCTGCAACTTTTTTAAATGCACGAGCTAATGTCTGACAATCTCCTTCTGGAGAGCCTTTTAAGAGAGTTTCTTGGCTCTTACTCACCATTGTGTATTGAAATTGGATATTTCCAAAGTTTTTGAATAGTTGTTCTAGGATTTTATCTTCTGGTAATGTGTCGTCTATACCATTTACTAATGTTTTGGCTAGTGAGTAATCTTGTAAAAATTTTTGTTTTTTATTTGCCGAGTTATTTGCTGCTAATATTTCTTCAGAGCTTGCTTGGATGTTTCTGCTACCTGGTAAGGTCGTCTGTTGTCCTTCTTGGTTTTGCAAAATAGGTGGATTAAGTTGGCTAACTACAGAAGTAGCTACTCTATCAGCTTCTTGCTCATACTGATCTCCTGGTTGCCCAACAGTAAGTTTTGGCTGTATTATTGGTTCCCGAAGGGGTTGCATTTGTGCCAGCGATACAGTATCAGCACGTTTGATCGCCATTTTGTCAATGTTATGACCAAACTGAAAAGAGTGTTCCTTACCTTGCTGCAACGACTCATTCATTTTTGCCTGTAATACTGTGAGTCGTTCCTGTCCGTCTGGCGTGATAGTGCCATGCTTGGCTTGGATTTTGAGTTTTGTTGCCTCAAATTGATACTCTTGAAATTTCTGATTCTCTACTTTTGCCTGTACTATAGGCTTGTTGGAGCCAAGTTGAGAGTGAGTAGTTAAAAGGTGCTGACCTTGCTCTGACTTAGAAGCGGATGAGTCAGCTTTTTTGTGGATTTGCAGCCGTTCTTTCATCGCTGGTTTCAAAAGTCAATAGTGGTTAATCTATATATTATGTCACTTCAGATTGCTTGATTACTTATACTTAAGTCGAATACTGTTAAAATGTATCATCCATTTTTTTTACAAGACTGACGCAAACCATAGCTGAAAATGAAGATTTCAGCTATGGGCAATTCATTTAGACGCAAAGTCGCTTCTCGCAGGGTATTGCCCAGTTTTGCCTCAGTTAAGAACGCCGTACATTCAAGCAACACCATTCTTTTCGTTTCCACAGGGTAGCAACGACCCAACCATTTTGTTCTAAAGCGTCAGCAACAGCTTTAGATTGTTCTAGTAAAATACCACTGAAGATCGCCCAAGTTTCAGGTTTAGCGATCGCACTCATTTCTGGAACCAACTCAATAATTACATGAGCCAAAATATTGCAAACTATACCATCCACTGGTTTCTCAAGCAGTTTTGTCAAAACCTCTACACTTCCTAGTGCTGGTAGTAAACGTTCTGAGCCAATGTCATTTAGGAGACCATTACTGATAGTTGATTGCACCGCTAAAGGGTCATTATCTACTGCATAGACTTTTTCGGCTCCCAGTAGTAGCGCCCCAATGGAAAGGATACCAGAACCACAGCCAATATCTGCAATTACCAGATGTTCATGTTTGCCACTATTACCCACAAATGACTGAGACACTCCACTCAGTCGCATTTCTAGGGATTCCAAACATAGCTGAGTGGTGGCATGGTTGCCCGTACCAAATGCTACACCAGGGTCAAGACGAATTACCAACCGTTCTGTTGTTTCTGGTAATGGTAGCCACGCGGGGTTAATTAGGAAGCGATCGCCGATTTCTTGCGGATGCCAATATTGTTTCCAGCTAGTTGCCCAATCTTCCTCATCAATTAATTGCCATTGCAGAGAGGGAGATGAAACTCCTACACAAAGGGCATCTTGACGCAGCCACAGTGACAGTGCTGCCAAATCTAGTAGCTGTGTTTGAATTGTCGATAAATAAGCCCTAACTAAAGATGAATTTCCTTTGTTTTCACTAGCTGTCCCACGACAGCCAAAATCTTCCAGTCGCCAAAAGATCGATTCTTCTAGGTCTGGTTCACATAAAATCTGTAGTTCCCACCAGGTGTTTGCCATCTTTCAGAATGGGCTGAACGCCCCGCTATCGCTAACAGGAGTCAGAATTCAGGAGTCAGGAGGAATTATTTGTTTTGACTCCTGGTTCCTGACTCCTGACTCTTAAAGTGTTACTGTATATGCGTCCCGAATTCCAGGGACTTTTATAATCTCATCCAAAATGCCCTCTGGTAAAGGGTCATCTATACTCAGAGCCATTACCGCATCACCACGGACGATTTTACGGCCTACTTGCATACTGGCAATATTCACATTAAAACTGCCCAGTAAGGAACCAAGTTTGCCGATAATCCCCGGCATATCGCGGTGCAGGGTAAACAGCATATATTTGCTGGGTGGGACGTTAATGGGGAAACCGTCAACATCGGTCAGGTGGATTTCCCGCTCACCCAACAAAGCACCTGTGACAGAATGAGTACCCAAAGTACCCGTAGCTTCTAGATGAAGCGTTCCGGCATAGTCTCTAATAGAAGCATCGCGGGTTTCAATTACCCGAATTCCGCGTTCTTTGGCTTCTATGCTGGCATTGACGTAATTTACCCGTTCTCGCAAAGCTTGGTAAAGTAAACCTTTGAGGGCAGCTACTACCAAAGGCTGACTTTTGTTTGTCGCAAGTGCGCCTTGCAGCCGAATATTGAGTACTTCCACGCGTCCGCCAGCTAGCTGTCCTACTAGATTACCTAGAGTTTCTGCTAGCTGCATATAGGGTTTGAGTTCTTCCAACACATCGGGGCCGAGTCCAGGAATGTTGACGGCTGAACGGGCTGGTAGTCCTAAAAGTACATCCCGAATTTGTTCGGCAACATCAATGGCCACATTTACTTGAGCTTCTGCGGTAGAGGCTCCCAAGTGGGGGGTGAGGATAACTTCTTTGCCTAGCGATCGCAATTCCGATTCACCCAATGGTTCTGACTCGAACACATCCAGGGCTGCACCCCCAATCTTACCCGCTTTTAAAGCTGCTGCTAAAGCTACTTCATCAATGATCCCACCACGAGCGCAGTTGATAATCCGGGCTGTGGGTTTCATTTTTGCCAGGGTTGTGGCATTGATTAAGTGGGTAGTTTCTGGGGTTTTCGGGATGTGTAGGGTGATATAGTCTGCTTGCTGGAAGAGTAAATCTAGCTCTACCAACTGACAGCCAATTTGTTCGGCTCGTTCTGTAGAAATAAAAGGGTCATAAGCTAGGAGTTTCATGCCCATTGTCTTAGCTACAGCCGCAACATGGGAGCCAATTTTACCCAAACCGACAACGCCGAGAGTTTTCTTGTAGACTTCCGCGCCGACAAAGCTATTGCGATCCCACGCACCGCGTTTCACCGAAGCGTTAGCATCGGGGATGTGGCGAGACAAAGCCAAAATCATTGCTAGCGCGTGTTCGGCGGCGGCAATTGTGTTTCCCTCTGGAGAATTGACTACTACAATTCCCCGACGTGTGGCTGCGGGAACATCCACATTATCCACACCCACGCCAGCACGACCGATGATTTTTAGCTGAGTGCCGGCTTCAATGATTTCTTGAGTGACCCGCGTACTAGAGCGAATCATCAGTGCGTCATATTCACCAATAATTTCGAGCAGTTGGGCTGGTTTTAGACCTATTTTGACATCAACAGTAGCAACTTGCGAAAGAATGTCAATTCCAGCTTGGTCAATAGAATCTGAGACAAGAACCTTAGACATGATTACTTCATTTAAAGCTACAGGTTTTGCTGCACAAGACTTTTTAGTTTAGTCTTTATCTGTCGCAATTCAGCAAAAATTATTCGTTTTAATATCAACTTCACCTTTACTTACGCTACGTGCTGATGGTATCGAAGCGTGAGTTGCTCCCGGTGGGTACTGCCTCCTAAGTATTTAAAGATGAGTGGCCGTTTGCACCACCCTGTCGCTAAATATAAAGCATTAATAGCACTAAGCACCTATATATTTATTAATAGTTAAGAGTTACCAAAATTTTATTGCCTTAAGCAATTTCCTTTGTGGGGTAGAAACGCTTACAGTCTTGAGTGGGCTGCGACTTTAGCTGAGGCAATGCTCTGCACAACTAACAAATGAGCCAGTAACTATTTTATCTGTAAAATCTTAGTTATTTACCAATACCACAAGTGGTATCATTTAGTCAAAATAAAATATTTACATTATCAAGATTATCGGATCGCAATAAGTAAGTAGACGTAAATCCTAATCATTAATCTACGTGCGTTTCCAAACAGCCCTTTTGTAGATATTGCTAGTGGAGAAATCGCTATAATTCTGATGAGCCAAATGAAGTCAAATATCCTTTGATTTTTGGGGAAACCAGCGATGTTAAACTACAACTTGCCAAGGCACTTGCCCTCAGCCGAGGAACTACCAGACTCTGATGAAACGCCTGTGGATAATGAACTACAAGAATTGATACCAGGTTTGCTGAAGGCGATCCTGCTGATACTTTGGGCAGAACGTATGGACTGGCTATTTGCCATAGATATGGGTATTTATTATCACCCCGATAAACCGCCTATTGTGCCAGATGGATTTTTGAGCTTAGGGGTAGAGCGGTTTTATGATGAAGAGTTGCGTCCCAGTTATGTGCTGTGGGATGAAAATGTTGTACCGATTTTCGTGCTAGAAGTAGTTTCCCAAAATTATCGCAAGGAATACACGACTAAATTGGATGAGTATGAGGCTTTGGGCGTACTTTACTATGTGATTTATTCCTCCCGTCGCCGCCGCAAACCTCATCTAGAAGTACATAAGTTAGTTAATGGTAAGTATGAATTGCAAGAGGGAAATCCTGTTTGGCTACCAGAAATTGGTTTAGGAATTGGTTGCGAAAGGGGAAATTATTGTGGTGTAACGCGAGAATGGATGTATTGGTATGATGAGCAAGGACAACGATATCTCACGCCCGCAGAACAAGTAAAACAAGAAGTACAACGCGCTCAACAAGAATTGCAACGCGCTCAACAAGAATCACAACGCGCTCAACAAGCAGAACAACGGGTGCAACAATTGACAGAACAATTAAGAGCGCTAGGAATCGATCCAGATAATCTGGGTTAACTGAAATATTTTGCAATATTTTCGACAAGACTGATAAATCTGGTTTCTCAGATTTATGTATCTACTATAAATTCGGGTTTGCAACTGAAGCTGTCAACCAAAAAACTATTGCTTTTTAGGAATAACGTTCCTAATTCCACTTTTAGTAGAGACAGTATCACCTTTGTAACGAGGGATGATATGAATACTAGCGTGCATAATATTTTGACCTGCGGCTCGATTAATGTTCATTCCTACATTAAAGCCATCAGGCTCAAATTCACTTTTGAGAATTTCTTGTACTTTGTTCACCATAAACCAGCAGGCAGATTGCTCTTTAAATGGTAGTTCAAAATAGCTGCTAACATGGCGTTTAGGAATAATTAGAACATGACCTTTACTTATAGGGTAGCCATCAAAAATAGCATAAGCAGTTGCTGACTCAGTTAATAGCCTGAGAGTTTTATGGGGATTACAGAATATACAATAGTTAGATGAATTTCGCTGATGATTATAGTGAACATACTCATATACTTGCCGATATTCATCTAAGCAAATTGAAGTAAAGGGGAGTTTGGCAATACACTGATAAGTAGGTTTTTTGTGAACATAATGTTCTCGAAACCCTTCTTTTTTGATATCCCTTCTCACAGCATAATAAGCTTTACCTCCTGGTTTTAATAAATGTGATATTTCCATTAGGACATTAGTTTGTTCTTCGGTAAATAAAACATTTAAAACATAAAAGCAAATTATTGTATCGAATTTATTCTCAGGATATTCTGGAAAATAATAAGGGTCATAGCCTGTAATATCACAACCTTTTTGGCGCAATATTTTAACATCATTACCAAAACCACAACCAAAGTCTAATATTTTGCCTTGGAGAAGGTTTTGATTTAATAAAAACTGTGCTGGAAATGATAGATAACTTCTTTCGATCGCAGTAAGATGGCTGAACTGATTTTTTTGCTGTTTCATAGAATGAATTTTGGTGCTGATGTCCCAAAATTATTATTCCCAGCATTTCTTGAGTTTATGCGATGTTTACGACGGGCTACACCTACGCATCTGGGTCAACACCTAGCTCACGTAACTTAGCTGCTAATATATCAGCACGTTGGCGTTCCTGTTTAGCGCGTTGGCTTTCTTGTTCAGCGCGTTGGTGTTCTTGTTCAGCGCGTTGGCGTTCTTGTTCAGCACGTTGGCGTTCTTGTTGGGCTTGTTCGCTACTCCACAACAGCAAATTTCCTTCTGTATCCCACCAGCGCAGCCAATTCATGGTTTGACATAATCTTTCACCTTGCCAAATTCCGAGAAATAACTCTAACTCAGGAATCCAAAAGCGTCCATTAGCGTCTGCTTGCTGCAAGGTATATTGTCCATTTTGCAAGCATCGTATTTCTAAACTGGGTTCGTAAGGGTCGTAGGTTACGTATGTTGGAACTTGGAGAATCTTTTCGTAATAATAGAGTTTACCGTAGGGTGGAGTTGAGCGAACTGATAGTTCTCCACCTTCTGTGTCTGAAAGAAATTCCATCACTACAGCCACAGCAGCACCTTCTAAATTCGGGGTGTAGCTGCGACGAACTACATTTGTTCCCACAGGCTGCACTTGAGGAACGTAAAACCAGTCTGGGGCTTTGACAACGATTTTTTTGTTGACTGTGGCTACAAGCCCAAAGTTAGAGCCAATCAGCATTTGAGGTTGGATGCGTGCTGCGGTTCCCAAAGCATCGGTAAGCGCAGCAGCGATCGCAGGTTGTTGAATATTTTCCACTGGATCGTCTGGTAAAATGAAGTCGGCTGGAAGTGCTTCCCAAGTAACAATTGGTTCTTTTTGGATGGGGTTAACTTGTAGAACCATAAAATTACTCCTAATATCCATGCACAGTATATTAGTTATTTTTAACAAATCTTCAACCAGCATCGCTCTTAAGCTAAAAATCTAGAAATCTGGAAAGATTTCTCTGACAGGTGTATATACTCGTAGTCAAGCACTTAGCAGGCGTGAGTATGATAGTTGAGTGGTTCACTCTCTGGATAGGTCAAAAAGCGGTTGGATTTCTCGTCAAAACTATTATCAGCGAAGAATTTTTAGAAGATTTAGTTAAGGACTACGCTAAAGATTTTTTCAAACATATCTTTAATAATGCTGTAACTGCGCCCTTTAAGCAAGAACCGCTTCAGAAAGCTGTAGTTATGGCGCTGACAGAATTTTTGCAAGCGATGCAGCAACAGTTAAAGGTTCGTTGCAAACTTTCTGAAGCTGAAATTAAAAATTACGCTGAAGATATCAATAAATTTATCCGTGATAAATCGGTTAAAGAAATTATTGGTCAGGCTTTTGATATTAAATGTGATTCTCTAGATTTTAAAACACTAGCAGATAGTTGGAAAAGACTTCAAATCCAACCTCTACCACCTAAATTTAACTGGCAAACAATCACAGAGCAGTATCTCATACAAGTCCAAGATATTCTTTCGGATTCAGAAGAGTTACGCTATATTCTGGAACTTCAAAAGTTATCTAGTATTGATAAGACTTTAAAAGAAAACGCCAAAGTTTGCAGGTGATATTATTGATGATTTAATTGAACAATATGATGAACAAATAAATGAATGGTGTGAAGTAGAAGTTATTGACATACTTATTCTCGCATCTGAGTGTATGTCAGATGTAAGAAACCGCTTGGCGATTACATCAACTGATAATAAATTAATTGAACGTCTAAAAAAATTAGTTGAGGTTTATGCTCCGTACAGCGGAGAAGATATGGGTTCTACCTTCCCAGAAGAAGCAGCTAACTTAATCGATACAATTCGTACTAAGGTGATTTCAATTATTACAACTACATGGAGTAACCACGTAGAGACATTACCTTGGCTAAAAAATTTAGCTATGTATGGTTATGGATATATGGCACCTATGGCAGTGCAAAAATTAGCACGAGGTTGGAAAGATGACCCAGATACTTTACCAATACTCAAATCTCTTGCTCAAGCTATTCATTATGGAGAGAACACATATAGAGAGAACACATCTGCCTATGCAGCAATACAAGAATTAGCGCGAGGTTGGAAAAATGACCCAGATACTTTGCCAATGCTCAAATCCCTTACTCAATTTAGTGAGGATACAAGCATACAAACTATGGTAGTGCGAGAATTAGCAGGAGGTTGGAAAGATGATCCAGATACTTTGCCAATGCTCAAATTCCTTACTCAGTTTAGTGAGGATAAGAGCATACAAACTATGGCAGTGCAAGAGTTAGCACGAGGTTGGAAAGATGACTCAGATACTTTGCCAATCCTCAAATCTCTTGTTCAGTCTAGTAATGATTGGGTAGTACAAAATACAGTACTGCAAGAATTAGTACAGGGATGGAAAAATGAACTTAATATTTTATCTTTTGTCTTATCTTTCCTCAAAGAATCTGCTCAACTTGATAATTTCGGCTATCTAAAACACAATGTGATGGAAGAACTGATTAAGACTTGGCAGACTAGTTCTGAAATTTATGATTTTCTTTATGAGTGTGCTGTTGATGATTCTTTTAATCCGATATTTTTGGATTTCTCAACTGATAGCACCTCTAATAGCAATCAGATTTCTTCCCGGCAAATAGCACTTAAGGCAATCATTGAGCAATATCCTCAGTATCCCCAGTATCCCAAGACTTTACAACTGTTGCGCGACCTAGTAAAGAATGATCAAGATGAAAAAGTGCGAGAATTTGTTCAGAAAAAGTTAAAGCAGTGGGGAGAGTAAATGTAAGCTGAGTATATACCTAAGAAAATCAGAGAATTGAAAAGCTTGTTGCTACAAGCAGGGTTTACATACCGTCCTGGGAAAGGTAGCCACACTAATTGGTATCATCCCCTGCTATCTGGGAGAGTTACTATATCAGGTAAAGACGGGAATGATGCTAAAGCTTACCAGGAAAAAGATGTTAATAATGCACTTCAAAGGTTAGAAGAAATTAAAAAAGCTCAAGAGGAAGAACAAGAATGAATTCTCACTACACAATAATTATTCAGTGGTCTGATGAAGATGAGTGTTTTGTTGTGAGTCTTCCTGAATGGGGAGAGTTTTGTCATACTCACGGAGATACTTACGAAGAAGCTTTCAAAAATGCTCAAGAAGTTTTAGAAATGCTGATTGAATCATCTTTGGCAGACGGTCAACCTCTACCAGAGCCAAAAACACTAGAAAAGTCGTTAAAAGTAGCATAACTCTAAAGAGCGTAGTTTACCGCTGTAGGCATCGCTTGACACTCAAGACAGTAGCTACACAGCTATTCATTTGAAAACTGCTGTATAAACAGACTCTCAAAATTCCTCAAGAACTTTTAGATATATTGAATGAATCATCTTGAGCAGATATTCATGGTGAACTGTTACCCAAGCTGAAAACACGAGAACAGTAAAAAGTAGCAAAACTCCAAAAAAGCGATCGCTAAACATCTACCCAAATAATCCTAAATTCTCATAAATTATTCTCGAAAATTACGCACCCGAACACCGTCTAGCCGTAGTTGCAGTAAACAAAGCCGACTTCGATCGCAACAATCAGATAGAAAGTGGTTTTCAATCCACTTAATCTAGTGTTAGCAGCTTAGTAGATAGCGTAACAGAAAGGGCGGAGGTGGCATGAATGCAATTACAACAGACACAACTTTTTGAGGAAACTCTCTGGAAAGCCGTTCTCAATCGAGATGCCACAATTGACGGCAAGTTTTTCTACGGTGTTCGTTCCACAGGCATTTATTGCCGACCTATTTGCCCTAGTCGCAGACCAAATCGCAATCAAGTTTGTTTCTTCCAGTCGGTAAAAGAGGCTCAAAGTGCAGGTTTTCGACCTTGTAAGCGCTGTCAGCCACAATTTGAAACAGTTCCAAATCCAGCCAAAGCGAAAATCTTAGCAGTATGTCGATACATTGAAGCACAAAGCGATCGCATCCCCACCCTCTCAGAATTATGCTCTCAAGTGGAAATGAGTCCCAGTTATCTGCAAAAGCTATTCAAGCAAATAATTGGTGTATCCCCTTTTCAATATGCAGATGCGCTGCGTAGCCAACGGTTAAAGCAGCGTCTCCAGTCAGGGGAGGAAATTGCTCATGCAGTTTACGACACGGGGTATGGTTCAAGTAGTCAAATTTATGAAAAAGCACCTAAGCAACTGGGAATGACACCAAAAATTTACCAACAAGCTGGAAAGACAATCACCATTGTCTATGCGATCGCTCCATGTCCGCTAGGATATTTACTGGTGGCAACAACAGACAAGGGGATTTGTGCCGTTAAACTAGGTGATGAAGCAGACAAACTTGAACACATCTTGAATCAAGAATTTCACCAAGCGCACATCATACGTGATGACCACATACACAAAGAATGGATACAAGGAATCCTCGACTTGATTGCGGGAGATGAAACACATCTCGATTTACCACTTGATGTCCGTGGGACAGCATTTCAGAAACAGGTTTGGCAAGTATTACAAAAAATTCCCTATAGCGAAACTCGTACCTACACTGATATTGCTCGTGATATTGCCAAACCCCAAGCAGTCCGTGCGGTGGGAAATGCTTGTGGAGCTAACCCGATCGCACTGATTATACCGTGTCATCGAGTCCTGCGGAGTGATGGCAGTCTTGGTGGTTATCGCTGGGGGATTGAGCGCAAACAAAAACTGCTTATACAAGAATCGAAATTGAGCAAAGATGACTCAAATACCTGAACTAGAATCGTTGACTGAAGAAAGTCTCACCCGTGGTTTAATGGTGCTTGCCAATCTTGACAGCGATTTGGCTCGGATTTTAGAAACACTCGGGCCTCCACCAATATGGTCAAGAGAACCGGGTTTTGCAACGCTTTTGTGCATAATTCTAGAACAGCAAGTTTCCGTAGCGGCTGCAAGGGCTGTATTTAACCGTCTATGTGGGGTTGTTGTACCGCTAACGCCAGAAAATTTTCTGACATTGGATGATATTCAATTAAGAGGGATTGGATTCAGTCGGCAAAAGATTCTATACTGTCGTGGGTTGGCGAATGCGATCGCAAGCGATCAGCTTGACCTCAGCAAGCTGGAAAGAATGGACGAAACTACTATCAGAACTGAGTTAAAGCGCCTCAAAGGTATAGGAGACTGGACAGTTGATATTTATTTACTCATGGCGTTGCAACGTCCTGATGTCTTTCCTAAAGGCGATTTAGCGATCGCGATCGCTTTGCAAAAAATCAAAAACTTGGCGACACGTCCAACACCAGTTCAACTGGAAGCAATGACACAGCACTGGCAACCTTGGCGAGCAGTTGCGGCAAGACTTCTATGGCACTATTACCTAAGTAATCCTAAATAATTGCTCCTTCTCCCTTCTCTAACGAGACGCTGCGCGTTCACGTAGTGTCTCGTAGAGAAGGCGCACTTGGCGCACTTGGTGGTTCGTATAATAAATATAAACTAAATGGCAGAAAATCAATTAAGCCTAACAACAGAAAAGCGTGATAAAACTTTAAACATCCTGCCGATAATCATAGTAATAATTGCATTATTAGCTTTATCTTCAACAGCAATATTTATTAAAATTGCTCTTAGAGAAATGAGCGCTACTGCTACATTATTTAATCGTTTATGGATAGCGACTATTATCTTTGGATTATGGAGTGGAATTAACCAAGCACAAACTCATATTAAAGATGATGAACCTGTATTACCACAGCAGCCTTATCCAATCAAAGAGATATCGTTTTTAATAGCAGTTGGTCTAGTTCATGTATTAGGTAGATTATCTTGGACTTGGGCGCTAACCCAGACTGGTGCTGCTAATGCTAATGCGTTAGGTAGTCTTAATCCCCTATTTACTACATTAGGAGGATGGCTATTTTTTAATCAGATTTTTGGGCGCAAATTTATCATCGGTCTGATATTAGCCATAATCGGTGCGATCGCAGTTGGATTTGAAGATTTATTACGCTCTAATAATAATTTTACAGGTGATGCTGTTGCCCTAATCTCGTCGATATTTTATGCAGCAAACTTTTTACTGATCGAGCAAATCCGCAATAAGTTTTCAATTATTACTATCCTTCTGTGGCGCTGTGTCATCGCAACTTCATTGATGATTCCAGTAGTGCTAATCTTTGAAAAACAACCTTTGCCAGTTTCTTTGTCAGGGTGGTTAGTAGTATTTGCACTAGCTGCTATTTGCGAAGCCTTGGGTCATGGGCTAATTGTATACAGCCTGAAAACTTTTTCTTCAGGATTTATCTCTTTACTTTTGTTACTCAATCCAGTTATTGTTGCTATTCTTGCTTGGATACTTTTCTCGGAAAATTTGAGTATTTTTAACTTGCTAGGGTTGGCATTAATTTTAGGGGGTATATATTTAGCAATTTCTAACCAAGGATCTATCAAATCTAGCGTTAATCCACCCATACAATCTCTACAGGAAAGTGAATCTTAATAAGTTCGTAGTAAGGACTTTAGTCGTGATTTTCTAAGAGGCTGTTTTAAAAGTCCTCTTATCGGTAATAAAACGTTCTAGATCCCCCTAAATCCACGCCAGTTGCTCATGGGGGAAACCCCCTTGGCGCTAGCCTCTCCCTTTGGGAGAAGACCGCACTGGCTCCCCTTAAAAAGGGGGACTTTGATTCCGGTTCCCCCCTTTTTTAAGGGGGGTTAGGGGGGATCAATAAGTGCAAAGATACAACCAACCACTTTTCAAACATCTTCTAAGGACTAAAGTCCTTACTACAAACCCTCAAAATAACTCTAATACTTGCGTAATCTCGGTGGTAAATCGGTTACAGTTTCCCCGTGAAGACTCGTTCCGCCGGGCCTGTCATGTAAACCCGTTGGTCGATTTCTGACCATTCAATTTCCAAGGGGCCACCAGGTAATTCTACAGTGGCAGTGCGATCGCATTTCCCGGTTAACACACCAGCCACTAAAGAAGCGCAAGCACCAGTCCCACAAGCTAATGTAATCCCAGCACCCCGTTCCCACACCCGCATTTTTAAATAGTCAGGGCGCACCACTTGAATAAACTCGGTATTTATGCGTTGTGGAAAAGCTGGGTGATGCTCAAATTTCGGGCCTATGCTTTCTAGTTCAATTGCTGCTACATCTTCCACAAAGGTAATGCAGTGAGGATTTCCCATATTTACACAAGTTACATCCCAAGTTTTGCCCGCCACCTCCAACGGCTGAGAAATTACTTTTTCTTCAACAGGTGCAAGAGTGGTAGGAATTTCGCCAGCGAGTAATCTGGGTAAACCCATATCTACTTTAACTAGACCATCAGATAAGAGTTGGGGAGTCATTACACCACCCAAAGTATGAATCCGATATGAATCTTTATTTCGGGATTGACCTTCTAAATCTGCCAAAAAGCCAGCTAAACAGCGAATGCCATTGCCACACATTTCTGGTTCCGAACCATCAGAATTAAAAATCCGCATGGTGTAGTCAGTGCCGTTTTCTCCAGGCAGGGCAAAAATTACACCATCAGCACCGATACCAAAATGGCGATCGCACAACTGGATGGCTTGCTCTGGAGTCAATACGGGCAAAGATGACGAGCGATTGTCAATCAGAATAAAATCGTTGCCCAGACCATGATACTTAGTAAATTCGATTGCCATTTTCTCAAGGATGAATTATCAAGGATTAGTTACTCTTTATTTTGCCTTGTAGGTTCATCTTTACTAAAAATGCTTACCGAATTTGACACCACTTTACCCAGTATTAGACTTGTCCAAAACCTGATTAAACAAACAACGCCAGTTGAGTTAAAGCTGGTGACTCAGGATGTACTCACAGGAAAGGTTGTATGGCAAGATCCACAGTGTATCTGTATTGCTGATGAAAACAGTCAGCAAACCACCGTTTGGAAACAAGCGATCGCATACATCAAACCGAAAACAAGTCAGGAATAGAATTTTGGTTGCGATCGCTATAAGATTTTAGTTAGCGATCGCTCGTTTGTATACAATACACCCTGGTATCATGATTCATTCTGTGAGCGGTAGCGGGACGTTTAGCGCATTCTGACTCCTGAATTCTGCTTGATAAGAGAAAATCAATGCGAAAGTTCCCAATCTTGCAACATCAAAATAGCATCTCTATACAAAGACAAATCCACCTGGTGGACTTCCATTCCCTGCCCAATTCCTTCTAGAAGAGTGATTGTCAAATTTCCTCCCAAGTGTTCGCGGAACTCGGTAAGCCCCCTAAATAGACAATCGGGATGGTCTAGTTGATCTAATTGCTCTGAAAGTGCCGATACATACAATGTAAACCCCAACTTACTGAGCGTATATAGAACACTTTGCCACTCAGATTTCAAGAGTTGACCTGTTAAATATGAATAGGTCGTATCCAAAGCAATGCCGATCGCTACAGCTTCACCGTGACGTAAACTGTAATTAGTTAAATGCTCTAGTTTATGAGCAGCCCAGTGTCCAAAATCCAAAGGACGCGATGAACCCATTTCAAAGGGATCGCCGCCACCAGCAATATGCTCTAAATGCAATTGCGAACAGCGATAGATCAGTCTTTCCATTATGTCCATATCCCGATTAGCCAATTTATCGGCATTAGTCATAATGAAATCGAAGAAATCTGCATCTTTAATCAGCGCAACTTTCACCGCTTCTGCAATACCCGATCGCCAATCTCGATCGTCAAGGCTAGTCAGAAAATCAAAGTCATTTAAGACAGCATAAGGCGGCATGAATGTACCCAAAAAGTTTTTCTTGCCGAAAGCATTGATTCCGTTTTTTACCCCTACACCCGAATCGTTTTGCCCTAATACTGTTGTCGGTACTCGTAGCAGCCGAATTCCTCGATGAGCCGTTGTTGCTGCGTATCCCACCATATCTAGGACGGCTCCACCTCCAATTGCTAAAACATAAGAGTGACGGCACAATCCAGCCGCATTGATTCGCTGATGAATTTGCTCTATAAATCTAGAATCGTTCTTAACCCCTTCTCCACCAAGAACTACTATCGGCTCACCGCTCAGTGTTAGTACATCTTCATAATACTCAGCATAGACTGATAATTTTTTGAGTAAGCCATCCTGATACTGTAAAAATCCTCCATCTACGACTGCTAGTACTTGCTTTGGAGTTGTTTCCCCATCTGCGGCAATCACTTGTGCAAATAAAGGATTATCTAATTGAAACAGACCTCTAGTGAAGTGAACATCATAGTTGAAGGTCACGCGGACACATTGGTTAATTGGTTGCAGATTAAGAGCGGTTTTTTGTTTAATAGCCATTTAAAGTATTATTATTTTTTAGTAACTGTGAATATATGCACTAATGCAATTACAATTGACACTAAATTCAAGATAGTAAAATATCAAATAGTTCAGCCTTTAGATGATTTTTAAACAGTTAAAATCATTAAACTAATCGTACTTTTAAATTGCATTCATCGTGGTAGATAAAGTTAAAAATAATATTAATTTACACTTTTATTAATGCCTATGCTTTATATCTGAAGTTAGCAATGGATATTCTTATTTAGATAAGATTCTAATTTTTTTCCGTAAGTTAATTCTAGAGTTTATCTAATTAAAATAGGATCTTTACAATATCTTCTCTAAAATCGGGAAAATTTTATAGATTCAGTAAAGTTACGAACTCAGTAGTATATTATTAGCTGTTTTAAACACAAAGTATCAAGTTTAGTGGTAGATTTTATACTTAGTTGTCACAAAAAAGTTGGGCAACTTCTCCTGAAATTTATCATGAGTAAAGTAAACAAGTTACTGCATCACTGGCTGTTAAAGTCTGTTTCAGAGAAAGCTTTTGCTTGGCTACAGCAGAAGCAGGCACAAATTTCTAGCGGCGCTGCTGAAAGAGTTTTTTTCACGGCATTTAGTGCTGTACCGCGTTATCTAAGTAAACAGGATTTGCAGCTAACATTCCAGGACTTGGAAGCAGCAGAAGATGTGATTCCCGGTTGGTATCCTGGTAATTGGAGTGTAGATCAAGCAGGTCGCACACTCTTGCTTCTAGCTTTGCCCCACGATGATGCCCAGGGGTATGTGCGCTCGCTCGATCAAGTCTTCTCCACTGCCGATATGGGGGAGTTAGTTGCTCTTTATCAAAGTTTGCCGCTATTACCACATCCAGAGTTACATCGCCACCGCGCTGCTGAGGGAATCCGCAGCAATATGAGTAATGTATTCCAAGCTATAGCGCTACGTAATCCTTATCCAGCGAATTATTTAGACAATGCTGCTTGGAACCAGATGGTACTGAAGGCTGTGTTTGTCGGCAGTCCTTTGCATCTAATTTGGGGACTAGACCAACGTGCTAACCCAGAATTAGCGAAGATGTTAGCAGACTATGCCCATGAACGTTGGGCAGCTAAACGCTCAGTTACACCAGAACTTTGGCGACCTGTAGGGCGGTTTGCGGATAGTGCCATCATCACAGATTTGGAAAAAGTACTGGCTAATGGCGATACAGTCGAACAAGAAGCCGCAGCGTTAGCTTGTGCTGAGTCTCCTTTACCCCAAGCGCAAGCATTACTTTCTCGTTACCCAGATTTACAGTCATCCATTCAACAAGGTAATCTGACTTGGAACAGTTTTAGCCGCAAGTGAGTGGGGAGTAGGCAATGGAGATAAGGGAGATGAGGAGAATAACCCATTCCCAATGCCCAATGCCCGATGTCCAACAATATCCAATGCCAAATACCCAATTATTGAAACCATGATGTATATCGATCCTCACATTCACATGTGTTCCCGTACTACTTACGATTACTTAGTAATGCGGGAATATGGCATTGTCGCCGTTATTGAACCAGCCTTTTGGTTAGGACAACCCCGAACAAATGCTGGCTCCTTTAAAGACTACTTCAGTAGCCTTGTAGGCTGGGAACGGTTTCGTGCTAGTCAGTTTGGCATCCAACACTACTGCACAATCGGCCTAAATCCGAAAGAAGCTAACAATGAAGCGCTAGCAGATGAAGTTATGGAACTGCTGCCACTTTATGCCTGTAAAGAAGGAGTTGTTGCCATTGGGGAAATTGGCTATGACGATATGACAGAAGCAGAAGATAAGTACTTTTGTCAACAGTTAGAATTAGCCAAAGAACTTGATACGTTGGTACTAATTCATACGCCTCACCGCAATAAGAAGGCGGGTGCTATTCGGAGCATGGAACGCTGCATTGAATATGGCTTAGATCCTTCACAAGTAATTATCGATCACAATAACGAAGAAACCGTTGAAGAAGTATTAGGACGAGGTTTTTGGGCAGCTTTCACAATTTACCCACAGACGAAAATGGGTAACGCCAGGATGGTAGAAGTTGTCCGTAAGTATGGATGTGATCGCATCATTGTAGATAGTAGCGCTGATTGGGGTATCAGCGATCCTTTGGCTGTCCCGAAAACGGCTCAGTTGATGTTAGATAGGGGCATTCCTGAAGAACATGTGCGAGCAGTTTGTTATGAAAATGCCCTAGCTGCTTACAGTCAAACTGGGCAGATGAAAGCTTCAGACTGGCTCAATCCCCAATCTATCGATCAGCGTCAGATGTTCAATGGTAATTCTGTATTGCGGGGACAAGAACCAGGAATCAAATCAGCTTCAGATTTTGTGTTGATTGAATAGAAAATTGGGGAGAGACGCGATTAATCACGTCTGTACTAGGGAAGAGGAATTGCATAAATATCTAATTCATTTGCAATATGCGGTTTATTTTAAAAAATTACTAGGCATGGAGGCAGATAAATAAGTGAATGTTGCAAGCTTAAATTTTCAAAGCTGGCGGGGTTATCTGGAATTGATGCGTCCGGCTAATATTGTTACTGCATGGGCGGATATTCTTCTCGGTTTTGCTGCTTCTGGCTCTGGGATTATTTTTGTTCAATTAATTAATGGAGAATCAAATTTTCCTGTACTAATTCCATTAGCTTGGTTGTTATTGGCTACAACTGGTTTATACGGCGGCGGTATAGTTTTTAATGATGTTTTCGATGCAGACTTAGATGCAAAAGAACGACCAAATAGAGCAATTCCTAGTGGTCGCGTATCTCGTCAAAATGCTACTTTATTGGGAAGTACACTGTTTGCGATCGGGATTACAGCTGCTTTTCAAGTATCCTGGTTGAGTGCTGCGATCGCTATATTTATCACTCTTTCATCCCTTTTATATGACTCACTTGCCAAACATCATCCTTTTTTTGGCCCTTTAAATATGGGTTTGTGTCGTGGCAGTAACTTATTATTAGGTGTAAGTGCTGTACCCGCAATAGTCTGGGAACTTTGGTATTTAGCACTAATTCCTGTTCTTTATATTGCTGCTATCACCGCAATTAGTCAGGGTGAAGTTCACGGTGGTAAGAAGATTACGGGAGTACTGGCACTATTGCTAATTGCAATAGTTTTGACGGCAGTTTTAGCTTTAGGATTATTAGAAGAGTATACAGCGATCGCAGCACTACCATTCGCTGTTTTATTAGCGATCAGAGTCTTGCCTAATTTTATCAAAGCTGCCCGTGAACCGATAGCCGATAATATCCGAAATGCTGTAAAAATAGGCGTTTTATCTCTAATAGTCTTAGATGCAACCGTTGCATCTGGTTTTGCTGGTTTGTATTACGGTTTATTCGTTCTAATTTTGCTACCATTTTCGATGAAGTTAGCAAAAGTATTTGCTGTTACTTAAATTTGAATGCATACACTCAGTAATACCATTAGTCGGCTGTAGGGGCGCATAGATGTGCACCCCTACCCATGAATATGTAGCAAGTATTTTGTGAAATAGTTTAAGCCAAAGGAAAGAGATTACATATACAAGGAGAGAGCTAGAAAATGAAAATTACAAAAAACAATAATTTTCACTTAACTTATTGCAGCAATATTCATCCTGGTGAAAGTTGGCTAGAGGTTTTCGATAATTTAAAAAATTATATTCCCAAACTCAAATCACGTTTATCACCTACAGAACCTTTTGGTATTGGCTTGAGGTTAGCAGATGTTGCTGCAAAAGAGCTTTTACAAAGTAATAACTTAGCTATCTTTCAAGCTTGGCTGACTCAAGAAGATTTATATGTTTTTACCTTAAACGGATTCCCTTATGGCGGATTTCATCGACAGGTGGTAAAAGACCAAGTTTATGCACCAGATTGGTCTACACAAGAACGGGTTAATTATACATTAAACTTGGCACATATTTTAGCTAGTCTATTACCCCAAGGACTTGATGGCGGAATTTCTACACTGCCATTATCCTATAAACCTTGGTGGGTAAAAGACCAAGTAACTTTCGATACTGTTCTGAAAAAGAGTTGTTTGAACATAGCATCAGTTGTTGTAGAAATGATTCGAATCCATGAAAAGACAGGCAAGATACTTCATATTGATTTAGAACCTGAGCCTGATGGTTTAATTGAAAATACCTCAGAAGTAATAGATTATTATCAAAATTGGTTATTGCCAATCGGTAGTAGTTATTTATCAGAGAAATTAAATATTGAGCAGAGTTTAGCAGAAACTAAATTGCTAGAACACGTTCGTATTTGCTATGATACCTGCCATTTTTCGGTCGAATATGAAGAACCACAATCTGTATTTGCACGTTTGCAATCAGCAGGAATTAAGATTGGAAAAATTCAAATTAGCGCTGCAATTAAAGTAAAAATACCTGCTGAGGTTGAGAAGCGTAATTTGATAGTTGAACGTTTACGTCCTTTTGCAGAATCTACCTATCTTCACCAGGTAATAGAACGTCGCAGCGATGGTACACTCCATCACTATCCTGACTTAATAACTGCATTACCACATTTAGAGCAATCTCTAGCTGAAGAATGGCGCACTCACTTTCATGTCCCAATTTTTATTCATGATTATCAAATTTTGCAATCTACCCAAGATGATATTGCTACTGTTTTGCATCTACTTCAAACAAACGATGCTTGCTCACATTTAGAAATTGAGACTTACACTTGGGATGTATTGCCATCAGAAATGAAGATAGATTTGCTGACTTCTATTCAGCGAGAATATGAATGGGTATTAAAAGAATTCGCCGCAAATTAAGAAGGGACTAAGTTTATGAAAAAAACAGTTATTCTAAATGTCGTAGGATTAACGCCCAATTTACTAGGAGAAAACACGCCGTTTTTATCTTCTTGGGCGGCTATTGGGCAAGTCGTTCCCATCAAAAAAGTGCTACCTGCTGTAACTTGTTCGGTTCAGGCTACTTATTTAACAGGAAAATTGCCTGATGAACATGGAATTGTTGCTAATGGTTGGTACTTCCGCGATGAATGTGAAGTTAAGTTTTGGCGACAATCTAATAAACTAGTGCAGGCTCCCAAAGTTTGGGAAATAGCTAAATCAATCGATCCAAACTTTACTTGTGCCAACCTTTTTTGGTGGTACAACATGTACTCTACGGCAGATTATGCGATTACGCCGCGCCCGATGTATCCCGCAGATGGGAGAAAATTACCTGATATTTATACACATCCTAGTGATGTGCGATCGCAAATTCAATCTGATTTAGGAAACTTCCCTCTGTTCGATTTCTGGGGGCCAAAGACTTCCATTAGTTCTAGTCAATGGATTGCCAATTCCGCAAAATGGATTGAGGAACGCTACAGCCCAACATTATCAATGGTTTATCTACCACATTTAGATTACTGTCTGCAAAAATTTGGTAACAATCAAACACAGATTCAAGCAGATTTGCGAGAAATTGATGCTGTTTGTGGGGATTTAATTGAATATTTTCAAGCACGTAATACTCAGGTAATTATTCTTTCTGAGTATGGCATTACCCCAGTTTCTAAAGCTGTGGATTTGAACCGCGTACTACGGGAAAATGGTTTAATCGCTGTGCGAGAAGAATTAGGGCGAGAACTGCTCGATTTTGGTGCTAGCATTGCCTTTGCCGTTGCCGATCACCAAATTGCTCATGTGTATGTGAACGATCCGGCGTATATCCCAAAAGTGCGATCGCTTTTAGAAGCAACTGAAGGCGTAGCGCAGGTATTGGATGAAGAGGGTAAACAAGCCTACCATCTCGATCATCCTAGATCGGGTGAGTTGGTAGCGATCGCTCAATCTGACACTTGGTTTACCTATTATTATTGGCTCGATGATGCGAAAGCGCCTGATTTTGCTAGAACTGTAGATATCCACCGCAAGCCTGGTTACGATCCTGTAGAACTTTTCCTTGATCCGCAAATTAAATTTCCTCAAGGAAAAATTGCTCTTAAACTACTTAAGAAACAACTCGGTTTTCGCTACTTAATGGATGTGATTCCTCTGGATGCTTCTCTGGTGCGTGGCTCTCACGGTAATATCACCACTTCCCCAGCTGAAGGGCCTCTATTTATCACCCATCAAACTCACCTAGTTGATGAAAATCGCATTGAGGCGACAGATGTTTGCTCGTTGATTCTCAAACATTTAAATACCTGAAAGGCAGTGTAGAGAAGATATATCGCCTCTGCATCTTACCAAAATAGAAAAAAATTTATGGTAATTCATAATCATTTCGAGTATGATTTATATATAAACTCGTTATGACTATGAATTACATTGTTCTATCAGTAGGTATCTATCTACTGACTAAAATGTACTGTGGGCAATCTGAGTAACTTACATGGAGAGCTTCTTTACCGATGACTGAACCCCAAAACTTGACAACTGCTGATGGTATTCCAGTTAGCGATAACCAGAACTCACTTACAGCTGGAGCGCGTGGCCCTGTATTAATGCAGGATTTCCACCTCATAGAAAAGCTGGCTCATTTCAACAGAGAACGTATTCCTGAAAGAGTTGTTCACGCTAAAGGTGCTGCTGCTCATGGTACTTTGACTATTACCAATGACATTACCCGCTATAGTAAAGCCAAACTTTTTTCTGAAATTGGCAAGAAAACGGAACTTCTCTTGCGTTTCTCTACAGTCGGAGGAGAAAAAGGTTCAGCAGATGCCGAGCGTGACCCTAGAGGTTTTTCCCTCAAGTTTTATACTGAGGAGGGTAACTGGGATCTTGTAGGTAACAATACCCCTATTTTCTTCATCCGCGACCCTTTGAAGTTTCCTGATTTTATCCATACCCAAAAGCGCAATCCGCAAACCAATTGCAAAGACCAGAATGCAAAGTGGGATTTTTGGTCACTCAGTCCAGAATCGCTTCACCAGGTGACGATCCTGTTTTCAGATCGGGGAATTCCCAAAACCCATCGACACATGGACGGTTTTGGTAGCCACACCTTTAGTTTAATTAATGCTGAAGGCGATCGCGTTTGGTGCAAATTTCACTTTAAGACTCTGCAAGGGCATCAAACCTTGACTGAGGAAGAATCAGCTAAGATTAAGGGCGAAGATCCAGATCATGCAACTCACGATCTGTTTGAAGCGATCGCTAAAAAAGACTATCCTAAGTGGCGGATGTGTATTCAGGTGATGACCGAGGAGCAAGCGGAAAAACATCCTGATAATCCTTTTGACTTGACCAAAGTTTGGAAACAAGGCGAATATCCTTTAATTGAAGTCGGGATATTAGAGCTAAATCGTAACCCTGAGAATTATTTTGCCGAAGTAGAGCAAGCTGCTTTTAGCCCTAGTGCAGTGGTTCCTGGCGTTAGTTTCTCTCCAGACAAAATGCTGCAAGCTCGAATCTTTTCTTACCCAGATGCTCAACGGTATCGCTTGGGTGGTAACTATCAGCAACTACCTGTCAACCAGCCCAAATGTCCAGTGATGCATTATCAGCGAGATGGCTTTATGGCATCGGGGAACAACGGCGGTAGCGTTCCTAACTATGAACCGAATAGTGCTGAGGGTACGCCCAAAGAAAATCCAGCTTATGCAGAACCACCTAGTCATTTAGGCGATGTCACAGTCGATCGTTACAGTCATCGTGAAGGAAACGACGATTATACCCAAGCAGGTAATCTCTATCGGTTACTAACTCCTGAACAGCAAGAGCGGCTTGCTAAAAATATTGTCGGTAGTCTCTCTCAAGCAAGGGAAGACATCCAAATGCGCCAACTTTGCCACTTCTTCCGGGCAGATATTTCTTATGGTCGTCGTGTAGCTGAAGGATTGGGCATTTCAATCGATCCATCAATGTTTTCTCATGATGCTCAACCTGTAGGTAACTGGTAGCCTTATCCAATTTTGTGGGGTGGGCATCTTGCCCGCCTTAGAGGATGTTTGAAAAGTTATTTTCTTGGTAGCAAAACGTTTTAGATCCCCCTAAATCCCCCTTAAAAAGGGGGACTTTGATTCCGGTTCCCCCCTTTTTAAGGGGGGTTAGGGGGGATCAATAAGTGCCTAAAATCACAGCGAAACACTTTTCAAACAACCTCTTAAAGCAAATTCCTTTGATTAGCTTACAAACTAAATCGAGGTAATTTAAACATGAAATTAACAGCAACAGAAAAAGGCTTATTAATTCCTAAAGAACTATTAGGAGAAAACCAAGAGTTTGAGATTATTCAAGAAAATGGAAAAATTATTATTACTAGCATCAAACAAACATCTTCTATTTGGGATTTAGGTTCAAATCCTGTGGAATGTGATGTAAAAGATGGTGCAATTAACCACGATCGCTATTTCTATAACCCGTTAACCGAGATAAAAGCTTCGTTAACGGAGCTAAAATACTCGTTAACGGAGATAAAAGCCTCGTGAACGGAGCTAAAAGCCTCGTTAAGGAAGATAAAAGCCTCGTTAACGGAGCTAAAATACTCGTGAACGGAGATAAAACACTCGTTAACGGAGCTAAAATACTCGTTAACGGAGCTAAAATACTCGTGAACGGAGATAAAATACTCGTTGACGGAGTTCAGAGGCTCATTAAGTAGATAAACAAAAATATTTACAGTTATTGCGATCGCACCCTTCGCAAAGCATATCGTAGAGAAGTAGTTCTAGGCGTTGCGATCGCACTATTTTGCTTCACTGCATTTGCACTGACATTGTGTAATTAATTATGTTGCTTACTTCTTAGACTAGGATTTGAATCCCAGGCGGGTAATGCAGCCGGTGCAGCTTACCTAAATTACTGAAACCAACGCCAGACACAAGCAACCATTCTCCTGAATCAAGGCTGACGATTCCGCCGCAAGTCTTCCAGATTTTCACGAAAGGTTATTGTATCAGGATGATTTGCCCCTAAGCGTTTTTCAGCAATCTCCAAAGCATCAATATATAAAGGTTCGGCATCGCTGTACCTTCCCTGTGAATTGTAGAGTCCTGCTAAATTGTTCAGGCTTTTTGCTACATCGGGGTGTTCATCCCCCAGCAGGCGTTTTCTCATCGCCAAAGCTTCGATTAACAAAGGTTCGGCATCGTTGTATCTTCTCTGTGAATCGTAGAGTGCTGCCAAATTGTTCAGGCTAGTTGCCACATCGGGGTGTTCATCCCCTAGCAGACGTTTTATCATCGCCAAAGCTTCGATATATAAAGGTTCGGCATCGCTGTACCTTCCCTGTGATTTGTAAAGTGTTGCCAAATTGTTCAGGCTAGTTGCCACATCGGGGTGTTCATCCCCCAGCAGACGTTTTCTCATCGCCAAAGCTTCGATTAACAAAGGTTCGGCATCGCTGTATCTTCCCTGTGATTTGTAAAGTGTTGCCAAATTGTTCAGGCTAGTTGCCACATCGGGGTGTTCATCCCCCAGCAGACGTTTTCTCATCGCCAAAGCTTCGATTAACAAAGGTTCGGCATCGCTGTATCTTCCCTGTGATTTGTAAAGTGTTGCCAAATTGTTCAGGCTAGTTGCCACATCGGGGTGTTCATCCCCCAGCAGACGTTTTCTCATCGCCAAAGCTTCGATTAACAAAGGTTCGGCATCGCTGTACCTTCCCTGTGATTTGTAGAGTAATGCCAAATTGTTCAGGCTAGTTGCCACTGAGGGGTGTTCATCCCCCAGCAGATGTTTTCTCATCGCCAAAGCTTCGATAAACAAAGGTTCGGCATCGCTGTACCTTCCCTGTAATTTGTAGAGGAGTGCCAAATTGTTCAGGCTAGTTGCCACTGAGGGGTGTTCATCTCCAAAACGTTTTTTAGCAGCTGATAAACATTGTTCATGCCACGGTAAAGCTTGGACGTATGCTCCTTGACCTTCGTAAAATCTAGCCAAGCCTACAAAAGGCCAGATTAAATCATCATCGCTTAACCACGCTTGGTAAAGTGTGGCAGCTTCTCCAAGGTGAGGGATGGCAAGAGTTGCTTGAGCAATTTCTATCAATGTGGGTGTCTGAGGAATATCTTTTGCTACGGCTACCATTGCTTGACAATAGCCACGCTTAAGTTCGTCAGCTTCAGCCAAATCTTCTAACTTCTGCTGCAATAATTCCCGAATGCGTTCGTGAACTTGGTAGGTGTCCTCTGCCAATTCTTGCAGCAAATAACGCTCAACTAAAATAGTGCAGTTAGCTTTGAGGTCAAATTCCAAATCGCTAGAACTTGCTGCTGATTCTACCAAAGACCAAGGGATAGGAGCCAAAGCAAACAAACTCAAAAGACTTGCCAATTTTTGCGCCTCTGGTTCCAAGCTTTGCCAATTCAACTCAAAAGCTGCTGCTACACCAGACTCACCTGCTGATGCTTGCTTTTGTAGCTGTGCGAGAATATCTGCTAGCATGATTCGCTCCCTGGCTCTTGCCGCAGTCCTGCTATTAGGTAAAGTCCAACAGGTACATAATTCACAAATTGGCAAAGTCCCTTAGCAAATTCTAATTCCTTTTCAACCCTATCTTTTCCCAGCAGGGTTGTTAATAATTCTAAGGCTGCATCTGCTGACAATTTACCTAACGGCAGTGATGGATATGCTAACCCTGTGTTTAGACGAGTGGTAATTAACACCTTAAACCGAGAACCTTTAGGTGGTAGATAGGGTTGAATTAGCTTCCAGTCTTTGACATCATCAAATATTAATAGAACTTTGCCAGCTTGCCACTTCTTCCAGCAATAAGCAACTTGACCTGCTAGGCTTAATCCATCAGGAAGATTAAAGTTAGGTAAATTAACAACTCCAAACTCTACTAACTGGGTTCCCAAATCAATACCTTGGGGATTTAACCAACAACACCCGCCCGAATAATCTTCTAAATATTGCCATGAGTATTGAATAGCTAACTCTGTTTTACCCACGCCACCTTGTCCAGTCACATCGCTAATTACTACAACATCATTTGCTTGCAATAGCTGATGCAATTGTTCTATTTGCTCATCCCTCCCGACAAACTTACGAGCTTGACTCTGTGGGATATCATGCGGGATATCAAACGGATTAAAATGAGATTTTTCAATATCTCCATCCCAACTGCGGGAATAAAAATAAGTCGGCAGTTGTTTTTTATCTAAACCGTTAAATCGCTGCTTAACTGCCTCAGTGACTTCCCTCATATTTGGCGGAAAAGTCCCATTAGCTGCTGCAAAAGCCTCCCGCACAGCTTGAGAAAAGTATCCTGTTTTATTTTCAGAATTTACCTTAGCTTGCTCTCCTTCTCGCGTAGCCAGTAACACAAATTGTTGACTATCTTGCTTTGGCTGACCACTCAAAAAAGCTTTGCCGCCTAAATTAGTTGGTCTTCCCTTGGACTCTAAAACATAATTGGCACAGGCATCAATAATACAAATATGATTACGAATCTGAAATTTATCGGAACCCAACAAAACTAATAAAGAATCTAAATCTAAATTCTGCCAATTCTGTTTATTAGCATCAGCACAAAGCAACCGACGCTCTCGTTCTGAGGTAATCAAACCATGTCCCGCCCAAAAAATGTAGAGTAAATCCCCCGACTTTGGGGATAAAAAGTTAGTCACAATGTCGGAGATATTTTGCTCTGTTGCTAACTCTACAGTTAACCCACATTCCCCAATTAACTGCTGATTTTCTTCCAGCGCTGATAAACATAACCGGATATTCTCCCTCGGTACACCGTGCAGATGCAGCCAATGAGCAAATTTCAGCGCGTCATCGGCTGGCCCCCCACCTGGCACGTTCCAAGCAGTTTCGTGGTACTTTTCAATACCCACAATTAAGCCAAATGTTCGCTCAGGTTTAGCCATCAACTGCATGATGACTTAGCCTCTCACGTTATGGGGAAAATGACCTAACCCGCTAGGGCGTGTTTTCAAACCTTTCTTGAAGCACCTGAGTCTTTGGAGATCCCCCCAACCCCCCTTAAAAAGGGGGGCTTTTAGAGTTTCTTTTCTCTCCTTTACAAGAGGGGTTAGGGAGGCTTTTAGAGTTTCTTTTCTCCCCTTTACAAGAGGGGTTAGGGAGGCTTTTAGAATTTCTTTTCCCCCCTTAAAAAGGGGGGTTAGGGGGGATCTTCGAGTTTGAAAACAGTCCCTAACCCCCTTCCTTACTGGAGAAGGGGGGAAATTTAAAGCCTTTCTCCTTGTAGGGGAGAGGTTTGGAGAGGGTTTTTCTAGATACCGTAAAAAGTAAACCATTATGGCAACCTCGAAATAATCGCCTCCCAGGTTTTGGCATTTGTCCAATAAGCACCGTGGGAACGGGGAAATGGTTGTCTGCTATCCACTGGTACATCCTGCACTCGCTCAGGGAAAATTCTATTACCCACATAACTGAGAAAATCGCGTAAATCGTAGATATTCAACCATTGCGGGAAATGCTCTGGTAATAACTGCCCATATTCTAAGCTGTAGAGGGCGTTAATCTCATATAAAAATGGTGCTTGGGAACCAACTGTTACCAATAATTCCACCTGAGACAACTGTTGCTGCACTAGCAAATCTACACAAGCGATACCTCCCAAACTATGGGCGATTAAAACTACTGGCGGTTCTGCTTGGGCAATTTGTTGCTGGATAAATGCCCTGATTTTTTCACCCCGCGTCTGATACAACAAAATATCACCAGGCATAGGCGAAATTTTATCAGTTAACTCAAGGCGGTTTCCTCTTATATAATTTGTTCCGCCGTGCTGCGCTAGTTCAACAAATGGCTTTAATAACCAGCTACCCAATCCTAACTCCGCCTCTCCTAAAGCCAGAGTCAGCAATTCCACAACATCATCCCGCAATTGGGCATCGGTGAGTATGGGGGGAAATTTTTCTTGCTGTTCGCTAATAAACATTGCTTGAGCCACAACTGCTCTAGCTATTGGTGCATAATATTCACTCAAATCAGATTCGGAAACTGTGAGCAACGCCCGTTCATAAGGTTCACTGTGGATAACCGCCTCTCGTGCTGGCTCAAATACCTCTGCAATTCCCGCTTCTTGCAATTTAGCTTCCAGTTCCAATGTCGGAGTGAGACTCGCTACACGAGATTGTAAAACATCCCCTGGTTCTTCCCCAAAGGGATTTCCTGACTCAATCGGTTTCAAGGACAACAGCCGCAACTCATACAGAGGATCGCGGTATAATTGCCCCCACAATACAATATCTGCGTCTTCTTCTGACTCAGATAAAGCTAGTGTCGAATTCTCCAAGGGTACTGATGCCCGATTATCATTGAATTTTGCACCTAATACACCCCAAAGGCAGGGAGAAACTTTGATATCAGGACGTTGAGCGTGAATCTTTTGCTCAATTATCTGAAAAGTTTCGTTGTATTCTCTTTCCCTAATGCCAGTGCCATGTACAAATATTACGGTAGTCACAATAATTCGTAATTTATAATTCGTAATTTTTACTCCATACCTGAAGTTAGGAGCTTGAAATAATGATACTACCCGTTGTTATATTTCCATTGATGAATCAAGGGGCTTGTACCTATTTAATTACGAATTACGAATTACGAATTACGAATTACGAATTAGTAATTATCACTTGGTTTATTAAAAACTTCTAAAATCTGTCGGCAAATCTGTTTGAGCTTATCTTCAATTTCACCAGAAGGCGAAGATGCGCCGACAACACTCCAGTTTTCTACCGTAGAAAGTCGCCACGCTTCACCGCGATGATCGAATCCAGCTACCTCCACACCGATCGCACGGCGGGAATTATTTATGGGATCTTGATAAAATCGGATTTGAATTAAAATACTGCGACTTCGCCAAGATTTGCTGATACCAGGAAAGTGAAAGCCAATATCTATAGAATCTGGATCAACTAACTCCCTGGTTTCCGGGTCATTTTTCCAGGGTTTGAGATCGGATTTGGCATCAGGAAACTCGAATTTGAACAAGTTAACCACCGTAGCAATGTTGCTAGCGAGTTCAAGGTTCGTTGCCTGTTCAGCTGCATTCACTAAAAAACACTCCTATAATTGCGTCGGCATCTTCGGGGATCTGAAGATAGAAAACCGCCAGAAGGCTTATATTATTGGTGTTTCAGCTTATCAAGACCTTTGAGATTTAGCAACTCTAAATCAGACTTCCCTAACAATGCTGGTAACTAAGTAGATGTGAAAAATAGCTTCTTGTTGGGACTGTCTAACACCTATTAAGTAATTGTACTTAAAAACTTCTCAAAAGCAGATGAAACTCTGCCCTTTATAAAAAATATCAAGATTTTCTGCAAGATCCTTGGCAGACAAGAACGATAAATTGCACTAGCGACGATCTAAAATGACACTGTGAATCGGTAAACAAAAAGCAATTAAGTTCATTGTCATGGCGCGTCAACGCTCGATTTTTTCATTTGTTTTAGTATTATTAGCCACATTCCTCATGAGTTGTGGCGGCCCTAGTGCTTCAGTAACACCTCCAACTTACACAGCGACTCAACTTGAAAGAATTCAGGCTTATGTTCCTGAAATTCAGGCTGTGCGCGATCGCTCAGATGAGTTGAAAACCCTGATCCAAAAAGGTGATTGGATCAATGTGCGTAACTTTATACATGGGCCCATAACAGAAGCAAGGCTGAACTTGACTTATGTTACTCCCAACCTGCTACCCAAAGACCAAGCCGCAGCACGTCAGATAACACGAGATTTGTTTAACGACTTAGTTAAGCTTGATAAAGCTACTAGTGCTAGCAATCCTCTAGTTGCCTTGAATCAATCCCAGGCTGCTTTCACAGACATTGACAAATTCCTCGATCTGCTTCCTAAAAAAGAAGAAGGTTAAAAGTTAGAGACGCGATTAATTGCGTCTGTACAAGAGTTAGGAGTTAGAGATGCGATTAATCGTATCTGTATAGGAGTTAGGAATTTTAAATTTTTAACTCCTAACTCCTAACTTCTCACTTCAAGCACAAGTCATGAATGTAGTTATTATCGGTTGTGGTGTAGTTGGGGCTGCGATCGCTTATGAACTGAGTCTAGTAAAAGGGCTGAAAATCACAGTTTGCGATCGCCAACCACCAGCGCAAGCTTCTACGGGCGCTGCACTTGGCGTTTTGATGGGCGTAATCAGCCAAAAAATCAAAGGTAAAGCTTGGCAGATGCGACAAACTAGCATCCAGCGCTATGAAACTTTGATTCCAGAACTAGAAGCTTTAACTGGTCGCAAAATCCCTTTTAATCGCCAGGGAATTCTCAGTCTTGGTTTGGAAGAGGAGAATTTGGCAGCATGGGAAAAACTTGTAGAAATTCGCCACTCTCAAGGCTGGCATTTAGAAATATGGGACACGGCTAAACTCCAGAATATCTGTCCTCAAGTGGATTGTGAAAAAATTACTGGCGCTGTCTATTCTCCCCAAGATCGTCAACTCGATCCAACTGCTCTCACGTTAGCTTTAGTTGAGGCTGCCGAGCAAAACGGTGTAACTTTCAAATTTGGTGTGACTGTTTTGGATGCCCAAACCTCATCACCTGAGTCTTCCCCGCAAATTTGCGATCGCCTTGAGACTACAGAAGGAAAAATAGCCGCAGATTGGTTTGTAGTCGCAGCAGGGCTAGGTTCAACACCACTGACGGCAAAATTAAATCAGATAATTGACATCCGCCCTGTACTGGGACAAGCGTTGCAAATGCACGTAGGGCATCCATTAGGCAATCCCGACTTCCAGCCAGCGATAACGGGTAATGATGTGCATATTGTTCCCATAGGCGGCGGAGATTATTGGGTAGGCGCGACAGTAGAATTTCCCAGCGATGGAAATGAGATACCGCCAAATCAGGAATTACTGGAATCTGTTAGAGAACAAGCGATCGCATTTTGCCCAGAATTAGCCACAGCAAAAATTATCCGCACTTGGTCAGGCTTACGTCCCCGTCCTGAAGGTCGTCCAGCCCCAGTTATTGGTAAGTTGCCAGGGTTTAGTAACATCCTCTTAGCTACCGGACACTATCGCAACGGCGTTTTACTAGCACCCGCTACAGCTTATGCAATTCGTGAGATGATTATTTCTCAGGAAGTGGGGAGATGAGGGAGCAGGGGGAGCAAGGGAGGCAGGGGAAGCAAGGGGAGTAGGGAAAGAAAGAATAACTAATGCCCAATGCCCAATGCCCAATGCCCCATTCCCAATTCCCACTTGCCCTGAGCGACTTGTACTGAGCGTAGTCGAAGTAAGCCGAAGGGATGCCCAATATAGGAAAATAACGTGTCAATAACAGAACATAAAATCAATGTAGATTCACTGGAATGGTTTTATCGAGAATCTTTACCAATCGGCAGAACTGACTTAGCGCCTGTGTTGTTGTTACACGGCTTGGTTTCACAAAGTTACAGTTGGCGTAATATTATACCGGCTCTAGCGAATCAAGGTACAAGAGCGATCGCACCAGATTGGATTGGTTACGGCTTTTCTGCAAAACCAGAAAAACGAGATTTTGCTTATACTCCCGATGCTTTTATCACAGCTTTAGAAGGATTTGTCAGAGCTTTAGAACTTGAACATTTTTCTTTAGTTGTCCAAGGCTTTTTAGGTTCTGTAGGATTGCAATATGCTTTGCGTCATCCTGAACAAATTGCCAACTTAGCTATTTTAAATACACCAATATCAACTGCTGCCAAATTACCCTGGAAAATTAAACAAATGGGTTTACCTTTGGTAGGTGAAGTAATGACTCAAGACCCCTTATTAGTTGACCGAACCCTAGAAGCTGGTAGCCGTTATCGCATAGGAGATAAGGAATTAGATATTTATCGAAAACCATTTTTGAAAAGTTCTTCATCTGGGCGGAGTCTGTTATCAAGTATTCGCAATTTACAGCTTGATTCAGCAATGACCGAAATTGAATCTGGTTTTAAAGAATGGCAACAGCCAATTCTGATTCAATGGGGAATGATTGACCCTTGGTTATCTGTAGACGTTGCCCAAAAATTTACAGATTTAGCACCAAATAGCGAATTAATAAAACTTAATAACGTTGGACATTATCCTCAAGAACATTACCACGAGACGATTTTAGAAGACCTTTTACCCTTTGTGCGTCGTAAAGATGCTCATTGACAATATACCTTTGGCAAAAATCGATATTATAAAAATGAATGTCAAAATTCAGAATTCAGGAGTCAGAATCAATTAGTAAAGGGTGCAAAATCATCACTGTAGTCCACTAAATGGAAGATTAAGTGGCAGTATTCAAATGTTATTTCTTGTGAAAACTCATCCTTTAATGGGTGGAATATTCTGAATTCAGAATTCTGGCTCCTGACTACTTTTTATTACCATTACAAGTAAAGGAGATTATGATTCATGGCTTATTCTTGGTTTAAAGCATTTCATATTGTCGGATTTGTAGTTTGGTTTGCCGGATTGTTCTACTTAGTACGCCTTTTTATCTATCACGTTGAAGCGAACCTTGAACCTGAGCCAGCGCAAACGATATTGAAAAATCAATATCAAATTATGGAAAAGCGTCTCTACTATATCATCACGAATCCAGGAATGTACGTGACGATCGCAATGGCCATCGGTTTAGTAACCACTGAACCAGACGTTTTAAAAGAGGGCTGGTTACATATAAAACTGCTGTTTGTGGCTATTTTAATTGGTTATCATCATTACTGCGCTCGGCTGATGAAGAAATTAGCAGTAGGTGAATGTGGCTGGAGTGGTCAGCAATTACGTGCTTTAAATGAAGCACCTACAGTTATGTTAGTAGCGATCGTTCTGCTGGCTGTCTTTAAGAATAATCTCCCTACAGATATCGCTGCCTGGGCTATTTTTGCCATGATTATCTTGATGGCAGTCACTATTCAACTTTACGCCAAAAAACGCAGACAAGATAAAGAGAAGCTGACAGCACAGATAGGGCAACCACAAGAACAAAGTTAGAAAAATTGGGGTAGCATATCTGTGCTATCCTGCCTTATCCTGGAAACGTTTTCAGTAAATCATCGCCAGGAATCACGGTAGTGTAAAAACTATATTTGCGATTAGCGACATAACGGCGGTCTTGTTTAACAATCGCCATAAACTCTCTATGCCCCTCACGGGTACGTCCCACTAAACAACCTGCACTAGCAAGGCGAATATCATTCCGGGGAAAATCAAAACCGTAGTGTTGATTAACGTAAAAATTATCACCTGTATCAAGTTTATCGCCAGTCCGTTTAAAATCTTTATTGAAATCTCTACAAACAGTTATATCTCCAACTTGCACTAAAGCTTCGTGAGGTTCTGCTGTGCCGTGAGTGCCAACAGCCCAAGCTTTGTATTGTCCAAACTGAATCCTAGCGGCTCCTTTGGAATTCATCGGATTATAAGTGTAATACTTTCCTGGTTCTGTAGTTGCTTCCCAGTGGTCTACAATTTTGGGAACACCATTTACTACTTCAATCACAATCCGGCGATCGTTAAATTCATTGGGTGTATCACTGTTAAGAGTCCAGTCTGCATCTATGCCCTCTACATAAACAATGTTGTATTCTTTGGGATTGGTAAATACCTGATAACCTTTGGCTAGCATATATTTCACAATCTTACTAGCGATGTCATTGCCTAGTTTTAAGGGGGGTTTAGGAAGATCATCTATTTTGGTTTCAATCAGTTTTTTGGCTGTGACTGCTCCTAAAAAGCCACTCTCTTCAACCTTTGTTAATTCTTGAAATTTTTTGAGAGCTATCACAGAAACAGGGCCAAATTTGCCATCGGCTGGAGGTTCCAGCAAAACTAAGCCGATTAATACTATCTGAATCTGACGAGCCAAGTCTGCATCCTCAGCGATCGCATCAAATGACCATTTCTCATCTTTTCCCAAGAAATCTTGTAGTTTCATTATGCACCTGCTTTAATTTACTTACTTCTAAGTATAAACATCATTTTAAAAATTGATGTTGTCTGAAACTATACTCTAAGGTTAAATATGATGTCAGCTGGAGCCTGCGATGTTTACGACAAGCTACGCTAACGCACATTGCTTCAATGCAATACTTCATACAGGGTACATTATTAATTAGCTCAATTTCTTTGCTGCGCGTCCAAGCAGCAACTCGTCGTCAGGCATCACCTCTGTCAAACCCGAAATGACTAACGAAGAACTGCTGCAAATTACTGTTAACCAAAATCTAGGTTGTTTTACCAAAGACGATCTCAAAGATATTTGGCAAGACGACGAATATGCCCAAATGCGCGATGAATTACTTCAATTAATGATGCGGTTCAAGCTTTGCTACAAAATTCCCGGTTGTCCTGATACTTATATTGCGCCTCAATTTCTTCCCATTGAAAAAGCTAAATATACTTGGGACAATTCTAAGAACCTCATCTTGTGCTATACCTATCAATCCATGATACCCAAAGGTATGTTCACCCGCTTTATTGTCGAGATGCACCCTTGGATTGAACAGCAAAAACTCGTTTGGAAAAGTGGTGTTGTTCTTAATAAAGACCAAACTCGTGCAGAAGTCATTGAAAACTACAATCAACGGGAAATTAAAATCCGTGTAGCTGGAAACCGCAAAAAAGAATTGATGGCTGTTGTCACCCATGAACTCGAAAAAATCAATAGCTCTCAGGAAGGTTTGCAATATGAAGCCCGAGTTCCCTGTAACTGTGAGACTTGCAAAAACCTGCCGAAACCTCATTTCTATTCTCTGGACTTACTCAAAAAACGCTTGAATGCTAGCCACTATTACATTGAGTGCTATGAAAGCTATAAAAGGGTAGATGTCCGCAGCTTAATCGATGATGATGTCATGTTACAACCTGTTAAAGCAGATGGGGAAAACAACCCTGAAGTTACAGCGTTGGAAAGCGAACTGGAGCGCAAGCCAGATGAATCATTTAAAACAGTAACCAGAAATCAAGTTTTCATTAGCTATAGTCATAAAGATGAGGAGTGGCTTTCCAAACTCCAGGACTGCCTCAAACCAATAATTCGCAACCAAAAAGAGCTGGTTGTGTGGGACGATACTAAAATCAAAGCTGGTGATCAGTGGCGCAAAGAAATTGAAAATGCTTTAGCACTAGCAAAAGTAGCAGTATTGTTGGTTAGCCATAACTTTCTAGCATCAGACTTTATTCATGAGAATGAGTTACCCCCATTATTGGATGCAGCTAAAGCCAAAGGACTGACGATTATTTGGATACCGTTGAGTTCTAGCAACTATCAAGAAACAGAAATTAACAAGTATCAATCAGCGCACCCTCCCAATCAACCTTTAAAGAGCCTGAGTTCAGCACAAGAGGATGAAGCTTGGGTGGATATCTGTCAGAAGATCAAAAAAGCAGTAGCAGTCCCTCAGTAAAAGAGAGAGAAGATTTTTTCGCTGTGGTAATGTAGAAAAATGGTGTATTTTGCTCTTAGATGCAAGGTTTTTCTTGATTAGGGATGCTCAAAGTAAAGTTATTGAGCGTGCAAGGGATCGCATAAATCAATACCAACGTAAGTCCTGAAGATTTTAAGCGATTTAGATAGCTATATTATGGTAAAAGCAAAAATTTCAGTCCACTTCAGTGGACAGTAAGCTCTTAGCCAAGAAATTTATTTCTTGGCAGGATGTTCGTCAGCGCGACTTAACTTTGTTACAAAAATGTCGATAACGACAAAATCTGAGATCGAGCATAGACGCGTAGGAGTCTGCAATGATCGCACATTGCCTCAATGCAATCCTTGATACAGGGTACATTATTAATTAGCTCAATTTTTCTGCTGCGCGTCCAAGCAGCAACTCGTCGTCAGGCATCGCCTCTATAAAACCCAAAATGACTAACGAAGAACTGCTGCAAATTATTGAACAAGCTGTCAGAGACAATGTGACAGAATTAGACCTTTCTGGCAAAAGCTTAACAACGCTGCCAGAGGAAATTGGACAACTCACCAACCTGCAAATCCTCGACCTCAAAAGAAATCAACTGAGCAGTCTGCCACCGGAAATTGTCCAACTCACCAACCTGCAAACCCTCAACCTCAGCAGTAATCAACTGAGCAGTCTACCACCGGAAATGGTCCAACTTACCAACATACAAACCATCCAACTCTGGGGTAATCAACTGAGCAGTTTGCCACCGGAATTTGGCCAACTCACCAACCTGCAAACCCTCCAACTCTGGGATAATCAACTGAGCAGCCTGCCACCGGAAATTGTCCAACTCACCAACCTGCAAACCCTCGACCTCAGTAGTAATCAACTGAGCAGTCTACCAACGGAAATTGTCCAACTCACCAACCTGCAAACCCTCGACCTCAGCAGTAATCAACTGAGCAGTCTGCCACCGAAATTTGGCCAACTCACCAACCTGCAAACCCTCCAACTCTGGGATAATCAACTGAGCAGTCTGCCACCAGAATTTGGCCAACTCACCAACCTGCAAACCCTCGACCTCAACAATAATCAACTGAGTAGTCTGCCACCGGAATTTGTCCAACTCACCAACCTGCAAACCCTCGACCTCAGCAGTAATCAACTGAGTAGTCTGCCAAGGGAATTTTGCGAACTCACCAACCTGCAAACCCTCGACCTCAACAATAATCAACTGAGCAGTCTGCCACAGGAAATTAGGAAATTGTCAAACCTGAAAAAGTTGGATCTTCGTAGAAATCCAGTCCCCATTCCACCTGAGATTTTGGGGCCGAAGGCTTACTACAAAGATCCGGGTGATGTGAATGAAATTCTCGATTTCTATTTCCGGGTGCAAGACCCAGCCGAAACAGAACCCTTTTACGAAGCAAAATTCTTAATTATTGGCGAAGGAGGAGCCGGGAAAACCTCTTTAGCTAAGAAAATTGCAGATGAAACCTACGAACTCCAGCCAGATGAGGAATCAACGGAAGGCATTGACGTGATCCAGTGGCATTTCACACAGCCCAATGGCAAAGATTTTCGTGTCAATATCTGGGATTTTGGCGGTCAGGAAATCTACCATCAAACCCATCAGTTTTTCCTTAGCAAGCGTTCTCTATACGCCTTAGTTGCCGACACTCGCAAAGAAAACACCGATTTTTACTGGTGGCTGAAGGTTGTCGAACTCTTAAGCGACAAAAGCCCAGTTATCATCATCAAAAACGAAAAACAAGACCGTCAGTGCGAAGTCGATGGGGGCCAGTTACGAGGAGAATTTGACAACCTGAAGGAAATTCTGGCAACCAATTTAGATACTAATCGCGGTTTGGCAGAGATTAAAAAGACTATTCAACTTTACATCAGCAATCTTGACCATGTTGGTACACCTCTACCAAAACTCTGGGTAAGAGTCAGAGCCGCCCTAGAGAACAATTCCCGAAATTACATCAGCGTTGAAGAATACTTTACCCTTTGCCGAATCAATAATTTAAATGACCGTAAAGATATGCTGCGTTTGAGTAGCTATCTGCACGATCTCGGCGTTTGTCTCCACTTTCAAGACGATTCTACACTCAAACACTACGTTATCCTCAAACCGGAATGGGCGACAACAGCCGTTTACAAAGTTTTGGATAACCAAACTGTGAACCAAAATCTAGGTTGTTTTACCAAAGACGACCTCAAAAATATTTGGAAAAGCGGCGAATATGCAGATATGCGAGATCAACTCCTGCAATTAATGATGCAGTTCAAGCTTTGCTACGAAATTCCCAGTCGCCCTAACATTTATATTGCACCGCAATTGCTATCTATTGAAAAAGCTGATTATACCTGGAGCGATCGCCACAACCTTATCCTGCGCTACACCTATACATTCATGCCCAAAGGCATCCTCACCCGCTTTATTGTCGAGACGCACCCTTGGATTGAAGAGCAAAAACTCGTTTGGAAAAACGGTGTTGTTCTCAACAAAGACCAAACTCGTGCTGAAGTCATTGAAAACTACAATCAACGGGAAATTAAAATCCGTGTAGCCGGAAACCGCAAAAAAGAATTGATGGCTGTCATCACCCATGAACTCGAAAAAATCCATAACTCTTACGAACGTTTGCAATATCAAACCCTAGTTCCTTGTAACTGTGAAACTTGTAAAAATCTGCCCACACCTTATTCCTATTCTTTAGACAAACTCAATAAGCGTTTGAACGATCACCGTTACCAAATTGAGTGCGAAAACAGCTATGAAATGGTAGATGTCCGTAGGTTAATTGATGATGTCATGTTTCAAGGCATTAAAGCAGATGCGGAATTTAATCCCCAAGTTGCACAGTTGCAAAGCGAACTGGAGCAAGAGAGAAATGAATCGTTGACTATCAATAGTCAGGAAATTTTCATCTCTTATGCTTGGGGCGGAGAAAGTGAGCAATTTGTTAATCAGCTGGATGAGAATTTGCAGGCAAAAAGAATCAAAATTATCCGCGATAAACGCGATTTGGGCTACAAAGGACTGATTAAAGCCTTCATGGAACGGATTGGACGCGGGAAATGTGCGATCGCAGTTATTAGTGACAAATATTTAAAGTCTCCCAATTGTATGTTTGAGCTAGTGCAAATTGCTAAAAATGGTAAATTTTATGATCGAATTTTCCCGATTGTGTTAGCAGATGCCCAAATTTATAAACCTGTTGCTAGACTTAAATATATTAAGCATTGGGAAGACGAAATTAAAGCATTAAATGAAGGTATGAGAGAAGTTGGTGCAGCTAATTTGCAGGGATTTCGTGAAGAAATTGACCAATATACAGAGATTCGCAACACGATCGCAGAACTAACCAACCTGCTAAAAGATATGAACACCCTCACCCCTGATATTCACAGCAAATCAGACTTTGAGGAATTGCTGAATGCGATCGCACAGCGTTTAGATGAGTAAAAATAACCTATTGCTTGGGTTTAGAGATTAAGCAATGTCTCCGACTGGCTAGACCTACGCCCTTTTGACTCGATAATTTTTGTTCTGAAATACAACCTTTAAGTTCAGAAGCAGAATGATGAGGGTTAAAGGTGCAACTTTGAGGGTTAAAGGCGCAACTTCGAGGATAAAAGGTGCAACTTTGAGGATAAAAGGCTCAACTTCGAGGGTTAAAGGTGCAACTTCGAGGATAAAAGGTGCAACTTTGAGAGTTAAAGGTCAAGCGATCGCCCTTTTAACTCGACAACTCGTGTTCAAAGGTGCAATATTTGAGTTCAGAAGTTAAACAGTGAAGGTTGAAAGTAAATCTTTGGCTCTTTAATTCACTTTGGAGTTTCCACTGTCCAATCCTGTGTCATCAAGTTTGGAACTTTGCTAAAGTCGCTAGTGTTGCGAGTCAATAATACTAAGCTTCGTGAAAGTGCGATCGAAGCTATTCTTAAATCCATCGTGGCTATGCGAACCCTTTGCGCTCGTAACCCTTCAAATATCGTTACTGCTCCAGCATCGAATGGTAAAATTGGTGCTGCCGAAAACCCCTGAATGATTTCCATTAGCAGAGTATATCCCCGAACTACATCACGAAGTGTTTGGGAACGAGTAATAAAGGTATGAGCGCCAATTACTTGCTCATGGAAACTAACAATAGAAAAAGCAAAATCTGTAGCTTGATGCTGGGCAATATGAGCAGCTAATGTTAAAAACTCTGTTCCTGAGCATCTTTGAAGAAAACTGATATGGTCAGTGTCCAGTAGATATCTCACAGTTGTTCGCCAGTCTCTTCTGTAAATATGTCAGCGTGGCGTAATGACCGACCATACTCTAAAGCTTCCAAAAATGCTGGTTCATCAGAGATTGAGCCAATAACCTTTTCCAGCCAATTACTATAGGTAGGCGCATCAATGACTCGATGTTTGATATCTGCAACTGTTTGTTCAAGAGTCGCTAAACGTTGTTCAAGATTTGCTTCATCTAACATAATTTTCTTTGAGACTTTAGTTTTAATGGTAATACTTATCCGCGCCTGGACAACGCGGATGAGCATCTTGTCTATCACAATAAACTAAGGTTAGGTGTAGCTGTAGTTTTAGCCTGGTAAGCCTTTTTGACACCAACCCAGTTACTAGCAATTGGCATTCGCCAACCGGTTCCAAAGGCGCGATCGGTGATTTTCAATCCCGGCGGTGCTTGTCGCCGTTTAAATTCAGCCCGCGCCACCATTTGGATTACTCTATCTACAATCACCGCATCGTGACCGGCTGCAACAATTTGCACTGCTGATTGGTGGTTGTGAACCAGGCGTTGCAAAATATCGTCCAAAATTTCGTAAGGCGGTAGAGAGTCTTGATCCACTTGGCCTGGTTTGAGTTCGGCGCTGGGTGCTTTAGTCAAGACGTTTTGCGGGATGATTTCGCGATCGCGATTTAACCAATGGCAAAGTGAATACACACGGGTTTTAGGAACATCTGCAATCACAGCTAACCCGCCATTCATATCGCCGTAAAGAGTACAGTAACCCACAGCCATTTCTGACTTGTTACCTGTAGATAAAAGCAGATAGCCAAATTTATTAGCGATCGCCATTAATAAATTACCCCGAATTCGGGACTGTATATTCTCCTCAGCCAGCCCAAACTCCGTACCCGCAAACAAATCACCTAAAGTTTGATCGAAGCCTTGCATTAACTCACCAATTGGTAAAAGATTAGTCTTAATCCCCAAATTTTCGGCTAATGCCAAAGCATCACTAATGGAATGCTCGGAACTGTAAGGGGAAGGCATGAGAACACCGAGGACATTTTCTTTACCAAGTGCAGCAGTTGCGATCGCAGCTACTATTGCCGAGTCAATTCCGCCACTTAAACCCAACACTACTTTAGAAAAGCGACACTTACGAGCATAATCTCGCACTCCTAAAACCAAAGCTTGCCAAATTTCTTCATCTTCTGATTCATAGACAGGTGCTACAGAACCCAATAGTAAATCGCTTTGTACCTCATCAAATTCAATTACCATTAAATCGGTGTCAAAGCCACGGGCGCGAGACATAATTTCACCTTGACGATTTAAGGCAAAACTACACCCATCAAAAATTAGATCGTCATTTCCACCAACTTGATTAGCATAAATAATCGGTTGTTGAAAACGCACTGCACTATGACTGAGCATTGTTTCTCGAAACTGTTGCTTGCCGACAGTGTAGGGCGAAGCAGACAAATTGACAATCAAATCTACACCCAGAATTGCTAAGTCAGCAATTGGATTTACTGCGTAACTCCGTTTGCCCCAAAATTCCTCATCGTTCCATAAATCTTCGCAAATAGTTACGCCAATATCGATATTATCTAAAGTAAAATAATTAGCTTGCAAACCTGGTTCAAAATAGCGACGTTCATCAAATACATCATAAGTAGGCAAAAGTCGCTTGTGAAAAACTTGCTGTACTTTGCCATTCTCTAACAAAGCCATGCTGTTAAATAAGGTTTTACCGCCACTAATATATGCATTGGGGTTCGGTTCAACAGTTCCTACCAACACAGCTAAATTTGGTGGTAAATCTTGAGCCAAGTTTTGTAGAGTGATGCCCATCGCTTCCACAAAACTAGGATTTAGTAATAAATCTCGTGGTGGATAGCCACATAAAGAAAGTTCTGGTGTCAACAACAAACGCGCACCGCTAGATGCTGCGCGTTGTGCCGCCTCCAGGATTTTTTGGGCATTTAAAAGCAAATCACCAATAGTAGGATTAATTTGAGCGATCGCAATTTTCATATTATTTGTTATTAGTCATTGGTCATTTGTCAAGAGTCAAAATAAGTTACTCAGGACTTTGGATGCAAAGTAAGGTGAGTTTGACAAGTCTTATTTGACCTCTCCCCCAGCCCCTCTCCGACACGAAGCTACGGTGTACACACAAGTTACACAAGTTACACAAGTTGTCGATACTACCAGCTCTCGAATTACCCCACCCTAACCCTTCCCTTTCCAAGGGGAGGGAACTAGATTTTCTTGTTTCCCCCCTTGGAAAGGGGGGATTAAGGGGGGTAATTAGACTTGTGTATACACCGTAGCCGACGCAAAGAGACGAGCAAAAAGCTGAATTAATTTTTCGTTGCTCCTCCCTTTCCGTTTCGGAAAGGGAGGCTGGGAGGGAGAGGTTCATCGAACTTACGTTCAAGTGATTGGTTAAATAAACACCAAGGGTTTATCTTTTAAGGGAGCAAAAGCTTCCGCGTCAAACTTATACAAACTAGCCGGACGACCAGCACCCCGTGATACCTTAATTCCGGTATCGCATAAAAAACCTAACTTGAGTAGACGCGCCCGGAAATTAGAATAATCGGAAAAGTTATCACCTAAAACTGTGGCGTATAACTGATATAAATCATTCAAGGTGAACATTTCTGGCAAGACTTCAAAAGCAACTGGGCTATACTCTAATTTATTTCGCAATCGCCTGTGTCCATAAGCCAAAATTTCATTATGGTCAAAAGCTAATTGCGGCACTTGTTTTACTGGATACCAAGCTATGCCAGTCATGCGATCGGCAATCAATTCGGCTTCTTCAAATCGCACTAGGGCAAAGTAACTAACTGATAGATAACGCACACCATAACTATCAGTTGCTTCCCGTGGATCGCGATTCGGCCCGCCAAATGTATAGAGTTGTTCTAAATAGAGATTGTTGACCTTAATTTTCTCCGCCATAATGCGATAGGCGGCATCTTCTAAAGACTCTCCGGGACGCACTAAAGTACCGGGAAGACTCCAATGATTTAGAAATGGTTCTTGCTGTCGCATTACTAGTAGAACTAACAGCCGATTTTGTACAGTATCTACAGAAAAAATTACATTATCAACACCAACCTTGAAATCGGCCAAAGGTTGTTGGTTTAACGGAGTTGGTATCTTTTTTTGTGAACGTCCTGGCATTCGTACAAATGCTCTCGATTAATATAGGCAACTACAGGGGCTGTGAGGGCTTGAGAATCTCCATGTTCGCGGTACGCTGTTGAGGAAACATCTAGACCGATCAGACTAGCGATCGCAATTTTCCCTCCCAGCTTTTGTACTACCTCTGAACTAGACTCATCTATTACATATCCGGGTCGCGGTACAATAAGCAGTTGCACTTGCTGTAACAAATCTTCAATGCGATACCAACGTGGTAGCTGACTCAGTAAATCTGAACCAATAATCAACGTCAATTCAGCGTCTTCACCCCAAGTAAGCTTGGCTTTTTCTACTGTTTCCAGCGTTCTGAAGCTACTTAATTCTTGTTCCAAAGCAATATTATGCCTTGGCGCGTCTATATCCGCAATCAACAGTCGCAACATTGCCGCCCGATGTTCTAAGGGTGTTTGATGAGACTTAAAAGGATTATCCGCCGCCCAAACCGCTACCCAATCATAACGCTCAGACAACCAACTCAGAATTTTTTGATGTCCCGCAGTTGGCGGATCGGCACTAGTACCAAACAAAGCAACTCTCATCATCTTACTTTGCGTCCTTTGCGTCCTTGGCGGTTCGTTTCTTAGTTTCTTCAGTCAACACCCGTAACCCTTCAGAAATCTCCACTTCTACAGCCACCGGACGATCCAAAAGCCGTGTCTGTTGTGGCAAACTAGCAACTGAGGCGGCGGTACGTTGACGAATTATTGCCAAAGACTCTAACGGTTGCACCCGTTGACCCTCCTGCACTACCAATTGCAACAAAGGTTCTTCATCCAGAAGACTTTCACCTAAGAGTCCCAACCTATCTGCTTTTACCTTACCTCCTGTATACGAGCGAAAAATCTGCTTGCGCCCTGGATAAGTAACTTTACCACTTGACTGCTTCATCACTGGGATGCCATCAATTTCTACAAGTTTATAGACTCCATTTACAGGCGAACCTGTAACTAGTCGCGTTCCCAGTCCGTAACCATCAATTTGCGCCCCAGCAGCTTTTAATCTGGCAATTTCCCACTCATCCAAGTCGCCACTGGCAAAAATTGGCACACCGGGAAGGAGCGATCGCACCTGTTTTGATAAGGTAACTAAATCTCCTGAGTCCAATCTCACTCCTGTCAATTGCATTTCCCCAGAATTTACCTTTTCGGCCAAGCGCTGGGCAGCAGCAACGGTATCGTAAGTATCAATCAACAAGGGCGCACCCGGAAAATATCGATGAAATGCACTAAAGGCTTGTTCTTCAGTGCCTTCTATTGCTGACAATGCCATCACCAGGGCGTGCGCCATCGTACCACTTGGCTGTTGTCCCAGTTGTAGCGCTGCTAACACATTGGAGGTGGAATCTAACCCACCCGCCAAAGCCGCCCGCGCCGCCCACAAAGACCCTTGCGGGCTAAATGCTCGTCTTGTGCCAAATTCTAAAAGTGTTGCTGATTCCCCCGCTATATCCCGCAACCTTGCTGCTTTTGTGGCAATTAAAGTTTGGTAATTAATCGTATTCAGCAGGTAAGTTTCTACTAGTTGCGCTTGCCAAAGTGGTGCTTCCACCCGTAACAATGGTTGATTGGCAAATACAGCCGTCCCTTCTGGTACTGCCCAAACATCACCAGTAAATTTTCCCTCGGCTAAAAGTGACCAAAAGCGATCGTTTGCATGAGCAAAAATTCCCGTTGCCTGTAATGCCGCAATTTGCGCGGAACTAAAGCGAATTTTGGCTAAATATTCTAATGCCTGCGTTAGCCCCATTGCAATTAAATAACCAAAACCCTCTGGCAATCGTCTGACTGACAACTCAAAGCTGGCCCGTCGTTGTTCTATACCTTCGCCTGTGTAACAAGCTGCCATCGTCAATTGATAAAGATCGGTCAGCAAGCTATAGTCATCAGCCGAGAGGTTTAGTTCCTGGTTCTGCTGGCTTTGCTGTTTATATACATAGTCCAAATCTGGCAAAGTTGTCATGCAAGAGATTCCTTACAAGCTGCTTCTTTTATTTATGGTAATATTTACCATAAATAATGTCAACTACCATTAAGGATATTTCAGGCATTGCCCTGTAACAGTAGGTTTGCAGGTAAGTTTATACTAGCTTTATAGAATACTTAATATTTTTTAATAGTAAAATCTAGCAATAATGTTTATTTGACGGGTGGCTAATGAAAGATAATAATATCCTTCTAAGGCAAGTTTGTTTGCTAACCTCTTTCCCAGAGTGGATTTAAAGAAATAGATAAGTTTCAATTACAATAAAAGAGAAACCTTTGGCTTTTTCACAAGCTAAAGTATTGCGAAGTTATCTGAATAAAGATTGCAAATATTCTCAATATATTGAGAATGGAACCGATTAAAAATATTAGGATTAAAGTATAAGTAGCACAATTAAAGCAACTCGAAAGAGAAGTCAAATATTATGGCTATTTCCCAAATCATTGCGAACATAACTCAGTATATCTCTGAAGCTGCGATGCGGATTTTTGGCCCTACAGATGATGCTTATCCTGTTATTGGCATACAACCTTTTACAGGTGAGCCTTATGATAAAGGTACAGCCGATACTTGGTAGGTGCTATACGACGAGTCAAAGTTTAGTATTTAGAATACAGATAAAAGCAATTATCGAGGGATGTAGAACACCAGTTAGTAACCTGCAATAGTTGAGATTGAGGGTTTAAAACAAAGTTAGCAAATCTCAAGCTGTATCAACTTTTTTGCCTCCGTATTACGCACAGATATTGGTTAGGAGATTGCGTACCTTTGCTGAATCCTTATAACGTTTATTTGTGAAGTTGCAATAATATATAAAACCCCTTGTAGTTTCTCCTGATTAAAGGCAAACTACAGGGGGTTTTATAACGTGCATCTCCATACATAATTAGTATTACGTAGAAAAATTACAATTACAACGTCTCTAATTATTGAATTGCAAGAAAAATGATCAAGAAAGTCTTCCGCCAACGATTGCTGCGTTACTCTTTTTTTAAAGAAATGATGAAATGAGATTTTAATTTGTCAGTATATTTTCTAAGAATTCTATCGTTATTTTTTACTCGTCATGGCTACTTTATATAGCAAGAGTAATCAATAAAATTTTGATAAAGACTAGTCAATAAATCTACCTTTTTATAAAAAAAAGAATTAGTTTAGTGTTCGCACCGGCACAAAGTTATTTATTTGACATGAAAGCTACTACCATTATTTCTCTGTTTTTAACTGGGATTGGAGCTACTGTTATTGCAACCTCTGCACCAGCTTCGGCTACCACTTTTGGTTTTAACAATATTACAGGTGGAGATACTGTTGGTGATGCTTTTGCTCCCAATTTCTCATTTAATGTAACTGACTATGGAAGTGGTAAAGTTTTATTCAAATTTTTAAATAATGCATCTTCAGAGCAAGCTTTGAAACAGGTTGCTTTTAGCGTTGATAGTTCTGTATCGGGTATTTTGTCTAACATAGCGGTAAATGTAGGCAATTCCGGTACAGTTGACTTTGAATTAAGTAGTCAAAATTTGTCGCAAAGTAACAATATTTCTGGATGGGATGGTACAACCTTCGGTGCAGATACAAAAGGTGGTAACGGCAACGCAGTTCAATCTAGAGAATCTTTAGGTATTACATTCACTGGTAACTATAATGCTGTTCTTGCAGCCATAAATGCTGGTACGTTGCAGGTAGGTATCCATGTGGGCAGTCTTCCAAGGGGTGCTAGTGACAGCTATGTTAGTACCCCTCCCAGCCAATCAGTTCCTGAACCATCTACTTTGTTTGGAGTAGGTTTGGTTTTTGGACTTGCTAGTTTGTCAAAAGCCAATAATGGTAAAAAGTGGAAACAAAAGCAATTCAATGCTTAATTATCAGTTTTGTTTTGTCTTTTATTAGTTTCTGAAAAGTGAGTCAGAACGGGGCGTGAGATTTTTCTCACGCCTTTTTCTTTAAACTTTTTTCCCACGGGCTGCTAAGAGTTCTAAAATAACTCCGTTTGTCCAGCCGAAGCCAACTTCATTAGAACTATATCCAAAGGAGATTTCGTCGGAGACGTTGGCAGAACAGCGTTCAACATCATATTTTTCAACGAGGGTGTTGTGACGCTCGAATTCTTTAATTACCATTGCTAAAAATTTGTTGGCAATCCGATCGCCTTCTGTATGAAACCCATAGCGGTGAAGTCCTTGCACAGCAATTAATGTCAGTGGTGCCCAACCAAAAGGTGCATCCCACTGGTTTCCGGTGACATGAGTACTGGTAAGAATTCCGCCTGGGGCTTCAAACAAAGACAGATTTTCTACGACGCGCTGGGCTTGGGCTTGAGAAGCAATTCCCAGCCATAGGGGATAAAATGTGGTGGCAAATTCGTAGCAGCGGCGTTTTCCACTCTGGAAGTGATAGTCGCAATAGAGTCCTCGTTCTTCATTCCAGAGAAATTGATCGATCCGATCACGCCGATATTCGCCGCGATCGCGCCATTGTTTTTCTAGTTGTTCGTTCCCCAAAATAGCGTTAATTTGCGCCAAATCTTGTTCTACTTGATACAGCAAACTGTTGAGGCACACAGGAGCGTAGTGGAGGATATCAGCACTGAAGGGGCCAAATCGGTTGGTGATATCAAAACCGGACTCGCGCATGGTGCGATCGGCCTTGTAAAATAGGTGGGTCAGTTTATCATTTTCGCGATCGTAGTAAAGATTAACGTCGTAATCTTCAATCTCAAAAGTTTGGTAATATTCTTTGACGCGATCGTAGTGGCTTTTTCCTTCCTCATCTCGCTCGGAAAACACGACTTCTGGCGCGGGGCCTTCGCCAAAGGCATAAAATCTGGATAAGCCGGTTCCGGGATTCAAGTGGGGCGGTACTACCCAGTAATAGTAAAATTGTTCTAAAAGCGGTACGGTTGTCCTCAACCACTCTTCATCCTGGGTGTGCTGGAATAGTGCCAAAACCATCATGCTGAGGACAGGGGGTTGCGATCGCGAGAGCATATAAGTCCGGTTGGCATTGAGGATAGTGCCGTAATGCTTTACCTGGTACAATAATTGGTCTACCTGGCTTTGCGCTAGATCCCATTCTTCATCGTGCAAAAGTCCCAGTAATATAAAGTAGCTGTCCCAGCCATACATTTCGTTAAATCGACCACCTGGTACGACATAAGGCCCTGGTAGGTATAGTAAGCCATGCTCTTTAATCGCTTCCACTTCTGACGGCAAAGTGCGAATTTGTAGCTGTTGCATATCTTTGGGATATAGCGATCGCTCTAACACACGCTGAATGGTGGGACAATCTTCTAAGGGGGAAATGTAGACGATCCAGGGAGTATCGGTTTTATGGTCTAATTTGGTATCTTTGGCGGATTGTAATAAGTGTTCGTGCGATCGCGTTAAGGTTTTCCACGTTTTTTTGATATGGAAGCGCACTTTGTTTATCTGCGTGGTACTAAGTTGTGGGGGAGTGGTCATAATTTAATTTGGCGGGGTGTTGAGGAGTTTTGGAGGAATTTTTTTAACGCAGAGGGACGCGGAGTTTTTACGGTATCTGGAAAACGTCTCTCCTAGAAGCAGAGAGACTTTGAATTTTCCCCCTTCCCGTGTCCTACGGTGTAAACACAAGTCTTTTAAAGTTGTCCCACAAGCTTTTGATCCCCCCAACCCCCCTTAAAAAGGGGGGCAAAAACCTCTTTCAAAGTCCTCCTTTTTAAGGAGGATTTAGGAGGATCTAGGACAAAAACCTCTTTCTTTCAAAGTCCTCCTTTTTAAGGAGGATCTACATTTTGTAGAAAATGTGTCTACACCTTAGCTTCCCTTGTCGGGAAGGGAGTTAGGGAGTTAGATTTTTTATGGGCCTGTCAAGCGTAAAACAGATTCACTCAGCAGTACTAGCTAACAAAGCAACTGGAAAATGGGCAAAGGCAGATCCGATAGATAGGGTTTCTGTAGCCTGTAAAGGTTGCTGAGTGAGAACGTTTGTCCAAGTGAGAGGAGTTCCAGGGGGTAATAACAGGTGCGTATCTTGCCAAACTGACTCGCCCAGGGGGTTGTTTCCTGGCTGGATGAGGCTGGTTAAAAAGCGAGGTGCGATCGCGATCGCTGTTTGATTTCCTTCTCGTCGTGCAAAGGCGATAATGTGATTGGCGTAGGTTCCCTGAACTTCTAAGGGCAGATAGTCGCCATCCTGGAATAATGAGACATAGTTTGTTCTGGCTTTGAGTAATTGAGCCGTTAAAAACAGTTTGATTCTGCCGTCGGTTTTGTCGTTTAGCAACTCCTGAATTAGTCCGAGAATATCTGTTTTGGCTTGCTCACGGATGGCGTTTAAGTAAGTACGCCGTTGTTCAAAATCCACGGGACGGCGATTATCTGGATCGACTAGGCTGAGTTCCCAAAGTTCTGTTCCTTGGTATAAATCGGGTACGCCGGGTGCGGTAATCTTCAGCAGAGTTTGGGAAAGGGAATTGAAGATACCATACTCTGCAATTCGGTGCTGAAAGGGACGAAAGGCTTCTAGAAATTCTTTCGAGATGGAAGGGTCTAGTACCTTTTCAATGAAGGAAGTACAGGCTTCTTCATACTCGCTATCAGGTCGCAACCATGCTGTATGCACTTTCGCTTCTCTAATTGCCTTAATTATATAGTCTTTCACCCGTTCCACGAAGGATGCGTGTTCCTGTTCCGCAAAGGGAAACGCCCCTACAAGGGTTTGATAGAGAAAATACTCATCGTTGCGATCGGGCATAGCAAACCCGTGGCGATGACTGCGACTTCCTCGATTAATAGCACTCCAGGTATTTACCTGCTGATCCCATTCATCAGGGATTTCTGACAATACATTCAATCTAGCCCTCACATCTTCGCCGCGTTTGGTGTCGTGGGTGGCTGTGGTGTTCATTGTGTGAGGCCAAGTTGCTTGGTGCTGTTTGTTAAAGGCATGAAATTTGGCTAAATCGATACCGAAATGACCCGGATTTCCCCCGACTTCATTTAGCGACAGCAAGCGATTGTAAACATATAATGTGGTGTCTTCTACACCTTTGGCCATTAGTGGCCCACTGTATTGCTGCATCCGCAAGACAAAATATATCCACTGTTCGCGTTCTGTTTGAGTCAGAGAATTATCAAAATCTAGCACCATTAACTTTTCAATAAAGGTCAGTTCATGCTGCAATAGGGGCGTTTGTTCTTTGGCTTGGCGAATTACTTCTTGAATGGTAGTGCGATCGCTATCCCCAATTCCATCTGGTGTAATATATGTACGGTAAATCGGGAACAGGGTTAAAACTTCTGCGATCGCTCTTTTCAAGCCATTCAGTGTAAAGTCATTGCCATAGCGGTATTTGCTGGAAATGTTTTTTAACAAAAGAGCCAAATTGTCAATATCACCCGCTAAATTCTTTTCTAATATCAGATGCTTTTTATCCTTCACTACCGATGAATAATCTACTCTGGAACCAATAAAGTTTTGATAAATTTTATCGAAGGATGATTCATTTTCAGTTTGACAAAATACGCCATTTACATAGTTAAGGAAGTCATATCCTGATGTACCTTCAATTTCCCAGTTTTCCGGCAGGTCTTCTGTGAGTTCTAAAATCTTCTCGACCGTAATATAAACATCTCCCGTCTTTTCTCGGAGCCTTTGTAGATACTGGATTGGGTTATAGAGTCCATCAATATGATCGATGCGTAAACCTGTAAACTTGCCCTCTTCAACTAGCTTGTTAATTAGGCTATGAGTATTATTAAAAACTCGCACTTCTTCAACTTTAACGGAAATCAGTTCGTTGACAGTGAAGAAACGGCGGTAGTTCATTTCTTCCGCCCCAACTTTCCAGAAGGCGAGACGGTAAAATTGGTCATTTAGTAATTCATCTAGCAAGTTAAAGCTTTCTGAATTCCCTGGTTCTCCGTTGAAGGTTTGGATATTTTCGTCAATGAACTCGCGGATGGCATCGTTTGTGGTGTAGAGTTCCCAAACTAATCCTTTAATAAATGCAATTTGGTCTTGTCGCTGTTTTCCTGCAACTTCTGAGGGCACACTTTTGAGAATATACAAAATACCCAATAGCTTAATAAAATCGGGGTGATTGCGTCCGAGTGTGCGTGTGAGTTTGCCCAGATTATGGGTGATAAATTTTGTGTAAGATTCTAATCTTAACGGCAGTTTTAAGCTGTAATAGTTTACGGTTAAACCGTTTTGCTCGTATTGTAGTTGAATGTGTCCGTTTTCTAGGGATGCACCGTAGAAATCTCCCAGTAGAGGAGCAAGAATTCGCTCTTGGCGATCGCCAAAGGGAGCATTCCAAGAAAGGTCGAAGTAGTCTGTATAGCTAGAATCTGGGCCATGTTCCAATACATCCATCAAGTAATCGTTTTCGCTGCTATAGGCCATGTGGTTGGGCACTATATCTTGTAACCAACCCATACCAAGGGATTGGACTTCGCTAACTAAGGCATCAAAGGATTCATTAGTTCCCAGTTCTGGGTTAAGTTGAGTGGCATCGACTATATCGTAACCGTGGGTACTCCCGGAGCGGGCTTTGAAAATGGGGGAGGCATATAAATCAGAAATACCCAAATCTGCTAGATAAGCTGCGATCGCTTTAGCGTTGTCAAAGCCAAACTGGGGTGTAAACTGAATTCGATAAGTTGCGGTAGGAATTCGCATGAGTTTGTTGTAATAAAAGATGGGGGATATGGTTCGGTTAACGTGTTTGTCTCTGGAAGATCCCCCCAACCCCCCTTAAAAAGGGGGGCTTCTTCTAATCTTTACCCCCTTTTTAAGGGGGTCGCCGCAGGCGGGGGGATCTTATCTGAAATTTATTGACAGGTGGGGGAATTTGAACCTTTTTGCTTGAACGTTGAGCCTTTTTACTCGGACGTTGAACCTTTTTGCTTGAACGTTGAGCCTTTTTACTTGAACGTTGAGCCTTTTTACTCGGACGTTGAACCTTTTTGCTTGAACGTTGAACCTTTTTACTCGAACGTTGAACCTTTTTACTCGAACGTTGAACCTTTTTACTCGAACGTTGAACCTTTTTACTCGAACGTTGAACTTTTTTACTCAAAGGTTGAGCCTTTTTACTCGAACGTTGAACCTTTTTACTCAAACGTTGAGGTTATGAGGCTGAAACTTGAAGTTTTAACGCTCCCCGTCATCCTTTTTCATACAGTACTAAACTCGTAGGTTGTAATTTCACTTCTTTTCCCGCAGACAGATGTTCATCTGCTTCAGAACCAGGCCCAGACCATGAGGTATCAGCAGAGTCTAACAATTTATTAACATTATGCTGAATTGGTAGAGCCGCTGTGACTGGAGACGAATTAAAATTCATCACAAATATTAGTTCACTTGATTCGCACCAACGACGCACAATAACTAACTGCTTGTCTTCATCGCTAGTCGCTTCGATGGAATTGCGGTCTTGATTTAAAAGTGCTGAATGCGTCTTGCGTAAATTAATTAACTGACGATACCAATCCCACAGAACTTTGTGATTACCTTCATGACGTAATTGCCAATTGAGTTTAGACTTTAGGAAAGTTTCTGCCGATTCGGGATCTGGGGGATCATCTGCGAAGTGAAATGCTTCAAATTCTTCTTTGCGTCCGGCTCGAACTGCTTGAATTAAATCGGGATCGGAGTGACTGACAAAATAAATGAAGGGTGCAGTTTCGCCGTATTCTTCTCCCATGAACAACAAGGGTAAATTAGGCGATAGCAACACAGCGCCAGCAGCTAATTTTAATCCCTCAAAAGAGATCCTCTGGGTGAGGCGTTCTCCTTTCATTTGGTTGCCGATTTGATCGTGATTCTGAATACAAATTGTAAATTGTGATAGGGGGCGATCGCGGCAAGATACGCCATGAAATCGCTTGCGGTGTGGTGCGTACTTCCAATCGTAGACAAAAGTATCTTCATAAGCTTTTGCCAACTGAGCAGTTTGCCCAAAATCTTGATAATATCCTTGGCGATCGCCTGTCAAGAGTGCGTGCAATGAATGGTGAAAATCATCACTCCATTGGGCATCGATTCCATATCCACCCAATTCTCGCGGACGAATGATTTGCGGATTATTCAAGTCACTTTCGGCAATTAAATGGCGTTTCCATTTTTGTCCTTGTTGTGAAAAATGATGAACTGCTTCCGCCAGTTCCCAAAGAAAATGCTTCGCCCCCAAGTCGTAAATTGCTTGAATGGCATCCAGGCGTAATGCATCAATGTGGAACTCGCGCAACCAGTACAGGGCATTTTCAATAAAATAATTTCGCACACCCTGACTATGGGCATCATCGAAATTCAGCGCTTCGCCCCAAGGTGTTTTATAGGTTTTAGTAAAGTAGGGCGCGAACTGACTCATATAGTTGCCTTCTGGCCCAAAGTGGTTATAGACCACATCCAACACCACAGCGATATTATGTTGGTGGCAAGCATTTACGAGTTGCTTTAGTTCGGCTGGGCTACCATAAGAATTTTGAACTGCATAAGGGTAAACGCCATCATAGCCCCAGTTGCGATATGCCAGAGACGCTTCAACATGGGTGTCTCCCGGAAACTGGGAAATGGGCATGATTTCAATAACATTAATTCCCAGTTCCCTGAGTTCTGGTAGACGAGAAATAATCGCGGTGAAAGTTCCTTCAGGTGTGAAAGTACCAACATGGAGTTCGTAAAAAATCATCGACTCCACAGGAATACCAGTCCACCCTTCATCAGTCCACTCAAACTGATGATCGACAATTTGAGACGGGCCATGCACTCCTTCCGGTTGATACTGCGACGCGGGATCGGCAAAAGCGTCTTGACCATTCAAAACATACCGATAAAGCGTGCCTGGATACACATCATTTACTTTCGCGTGCCAGTACCCCTCAGACTGAGGCTTGAGGGGAATAACCTGCTCCTGTGGTGTCAAAGTTTTTACAGTGACGCTATCTAATAGCGGCGACCAAACTGTAAATTCACATTCTCCATTACCCAAGTAGTTAGCACCAATTCTCACGCAGTATCCCTCCCGACAGTATGTTGTGCCAAATTGTGGTGTGATGGCGTACCCGCTCGCTGTAGGCGATCGCATGTCATTGATTGCACAATGTTTACAAACACGCCAGATAGCATAATGGTTCGTCTACCAGACTTTTTGCTAGCACCTGGAGGCGGATTTTTTACAGAATGAATTCTGTCCAATGATAAATTTAGTTGCGAAGGAGGCAGGGCAATTACGGTTCAGTTAAGGTTTTTTGATGAAAATTTTAGATTGCAAAACCGCGATGAATTATCACAAAACCGAGATGAATCATCACAAAGACGCGATAAATCATCACAAAACCGAGATGAATCATCACAAAACCGAGATGAATCATCACAAAACCGAGATGAATCATCACAAAGACGCGATAAATCGCGTCTTTTGCTTGCCGTGGTTTAAATTGGTTTGCAGCTACCATCAACACAGTATGCCGACTCATAAGTATTAGAACGCTTACCAAATATGGTGTAGCGATTATCGCGGATTTGTTCGTAAAAGCGATCGCCTGCCCATTTCATCCCCGGTAAGGCTCGATAAGCGTCTACAAATACACTTCCTGCTGGCAATAACCGCCCAATTTCTTCTGCGGCGTTGCTACCTTGCCAACGTCTCTGAGGATCGTTAGCATCAATTAAAATCACCCCCTGTTCACAGTCTTGGGCTGTGATTCCCCACTGTAAAAGTGTCTGCTCATCTTGCATAGGACTGTAGCGAAATAGCTTTCCCTTGTCTAAGGTTTCTAGCGATCGCACTAAAGTAACGCAGAGATTACAATTTCCGTCGTAGATTACGTAGTAGTTCATAAAAATCATTATTCTAGCGTAGAAAACTGTAGCGATCGCTCTAGCCTCAGTAAGAGCCAAAACAAAATTTAAGTTGTTAAATAGGCATGATATCGTCAAGTTTAAGTTGTAAATTTGGCAATAGTTCAGAATAAATAGTATCTCCTAAATGATATTGTTGTTGCAGGTAAACACCGTTAACTAACTGACAAACGGTAAAGGTGGGTTGTTTAGGATTGCCGATGAATTGCAAGCCACCCAAGCCACGAAAGTCAACAATCCAGTATTCTGGGATATTAAGAAAAGCGTATTCTTCAACTTTTCTGGCATAATCATCTTGCCAATTAGTACTAACAACTTCAGCAACAAGTTTGATTGTGCTGCCGTTACAAATAATAGGTTCTTTTGACCATAGCGGTTCTTTACTAAGTTCAGCTTTATCTAAAACAATTACATCAGGACGCAGTGCTGTGGCTTCAGCAGCAGGTGGTTTAATCAGACAGGTTTTTGGGATTAGCCAGTTAAAATTAGAATTAAAAATTTCGACATAGATTCTACCAGCAATACTACCTGCAACAGCTTCGTGTAGTCCTGTCGGTTCCATATCTCTTAGTTGTCCATCAATTAGTTCGTAGCGTGTATTATCACCATATTGGGCTATAAATTCTTCAAAAGTCAGTAGTTTAGGTGAAGTGTAGGTCATTATGTCTTATTTTGACTTGACTTAGGCTTATTGTAGCGGCCACCGTTGCAAAGTACATCGCATTCACAATGCAGGCTAGCGCATTCATAATGCAAGCAATCGCATTCACAAGGCAGGCTAGTGCATTCATAATGTAAGCGATCGCATTCACAAAGCGGGCTAGTGCATTCACAATGCAAGCGATCGCATTCACAAGGCAGGCTAGCGCATTCATAATGCAAGCGATCGCTCTTGCTTCGCTAAAGTAAGTTAGCGCAAAAAAACCCAAGTATATTATGAAACGTAAAGAGGCTTAAAGCCCTTACTAATGACCAATGACAAAGGACAAATGATAACCTTTGTTATCATGCTTTTGGAATGGTATTCGCATTGTTTTTTCGTTAAAGAGAAAATATTCATGAGATACAAACTCTTAGGCAAAAGCGGATTAAGAGTCTCTGAACTCTCCTTGGGAACCATGACCTTTGGTGAAGATTGGGGTTGGGGTGCATCTGCTGACGAAAGTCGTAAAATCTTTGACACTTATGTAGAAGCAGGGGGAAATTTCATTGACACCGCCAACGGTTATACCGATGGTAGCAGTGAAAAAATTGTCGGTGAGTTAATCGCAAAAGAACGGGAACGCTTTGTAGTGGCGACAAAATATTCCTTTCCCTTGCAGATGAATAACAAAAAGGGCGACCCTAACGCCAGTGGAAACCATCGCAAGAACTTAATCCAGTCTTTGGAAGGTAGTCTGAAACGGCTGAATACCGATTACATTGATTTATTTTGGTTGCACGCTTGGGATTTCACAACACCGATTGAAGAAGTATTGCGATCGCTTGATGATGTAGTTCGTCAAGGTAAAGTACTTTACATTGGCATTTCTGATACACCCGCTTGGATCGTTTCTCAAGCAAATACCATTGCCCAGTTCCAAGGATGGACGCAGTTTGTGGCGCTGCAAATTGAGTATAGTTTAATTCAGCGAACACCAGAGCGTGATTTGCTACCGATGGCTAAAGCTTTTGATTTGGCGGTGACACCTTGGTCGCCCTTGGGTGGTGGTGTGCTAACAGGTAAGTATAATCAGCCTCCTCAAGCAGGCGATGAACAAGGGCGACTAACAAATCCAGGCTTAGGAAGTATTTCAGAACGGAATTTAGCGATCGCTCAAGTTGTTAGTGAAGTTGCAGCAGAAATTGGCCACACACCCTCACAAGTAGCATTAGCTTGGTTACTAGCTCAAAGTGGTGTGATTATTCCCATAATTGGGGCACGTAAATTAACGCAGTTTCAAGATAACTTAGCTTCTTTAGATGTCAGTCTTTCGCCACAACATCTGCAACGCTTAGATGAAGTTAGCAAAATTGAACTGGGTTTTCCCCATGACTTTTTGCAAAATGATGTAATTCGCGATCGGCTTTTCGGTGGCACATTTAATACCATAGAAAACCATCGCATCTAAATGTCATTTTTAACTTCACTTTTTCCCAGTTAAAATTCTCAATCCAAAATCTAAAATTTCAAATTGTATAAGCTATAAACAGTAACACATTCAGGCATTAATACAATCCATCGTCAGAGAGTTTCGCACAGCCAGCCAGTATCTGTAAAGTTAGATTTAAAAGGCATTAACAACGTAAGACCCATGAGCGACAACAGTATTGCATCACGTTTGTACCCTACCCGGATTGACATTCCCGCAAAAGCGAGAGTTCAAATAGTGGTACTTCTCAACCAAACCTTAGCAGCTACTTCGGATTTAAAAACCCAAGCAAAGCAAGCGCATTGGAATGTTAAAGGAACTGACTTCTATCAGCTACATCTATTATTTGATGAACTTGCTGGGGAATTGGAAGGATACATCGATTTAGTAGCTGAACGCGTCACAGCTTTAGGCGGATACGCTTTCGGAACAGCCCGCGCCGCAGCTAGTAATTCAATTCTGCCAGAATATCCCTTAGATATTTTGGATGGTAAAGATCATGTGACAGCCTTAGCAGATCGCTTTGCACTCTACGCGAAACATATTAGAGAAGCGATCGCAAAAACTGATGAATTAGGTGATGCTGATACCGCCGATCTTTACACCGAAATTTCTCGTACCATTGACAAACGACTCTGGTTCTTAGAAGCTCATCTACAAATAGCAGAAATCAAAGAAGAGAATGGTAACGCTGGTACTACTAAAACTCAAAAGATTCCTGCTGCTGTAAAATAAGCACTTCTGAGAAAAGTAGTCTTTCTTAAATCTAATAGTATCCTTTTGGTAAGTACGTCACTTTTAAGTGCGTACTTTTCATTTATATGTATTTACCTTACTATTGAAATAGTTCAAAACGAAGTCAAGAAATTCACCAATATCTTCAACAAGCGATCTATCAAAATTCATACTTAAACTGGAAGAAGTTATTAGGTGATTGAAAAAGTATGCTAATTTCATTTTGATTTCAAATGCCAATTTTAGATTTTTCCTGCAATCTAAAATCGTTCACTGAGCGATCGCGTAGCGTTCTGCAAGAAAGTCTAAAATCTAAAATCCAAAATTGAGTCGTTCCTAACTAAATACTCATTTACAAAGAGGTAAATTTATGTCTCAAAATACAATTACCCACTTAATTCACGATCGCAATGCCCGTGGTCATGCGAAAATGGGCTGGCTCGATAGCTATCACACATTTTCCTTCGGTAGTTTTTACGATCCCAACCGTATGGGATTTCGCTCTCTGCGCGTGATTAACGACGATCGCATCGCCCCCGGTGCAGGATTCCCTACCCATAGTCATCGTGACATGGAAATCCTCACTTATGTCTTAGAAGGTGCTGTAGAGCATAAAGACAGCTTGGGGACTGGCTCGGTAATTCGCCCCGGTGATGCCCAAATTATGAGCGCTGGAACTGGAATCAGCCACAGTGAATTTAATCCTTCACCAACTGAACCACTACACTTACTGCAAATCTGGATTCTTCCCGATCGAGAAGGAATAACGCCAAGATATGAACAAAAAGCTTTTCCTTTGGAAGAAAAGCGCGGTAAACTCCGCTTAATTGCCTCTAAAGATGGACGCGATGGTGCTGTGACAATTCACCAAGATGTTGAGTTGTACACATCTGTTTTAGAGTCAGGCGATGTTGTTAATTATCAAGTCAAAAGCGATCGCTATGCCTGGTTACAAGTAGCCCAAGGTATAGTCGATTTAAATGGAGAAGAACTCAGAGCCGGCGATGGTGTGCAAATCAATGGCGAAGAACAGCTAGAAATTAGCACCAACATCGGTGGCGAAATCTTGCTTTTCGATTTGGGTTAATCTTAAATCTGTTTGCTGAAAAGCTAGCTTGTAGGGTGGGCATTGCAATGCTCACCCTACTATGATTTGTTAGAGAAAAATTTGTCGATTGAGGCGCGGATTTGCCATTGCATTGGGAATCCTTAATTAGGGATAGGTCAAAACTATTGTGAAAGTTTTGACCTACCCCTTTTATAGTAAAAATGTACTATTATTTTTAGTGTTACAGCAATGCAATCTCTTCAGATGGTTAGTGTATCAGATTTGCAAGCATTATTAAAACTATATCCAAATCACGGTTATACTTTCTCATAAAACCACCAAAACAACTAGGCGGCAACGGCCAAAAAGTTCTTATTTTGGGAAAGATGTATCAGGCTTTAATAAGTTATTAGAGGTGGCTGTAATGCCGACGATTCATTTTGTGGATGGTGAAAAAGGCGGGGTAGGAAAATCTCTCTTTGCCAGGACAATGATTCAGTATTGTCTGGATAAGAGAATCCCATTTGTACCAGTGGAGACAGATAGATCAAATCCAGATGTGGCAGGGGTGTATAAGGAAATATGTAAGTATGCCGTGTTTAGTGAGAACGAACGACAGGCAAATAAGGCAGATAGAATATTTGAGTGGGCCATAGAGAGACCAGTAATTGTGAATTTAGCCGCACAATCGCATAGAGCAGTGCAAGGGTGGGTTGAATCTAATCAATTACTTGAACTAGGAAGTTCGCAGGGCGTGATGTTTTGTAAATGGTTTGTATCGACAGGAGGATACGACAGCATCAACCTGTTTACTCAGTCAGTGAATACTTACGGCGAAAAAATCCCTCATATTCTGGTGAGGAATTTGGGGCTGTGTGATGATTGGGAGCATCTAGAGTCAGACTCCAACTTTCAGAACACAGTAAATAAATATCAGATAAAAGTTATAGATTTTCCGAAGTTAGCATACAGAGAAAGAAACATAATTGACCAAAATCGCCTGACTTTTGCAGAGGCTAGAGAGTATAAAGAATTTGGAGTAATTGGAAAACAGAGAGTAGTGAATTTTCTGAAGCTTGCTTATGGCGCTTTTGAGAAAGTAGGTATCTGGTATGAAAAAGTTGAATAGGAGTCATTGGTCATTACTCATTGGTACTAATGACCAATGACTTAGGACAAACCCCAGCAGGAGATTCGATGGGTATGCGATGGCGTACCCGCCCACCGGAGGCGATCGCAAAGTGAATTTGACTACAATTCTTAGAAAGAGTAGCAAAAATCTAATGTCCAAAAAGTCTGATTCGCAGTTCCAAAATCTCTTTACTTCAGCCAAATCAAGCAACTGGGACGAAAGATTAGGCCAAATAGCCTATCGTTTTAACCGAGAGTATCAACGTGAAACCTTTGAACTTCCAACCGAAGTCCAGGCGATGCCGATATTCCGTGAGTGGATTGGAGGTAGTTTTGCCGGGAGAATTGCTTCCCCTTTTTGGGAAATTGCTCAACCTCAAAAAAACCAGCACTGTTTAGATATTGGCTGTGGTATCAGCTTTTTAATCTATCCTTGGCGGGATTGGCAAGCATTTTTTCATGGGCAAGAAATTAGTAATGTGGCACGCGATACCCTTAACTCTCGTGGGCCGCAGTTGAATTCTAAGCTGTTCAAAGGTGTTGAGTTGGGAGCAGCCCATCAGTTAAACTATTCACCAGAGCAGTTTGACCTAGCGATCGCAACAGGATTTAGCTGCTATTTTCCACTCGAATACTGGAATGCAGTACTCGCAGAAGTTAAGCGAGTGTTAAAACCAGGTGGACATTTTGTGTTTGACATCCTTAACCCAGAACAGCCTTTAGCAGAAGATTGGGCAGTTTTAGAAACCTATTTGGGGGCTGAGGTGTTTTTAGAGCCTCTAGCTGAGTGGGAAAAAACCATTAAGGCCGCTGGTGCTAAAGTAGTAACCAAAAAATTAGGAGAATTATTCCAATTGTATAAGGTGCGATTTTGAAAAAACTGAGTGCGAAAGTACTAAGTACTCTTCTTTTTACTCAGCACGGGCTAAACGCCCCGCTACCGCTAACAGCACTCATCACTCAGGGATAACTGGACTCATTGGATCTAAAGAAGTTGTAAAAACAAAATAGATTACTCCAGTGCCGAGAATCATTACAGCGAGACTGAACAGCAATACCCATCTGTCTGTCGGTTCATAAGTATCTTCTTCGATATCACGACGGACAGCGAAATAGTGACTGGTTGAGAGCCACACTGTAATCAAACCCACCAGCGAAAAGACTAAACCTAACTTCCAGCCGTTGCCGGGACGGGGTACTAAAGGTACATGGAAGGCACGCAAACGCACAATTACAACACCAAAACCTAAAAGAGCAATCCCTGTCCGCATCCAAGCCAGGTAGGTACGCTCATTTGCCAAGTGATCTCGGATTCGAGAAGGATTGAGTCGTCCTGGCTTTTTTTTATCTTTATCTTCTTCTGTGGATTTCAATTTTAACTGCATCAATAACACCCTTATCCCCAAAGCGGCTCTTATCAAAAAAATGCGGAGGTAGTAGGAAATCTCTTTCCAGATGACTTGCAGCCAGCACAATAGTTGCGCTACTGAAATATATCTATTGTGATTGTACATATTTTTTCAAAATATATTTTAATGCAGATATAAAAATAAAACAAGCCTGACTGAATAATTTAGAATTCGTAATTGATGGTGCAGAGTAGTTATAAGTAATAAGATGTTATAAAAAACAGCCAAGAATCAGAGAGATTTTTTAACCAGTCTTAAGTCAGGTTTTTTCTCTAATTTTGGCTGTCACCCTGTTGAAATTGAGAACAATGATTCAAAAATAGACTATGCAGTTAGATTTCAAGACTTCTTAATAGGTGCATTAGGAACTCGTGTATCTATGATAGCCTGCGATATATCTGGGATAAACCAGTTAGCCTTATTGCTGTTAAGAACTTTCACAGTCGGAACATTTAATTCAATCGCACCAGTATCTGGATTGCTCTTAATCACCAACTGAGTTCCATCAAGGATTTTCAGAGCCGCAGGCCCTGTCAATTCTTCACCTTGCCCATTCGGACTAGAAGTGAAGTTTGCTACCTTGATATCATTCGGTAGATAGATGCCATCACAATCCCAGTTATCTCTAGTGGACTGACCATTAGCTAGAAAATACAAACCATTGTCGTATATGGCATCTTCATTGTCATCATCATTTGGTCTTTTACCGTATACTGCTATGGTATTACCTGTTTGGTTTTCGCATTTACCCCAGTTAATTCCCGTCTCTAAAGCATATTTTTGCAGTGTTAATTCCTCAGTTCTCTTTTGAATTTCTTCTGGTGTCAGACCTTCAACTTGAGTTTGGGCATCTTTTGTTTGAGACAGTTCGTTAAGAGCTTTAGTGACTTCGATATAATCAGGGTTTTTGCTAAATTTTGGTCTATCAGCAAAAGAAGGTTGAGCGAAGGCTAGATTAGCGAAAATAATTAAGGCAATTAGCAGAGATTTCCAGACTTTCATGTTTTGATTCCTGTTGATGGGGAAGATATTTTGTAGTTTTAAATTAATTTTCGTAAGAAAATTCATGATGCACATCTTTCTAGATACTTAACTTTTCTTGTTCTTCACTCGAAGATTGAGTATTGAAACCTAAGATTAATGAGAATATATAACTAGAAACTACAGATAAAAGAGTCCAGGTAACGTTTTCTGTGACAATAAACACGCCCAAACCAATTAAGATACAAGGTACAAAAGTGTTGCCATTTTCAGTTAAAAAATGTGCGATCGCAGGCAAGTAGGTCAACTTGTAAGCGGTATAACACCATACACCTACTAGCGAAAAGAATACACTGAGTATAATTAACAGACTATCTAATTCCGAATTGGCAAACAGAGGCACATAGACGCTGATATTATCACTACCATTGGCAAAGGCGATCGCAGCAACGTTGCAAGTTTGGGGAGAGAAAAAGCTCCTAACTATAGAGGGACAAGATGGCTCGGTTTCTTCTGCACCTTGCTCTGGTGAATCCTCTTCGCGTTTTAGTAAACCACTCACACCAATGATTATTGGCATTAAACCAAGTAGTCTAATCCAGTCCTGCGGTATAATTAGTCCACCGAAAAACCCAGGAAGGCTAGCAACTATCAATGCAGCAAAGCCAAGATACTGACCAGCAAGGATGTGACGACTGCGGAACGTTTTATTTATTTGTGAAAAAAGCAACGTCAGAATCACAATATCATCGATGTTGGTTGCAGTGAATGCCGTGATCCCTGTGGTAATTGCAGTTACTAAACCGCTCATTTTTGGAAGTCCTTATTTTGATGCTTGGCAATTGGGCATTAATCATTGGGCATTTACAAAGGACAAATGACTAATGACAAATGACTAAGTAAAAAGCTTTGATTTATACTTTAGTGAAACTAACCGATAGAATCAAATGCTTTTGTTTGTCAAAATGATAAATGAAAGTGATTAAATCTTTGACACCAAGTTGTAGGGATACCATAAATGGCAGGAATGACCCTTGAGCAGCTAAAAATCTTTCTGGCTGTGGCGCAGCACTTACACTTTACTCGCGCAGCAGAAGAGCTTTATATTACACAACCTGCCGTCAGTGCAGCAATCCACAACTTAGAGCAAGAATATGGTGTGAAACTATTCCATCGGATTGGTCGCCATATCGAGATTGCTGAGGCGGGTAAATTACTGCAAGTGGAAGCGCAAAAAATTCTCGATCAAGTTTCCTTGACTGAAAGAGGATTGCGAGAATTGAACAATCTGCAACGGGGTGAATTGAAATTAGGGTCAAGTCTGACAATTGGTAACTACTGGCTACCAAGTAAGATTAGTGAGTTTAAGAGCCGATATCCCGGTATTCAGATTAACTGTAGCCTTGCCAATACAGAAGAGATTTGTTTAGGAACAGCCACAGGACAGTTTGATTTAGGTTTGGTAGAAGGAGATGTGAAGCCAGCGCTCCAGAGTACTCTAGAGTATGAAATAGTGGGGAGCGATCGCTTACAAATAGTCGTAGGTCAAAAACACCCTTGGTTTGAGTGGGGAGAAATTGACTTAAGCCAGTTGACTAAAACCCCTTGGGTGATGCGCGAACCAGGTTCTGGAACCCAGCAAAGGTTTGAGGAAGCCTTAAAAAATTGGGAAATCAATCTCAGTGAACTGGATGTAATTTTAGTATTCAACAGTGGAGAGATGACAAAAGCAGCGATCGAAGATGGTGTCGGTGCGATCGGAATTTCTGAGTTGATGGTAAAAAAAGAAATACAACTGGGAACTCTACGAGCAATTCGAGTCATTGATAATAGAGACGTTAACGTTGCGATGCCTACGGCTGGCTACACCTACGCAGAAATAGTTCGACCTTTTTTCAAACTCAAGCATCGTCAGCGTTTTCAAACTGCTCTTTCCAAAGTCTTTGAACAAATGTTGATCTCATCCATGTCAGATGGCTCACATCAACATATATCAACATCACTTATTTGAAATAACATCATTTCCACTGCTCATCTAGTAATATCAAATCCTTTTGTATCGCAATTATTCCTCTTTCCTTTCCCTCTGCGCTCTCAGCGTCTCTGCGGTTTTTAAGCATTCAGATGCTAATTGCTTTACAAAACTGTCCCTCTCTGAGCCGGAGCTACGGTGTACACACATCTCTCTACAAAACCAAAATGTAATAGATCCTCCTAAATCCTCCGAGAAATTGGAGGACTCTTCTTTTTTAAGGGAGTTGGGAGGAGCAAAAGCTTGTGGGGCAAATATTAAAGACTTTAAAACCTCATCTATGTTGAAATCGAGAGTTTTTTAAAAGATATATTTATGTAGGTTGGGTGGAGTGAAACGCAACCCAACATTACCACCAAATTTTATGTTGGGTTACGCTAAAGCTTCACCCAACCTACAAAACTACGCTTCTCAAGGTAGGCGAAGTTTATGTCACCGTAGCCGACGCAGAGAGGGACAGACTTGAACGAAAGTTCAGAGCAGGGAGAGGTTGACAGAACTCATACCTTCCGCATATTTCTACTAACGGGGTCAAAACCTCTAGAAAACCGAGTGCTTTCATCGTAGTAAGCGCCAGTCAGATTCGCTCCATATAACTTGGCATAGTTGAGTTTGGCTCCCCGCAGATTGGCTTCATTCAGTTTGACACCGCTCAAATTAGCTCTAGTCAAATTCGCTTTTGCTAAGTTAGCTCTACTCAAATCTGCTCCCCAGAGTTTAGCTTTAGCTAGGTTAGCTCCACTCAAGTCAGATCCCCATAGATTTATTCCAGGCAAATAGGCTCCAATCAGCCTGTTCCTACTCAAGTTGACGGCTGGAAAATATCTTTCCCCTGCGGCAAAACGCCTTTTTAATTCCTCTATATTCACGATCGCCACCCAACAAGAATCAAATTTATATCTCTAATATATAAGGTGCTTCTATTGTAACGGCCATAATAGAGGTTGTTTATTTAATATCTGCAATTCCTCCGATTTACTCGAATGCACATATCTAATATGGCAATCCGCTTTGATTTCTATTCGCGCAGCGTGGCGTAGCCATAATTATTTGTGTAGGAGGAAATAGGCAATAGGCAAGAAGCATCTTTCAGTTTTACTAAATGTTTCCAGAAATCAAATATGAGTTCTATAGAACAATTTATAGTAATTTATTCCTTTTAATATTCGGCTATGCGATTATTATATTGCTGCAATTAATAGATTTATCGTAATAAGTTAAAAAGAGGGATTTAGAGAGATATAGGACTTTTGATACCGATAAGAGGATGTTTTAAAAATCCTCTCAGAGCAAGCCTCTCTTTTTAGCTGAAAAACACTTAATTCACATAATCGAATTAAATCAAACTCTGTGGGATTGGCAACATGAGCGCCCCAATTATGCAAGTTACATACAGCAGTTTTCATATATTTGAACCACACCCGTCGTAGGGGCGCAAGTCCTTGCGCCCCTACCGCGTGGTCTATTTACTTAACTGGGATAATTTCAAACTCGAAAGTACTTATCAAACGATCATCAATATAAACTTCTATCCTATGCTTACCAACCGGATCGCCAGGAGTAATCGTCCAAAAATTCTCAATTACACCCTCTGGAGCCGACTGTGTACGCCGTGTCACAGATGTCATTCCGTCTGGTGACATTGAGAAGTCTTCACCGCTATCTGTACCCCAAGTTTCTGGAGGTTTTGGTAAACGCAATACTTCGCGCCATTTTACTTCACCTTGGTAGTCTTTGAGTTTAATCCGCCATCCGTAGGCGTTTCCCGGCTGAAGTGGTACTCTTGTTGTCTGAAAAATGGTAACGTTACCTTTGGAGTCAACTCTCTTCAGCCCAAACTCAGTGTTACTGACAGTAATCTTTTTCAGACTTGTTGGTGTAGGAAATAGTTTGGCATCTTGTGCTACACCAGAGGTAGCGGCGATTGGCTCAGAATATATAACCCCAGATATTAGCCAAGAGGAAGCTAGCACAGCAGTAGCAGCCCAAATTCTCATTAGTATGGTTTTCCTGTCAGACTTTTGGTACTTATTCAAGTAATCTGACACGTTTTCCGGGCTATGGTTGCTGATGATTGGACAAAGGTGAAATTGCTCTTAGCTATCTGGCAAATTGAATCGATAAGTAGTCGGACAAAAATATTTATAGTCATTGTGAGCCTTCGCTTCTCTTTGCAATTACATTGGGGAATTAATTCTGTCTGACTACTTAGCTTATGCGATTTAACACTTATACAGCTAAAATCCAATGGGATTCTTGTTTTACATCTTGCCTCTTCAGTCAAGACTTAACCTTTTAAATTAACCTTCCCCTCAAATTTTGGCGCATCTTGATGAGATAAAAATCTTTCACTAGTGTGATAACTTCTTCGCCATTTTTCGAGCTGATCTATAGATATTGATTTAGATGTGACGTTCACACCATTTCCTCGCCAAGCAACTTCTGGATCTGTTGTGAAAACCCCACACTCTAATTGTTCTAGCCTCATATTCCAATATTCACTAAACCTACCTTTTAAAGTAATAACTTGCTCAAATACCTTATTTCTGTGTTTATTTCTTCTTTTTCTTTCTGTAGCTCCTGTTGCTTCCGTATCAATAAACTTAGTTTCAATTAAATACAGACTACCTTTAAAAGTTAGGTAGACAAAATCACACTTTCCTAAATCTGTATAATCTGAAATTGGAGATTTTTCAAATAGCAGCAATTCAGCGCATGAGGGAAACAACTCTTTAATATTCAGAAATAAATAAGCTTGCAGTAGAAGTTCCTTATCATAAGGAAATAAGATCACTCCTTCAAAAAACTTTTGAATGTCCTCGTGAGTTTGGGGTTGAATCCTTTTACAGTATGAAACAAATTTATGTAGCTCATTTACGCTCATCAAGTTTTAACTCCTTCCCCCGGTCGCAGCCTTAAGGGTATTAGCATAAAAAGATACCACTCCCTCAAGGAAATTATCATCCGCATAAGTAACTAAAAAAACGCTTTTAACCCTGAATACTTAAGGCAATTTACTGTTGACAGTTCATAAAACTAATTTTTCAGGTGCTTTTCAGTATTAGTAGATTTTTCACTTCTGGTATTAGCTACCAGTGAGCGATTTGATATGAGCAGGAAAACTAGCATTTTGCAAAGCTTGGACGGTTATTCTTGAATCTTGTACGGAAAATTGCCAACCCAAGCGAACAAGTTTCCGAGAATTTTCAGTTTGGATAATTCCAATCACTGGCATTTTTGCCTTTTCTTTATCTACTGAATGTTCTTGCAAAATCGTTTTCAAGAGATGTAGTTTTTCCATATCACCTGCTTGCTGGGGATTTAACTCTACCATTACCATTTGTACTGTTTCCACTGGCTCTGCATCTTCAAGAATAAATTGAGTTTGCTCGTCGCGTCGGTCTACTTTCCCCCAAATAATCAATCTTGTGTCAACTTGAAGTAAGGAACTAATGCGTTCATAAGTTTTAGGAAAAACTACAGCTTCTGATTGTGTGGTTAGGTCTTCTATTTGCAAAATGGCCATCTGATCGCCTTTTTTTGTAACCACTTTTTTGACGTTATTTAACATCACAACTGCACAAAGCCTTGTGTCTTCCCTTTGCTCTCCTAATTGCGAAAGGTTAATTGGAGTTAAAAGTGGTGCTATTTGCCTTAAGGATTTCAGTGGATGGTCTGATACATAAAAACCTAATAATTCTTTCTCCATCTGCAACTTTTTCTGTGGGGGTAAATCTGTCACAGGTTTAGATTTAGGAGCAGTTTCAAAGGCATTATTTGCTCTTTTATTCTGAGTAGAAGAAAATCCATCGCCTAATAAGTCAAAGAGATTCCCTTGTCCACTGGCTCTGTCTTTAGCGCGAGATTGTGCCCAATCATACACTAATTCTGAGTCGTTAATTAACTGTTGGCGGTTGGATTCAATTTTGTCAAAGGCTCCACAGTAAATCAGCGATTCCAGAGTCCGACGGTTAACAGCACGTAAATCCACGCGATCGCAAAAATCAGCGAGAGATTTAAACTCTCCTGTCTCATTTCTCGCCTCTAAAATACAGGCGATCGCATTCTGTCCCACGTTACGCACCGCCGAAAAGCCAAACAGAATCTTTCCCAATGTCGGCGTAAAATCAACGCCAGAACGATTAATATCTGGCGGATCTATGGAAATCCCCATATTTGTACAGTTAGTAATATATCTCTGTACCTTATCGGTATCGCCACTGTTAGCCGTTAACAGGGCTGCCATATATTCCAATGGATAATTAGCTTTTAAATATGCTGTCTGATAAGTTACATAAGCATAGGCGGTCGAATGGGATTTATTGAAACAATTAGAAGCTATGAAGCCATTTTTGAGTGCAAAATTATGGTCACGCTCAACTCCAATGTCATAGACATTTTGTTTGCCTAAATATTTACGTGTGGCTATTTTGATCATCCTACCTTACCCCCGAAAAAAAATTTGCGAAATTAATTAATTGATAAAATGATAAAGATTGTAGTCATAGTAATACTGGTAATATAAAATTATATCACTAGAAAACACTGCTATACTCTTACACAAAAGTAGACAAAGTTTGACAAACTATTAGGTAAACAGTTAATAGCCATGTAATTGCTGTTTTTAAAGCTTATAAACAGATTCCAATACATATTAATCCCCTTAATTCAGATGCTAGGAGAGTGCATGAAATCAGGGGAGCAAAGAAAGTTTTGCCTTCTATACCTCACCCCTGTGCCTCTTTCCAATGCCGAATGTGTCAGTTAGTATCGTTGAGAAGCAACACGGTATTAAAGGGTGTGGGTAGGTGAAAGTGGCGCTGATCGTAATTTTGGCGGTGGTTCTAGGATTGTTTATGATAGTCGAGATCGGACTGCGATCGCTCTTTGGCTTTGGTAATCCCCTAACTTACATTGGTGATGAGCAGATTGGCTATTTATTGGCTCCTAACCAGCGTACCCGTCGTTTTGGTAATCGCATTGAAATTAATGAGTATTCTATGCGAGGTAGTGCGATCAATAAAACACCCGCGCCTTCTACGCTGCGAGTTTTACTGTTAGGGGATTCTATTGCGAATGGTGGTTGGTGGACAGATCAGACTAATACAATATCGGCGATCATGATGCGTTCTTTAGCTTCATCCACTCATCGTAATTATCAGGAAGTGGAGGTGCTGAATGCTTCAGCTAACTCTTGGGGGCCAAGGAACGAGTTAGCTTATTTAGAGAAATTTAGCAATTTCAACGCCCAAGCAGTAGTGTTATTAATTAATACCGATGATTTGTTTGCTACTCCTCCCACTTCTTTACCGGTAGGACGCGATCGCAACTATCCCGATAGTAAGCCTCCACTAGCGTTAGCGGAAGTGTGGCAACGTTATATCGTCAAGCAGAAGCCAATTCCTGAAATGAAAGCGGTGCAAAATGAAGCAGGCGATCGCGTGGGGATTAATTTGGAAGCGATCGGCAAAATTCAAGCCCTGACTCGCCAAAGCAACAGCCAATTTTTACTAGTTATGACTCCCTTACTGCGAGAAATTGCTGAACCAGGCCCCCGCGATTACGAAATTAAAGCCCGCCAACGCTTGAGCGATTATACTAAAGCCCAACAAATTAACTATATAGACTTTTTACCGATATTCAATTCAATTACCAGCCCGCAAGCTTTGTATCACGACCACATTCACCTCAACTTACAAGGTAATAAAATTGTCAGTGAAGTTATGGAGCGATCGCTTTTAGAAATACTAAGGCAGATACCAATTACTCAGACCTCCTAAAGTCGTCAATTCTACCAGAAAATATTCGTATTGAGTGATTTCCCACTCATGAAAATTAATTTATATAGCTTGTTTAGTACTCATTATCTTAATAGAGTGGTAATTCTTATAGTTGAAATAATTATTAATTTAAATTAAATCAGACAATCTTCTACAACTTGAACACTAGCCATCCAAATAATACTTAACCTTAAATCTCAAAAAAATATATTGATTAAGTGCAGTTATTTATTATATTAAAAAATTAAATAATATGTTTAAAGATTACTTTTAGTAAATCTCCTTGTGTAAAAGGTTTAGTTAAATAGCCTGATGCTTTGACCATCTTAGCTTTAGCTCTATCTATAAATCCTACTTTTTCTGACACCATAATCACAGGTGTATTTTTAAAATGTGAGTGTTTACGCAGCAAAGAGCAGAGTTCATATCCGTCTACATTAGGCATCGAAATATCCAACAAAATGATGTCGGGTTTTGTGTGAACAATCTGCATTAAAGCTTTTAAAGAATCAGTGACTCCCACAACACAAAAGGTTTGCTCATCTAAATAACTTTGAATAGTATTCAATACCGTAGGGCTGTCATCAATACAAAAGATGGTGTAAATTTTTTTGTCAACCGGAGGTTCGGTAATTCGCTGACCCCTATGTTCATTAGTATTAATAGAGTAAACTGGTGGTCTATAGCCGTTTGTTCTAAAAGAGTTTGGTCTACTTTTGTTCTTAGATTTTAGCTCATTGATTTTGAACAATTCTGAGGGGTGTGATTGAGAAGTTGGCGAAGTTTGACGATTGGCTGCTTCTCTAGGAGAGGCTACGCCAACGCTTTGGGGCGTTTGACATCGTTCAACCAGTAAGCGGAGATTCAGATGACAAAACTTTGGCATGTCATCTAGAAAGCTTTCAGGAATAAATTCATAACTCCCCTCTTCTAAGTTCAGAAATGACTCCAGAACTTCTAGCGCCAATTGCTCTATCAGTATCGCCGCTTGAAAGGGACTGATATATTTCTGATTAACTAACCAACAAATAGCCAAATAATCTGGGTTTGGTATTGCCTGATTTTCAATTCCAGTTTCAAATATCGCCCGTAACTGCTCGTGAATTTCACGAGGGAGAGTAGAAATTTGCTGACTCAAGCGTTGCAAATTTCTGTAAAGTGGCTCAAACATTTTCTCTGAGTAGCAGGCATAAATTAGTTTACCTTCATCTACATATATTGACCAAGAGCCTGATGCGCTAAACACCTGCAAACAACCAGTAACAGACTTACCAGTGATTTTTTTCAACAAAGATAAAGGCTGGAGCTTTTGAAAAAATCTGTATCTATTAATCGGAAGTGTCTTCATTGGGATAGCTCTGGAATAAAATTAACATTGCAGGCGAAATTAGTGAATTACCTTTTCGGAATTCACTGCGACTTGGTTGGAAGCACTATCAGATAAATATAGCGGTCACATTTGAGTTAGTACAGAGATTCCACACCCCCCAACTCTTAATTAACCAATCTCTGTTAAGCTAGAAAGCACGAATTACAACTAAACCAATCCATATTATTGCCCAATAGCAAAATGGCCCGACTGGTTGCCAGGATATAGTATTTCAAAAACTAGATTGGTTTTCTGTATCTTTTGCTAATCTAGCCAATCTAACAGTAACTCAAGTGCAACAGATAGACTATTGGCTCTCGCCCATCAGTCACAAAAGTATCATTGTTATCCGTATTTAGTAACCTAAAATTGCAGATACTTTAGTTCTCTTAGAAAAGTTTTTTTTGCTCCTCATACTTAAGTCTCAAGCAATCAAAATCTCCAGTGCTGTAGACGAAAAAGCTCCTCTAGCAAGCCTTTTATGGATTTAATAGCAATGTTTTGGTTGCCATAACTAAAGTTTTCAGGTACTTTTGCTAGAAGTTTATTCTTGAGGGAAACTTCATCAAGAGAAAAAGTATTATTAAAAACTAAGCATTCAAAAAGCCCAATATCTTACTTAGGTCTTGAGCTTGTAGAGCAACTCTTAGTGTTGGGACTGGGCAAAACTATCAATTGCACAACAAGAATGGGAAACCTCCGACCAAGGATGAGTTAGCTGGCAATTGTCGCCCTAATGGTGTGTGGTGAGATGCACAGGCGACCAAACCAGCAGAAGGGAATCTCTTCATAAGTACTGGAAACGGGTTCTAATGTTGTTTGGGGCGAAATATTCACCCGGCACAATTTGAAGTGACAAATTCAAGAACTTACAGCGAAATTCTTGATTAGTAGTACATACCTGCAAAATAGCTATTTCCTAGCTAGATGGTAGATAACAAGTAACGTACTCACTAAAATTTAGATTACTATAATTTTCAAAAAAAGTTAGAAGAAATATCTAAACTTTATGATCAATCACTAAAGTAACCATGAAAACTAATTAATATTATCTTTCAGTATTTTTTTGATCTAATATCCGGGAAGGTTGAAAATGTACAGTAAAAGATACTTTTGCCTGCTTATTTAATTACACTTAATAGATAAATGAATCATTTTATAATAGCAATTTAACTGAAGAATCTCAAGCTTTAAAAGTCACAAATATAAATACAAAATTGCTTGCGTAGGCGTAGCCCGTCTTAAATATTGCATTCATTAACCCATAAAGTATATGTAGCAAAAAGACGCAAAGAATTTCTTTGCGTCTTTAGTGTGAGATTTATAAGTAGATATTCTCACCGTTATAATTCTCCATCTACTTAAACTTGCTCCCGCCAGCACCAGCTTAAAAGCGTGCCACCAGCCACCAACTTAACTACTTCCAGTACCCAATAACTACCGTGTAGTAAATTCATTGTCGATGGAATAGCAGATGCTGCTTCAAATAGGTTTAGCTGAACTCCTATGGCGCACATTTGTGGAGTCAAGAAATAGGTGTCAAGCACAGCTATAGTTAGCAGCAGCCCAGATAAAATAATACTGCCAATGCGCCAGTGATATTGGGTTTTACCCAAAGCTAATGCCCCTGTCAATACTACAGCAGCAGATAATAATTCCATCCGATTGAAGTTCCAAAAAATCGTATAGCCCGCTGTTGTAAAACCAGCTTGACTCATCATGCCAGAAAGATAAAGGCTAGGCATAATTACCCAGTCTAAAACTAAACTAGCACTGAGCCAAAAGCCCAAAGTCAATATTATAGCGGTTTGCCAAATTGGTCGTTTGAATTCAAGGCTAGAAATAGCAGTCATAAAATAATTGCGTGTGTTGTATTTCTTAGTTTCTAACTTCACCAGCAGTTTGACAAGAAATATCAACTAACCTTTACAAAGTGACTTATCTTAATTGATTCTTAATCCAACCCCAAGATTTTTTAAACTTAATTGAGAAATATTAAGATATTTTAAAAAATAATTTAAGTAGATTTTGCTTCTTAATAAATACTCAATTTTTCTTGAGTTTCCAGCCTCTGGCTGGAAATGAGAAAGATGATAATTAGTGGTTCGATTTAGCAATGTCACTTATTTCTCTTGAAATGTCCAGACACCTTCATCCCAATCTGACTCTGTTGGAGGTGATTGTAACCAATGCTGACAACGTAGAAGATGCAACATAGCAGCTTTGTCTTGGTTGTCTGCTGCTAAGACTAGGGCAAATTCAGCCCTAGCACGGTTAAAATCGCGTTTGAGATAATACTCGCGTCCTTTGTGATAATGCTCAATCACTTGCAATTTTTCGCTTTCAATCGGGTTGGAACGTAAACCCAGTAATTCATATATAGCTACTGGCTCATTTCTGCCTTTGACACGAATGTAATCTAGTTCCCTAGCCCAAATATTATCTTGGCAGGGTTTAAAAGTGTTATGGCTAATAATAATGTCGCAACCATATTGTTTGCTGACACTTTCTAATCGAGAGCCAAGATTAACGCCATCACCAATGGCGGTAAATTCCATCCGTTTACTAGAGCCAATATTCCCACTAATTACGGTATCTGAGTTGATACCAATGCCGATTTTAATTCTGGGCTTATCATCTACATAGCGACGTTGATTAAATTCGTGCAGGCGAACGCGCATTTCTAAAGATGTTTGCACTGCCATCCAAGCGTGTTCTTCTAATGCCAGAGGAGAACCAAACACAGCCATGATTGCATCGCCGATGTATTTGTCAAGCGTGCCTTTATGTTTAAAGACTGCCTCCACCATTGATTCAAAATATTCATTGAGCATACTTACCACTTCTTCTGCTTCCAAGTTTTCTGTCAAAGTGGTGTAGCCGCGAATATCGGAAAATAAAATCGAAACTTCTTTGCGATCGCCTCCAAGTTTAGCATCATCTAATTTCAGCAGTTCTTCCGCTAATTCCTGGGTCATGTAGCGGTACATCGTACTCTTGAGCCGCTTTTCATCACTGATGTCTTCCATCACCACTAACGCCCCCCGGACTTGCTCGTTGTCGCTGGCATCGGCAATTGTGTTAATGGATAAATTAATACTGTGCTGTTGTGTACCAGTTGTTATGAGTGTGCGATCGGGGTAATATTGCTGACGACCTTTTAAGTCAACCGCATGTAAAGCATCTTGGTACCACTTGCTAAAGTCACCTTCTTTGATACCAATGACATCATTAACTAATTTACCTTCTAAACGTTCATCTACTCCCAGCCCTAGCAAACGTTGGGCGCTTTCATTAGCGGCGATAATTAAGCCAGTTTTATCAGTGGAAACCACTCCATTGGAAAGACTACGCAGAATATCTCGTTGCATTTGTTCTTGTTGCTTGACTGTGGCAAACAACTGGGCATTTTGCAGCGCTACTCCGGCTTGAATATTAAAAGCTTCCATAAATTCTTCATCGTTGCGGTCAAAGCTAGCTTGGAAGCAGTCGGGAGCTTTGGGCCAATCAGCTGGATTATAAGCGGGAAAATCACCAGTTTTCTTCTTATTTACGAGCTGGGTAACACCAATCAGTTGTTGATCGGCGTTAAATACTGGCATACAAAGTAAGCTACAAGTGCGATAGCCATTTTGCTGATCGAGTTGTTTGGCTGTATCAGAGTCAGGATGGTGGTACAAATCAAAGGCAATATTCAGTTTCTTGCCAGAAACCGCTACTATACCCGCAAAGCCTTTGCCTACAGGGACTCGCAACTCTTTAGTTGAACCATCATCTTGGGTAATTTTCGTCCATAATTGATGGCGATCATGGTCTATTAACCATAGTGTACTGCGATCGGCATTCATCAGTTCCTTGGCTTCGTCCATCACCCGCTTCAGGGTGTCTTCTAAGTCGAGACTGCTTTGAGAGAGGGACTTGATCGCCTTCATTAGAGCCGCCACTGCTCTTTGTTTTTGGGTAGCGACATAAAAAGAGCGGGAGGATTCTAAAATTAGGCGAATTGAAGGGGCAAATTCTTGAAATAATTGTTCGTCACAAGAGAGAAAACCTTTGGTATCAACGCGCTCGGCAAGGGGAGCGGCGTGATTATTGCCAGATTTTAATTTATTCAGTAATTGTACTACTGCAACTAACTGCCCATGTTCATTTAACAGTGGCAAAGCCAACATGGTGTAGGTGCGGTAGCCAGTTCTTTTTTCTTGTTCTTGGGCAAAATGCGATCGCGGATCGTTATAAAAATCAAAGGGAATATTGATAACTTGTTTGAAAGTAGCGACTTCCCCAGCAATGCCTTTATTGGCGGGGATACGAATTTCTAAAGAGCGATCGCCTTCCCCCTCAGCTAAAATCGACCAGAGTTCTTGTTTTTCTTCATCCAATAAAAATATCGTTGTCCGGTCTGCTCCCAGTAATTCCCCGGTTTTCAGGGTAATCGAATGCAACATTTCTTGCAGAAGAGTTTCAAACCCCTGAGAATCCAGCATTGATAGGGTTTGATGGACAATCTGTAATTTTTGCTCGACATCCTGAACGACCTGCTTAAAAGTATCCTGAGTCAGGGGAGCAAGAAACGTAGAAAAATTTCCTTTCCTTGTGGCAAGAGCGCCCACAGGAGCAGAATTTGTTTGTAATTCGAGGTTTTCTTGGTTGTGAACACCAATAATCAAATCGGTGGTTTCCCCATAACTTCCTTGATACACTGACATAACTGGTATTTTATATAGCAGGATGAGATTTTAGATTTAAGAATGCGATGAAATTTATGTAAGTTGTGCTAAAAACAACAATGCCTTGATATTATCCATAGTTTAATCGCTTGTTTAGCTAGCGTCATCCTGTGAATAAGGGTGGAAATTGATTACTAACAGCCATATCTGACCAAAACCCTTTCCCACTGACGGATAGAGATGATAAATAGAGGGTCAGACCCCTCTGATTTAACCGATAAAACAATGCTATCCGTATCTCTTAGTGAGCAGATCCAGTCTTCTCTCCGAGATGCTACGCAAACAAAGTAGGGCTAGTACCGATGACTACAAACTTTTAATTAATGATCCGATCGCCTTTACCAATTCTTCTGGATCTACAGGTTTGGAAATATGTTGTTGAAATCCAGCAGTGATCGCTTGCTGATAATCCATCTCTCCAGCATAGGCAGTTAAAGCGATCGCGGGAATTGTCCCACCTTTCTCTGGTTTTAGACTCCTGATCTGTCGCATCAGCATATAACCATCCATTTCTGGCATCCCAATATCGCTAATAATCAAATTTGGCTGGGATTGACTCAGTGCAGTTAAAGCTGCAATGCCTGAGGCTACAGCTGTCACCGTTGCCCCATATTGCTCCAGCATGAAAGGTAAGAATTCTCGCATATCTGCATCATCATCGACCACAAGAATCTTTAAGTCAGATAAAGGTAAGGACTGATCTGGCAGCAGTGAGGAGGTATTTATTTTATCTTTGATTCCTTTACTTTCATCCTGTAAACATGGAAGTCTAACAGTGAAAGTTGCTCCTTTTTCTTCGCCCAGGCTTTCTACTTGCACAGTTCCCCCATGAAGTTCAACAAGATGCCGGACGATCGCTAATCCTAAACCTAAACCGCCAAATTTCCGGGTTGTGGCCCCATCTGCTTGACGGAAATAATCAAAGACGAATGGTAAGAACTCAGGTGCAATCCCTTTCCCTGTGTCAGTTACGCAGATTTGTACCTGTGAGCCAACCTGCCCTAATTTAATTTTTACCTGTCCTCCACTAGGAGTAAACTTAATGGCATTGGAAAGAATATTCCAAATGACTTGTTGTAATCGATTGCCATCACCTAGAACTGTACCGGCACCAGATTCAAAAATTGTCTGAATCTCAATGGATTTAGCCTGTGCTGATAAACGCACTGTTTCGATCGCAGCTTCAATGACTGATATCAAATTAATCGGGCCGAAGTTGAGGTTAAGTTTACCCTGAAGGATGCGGGAAACATCAAGCAAATCTTCAATTAATTGGGTTTGTAATTTGGCATTGCGCTCAATAGTTTCGAGGGCGCGATCGCTTGTTGCTTGGTCAAGTTTGCGACTCCGCATCAGCTTTGTCCAACCCAGAATCGGGTTAAGCGGGGTTCTTAATTCATGGGATAGCACAGCTAAAAATTCATCTTTGATGCGGTTTGCTGATTCTGCGGCGTTTCGCGCCGTTCGTTCGGCTTCGTAAAGGTGGGCGCGAGCGATCGCTTGGGCGCATTGTTGAGCAACAGCCAAGAGAAAGGCTTGATCTTCTCCACTAAGTTCTTGAAGTTGAATAAATCCTAAAGTGATACCTCCAACTGCCGAACCCTCTACCATTAATGGAATAGAAATCCAGGCATCAATGTCATATTGGTCATAAGCTTCAGCTAGATGAGGGTAACGAGCTATTCTATTTTGTCTTGATTCAGCCCAAGCAGGTTGTCCAGTCCGCACAGCTTCGGCTAAAGGCGAAGGTGAATCAATAGGAAAATACCGCCAAGCGTCTACCAAATCTTGCTTATAGCCAACCGCCCGCACAATTTCTAGTTCAGTCTTGTTTTCATTCAGCAAGGCGACGAGGGCTGAACTGGCTTTTAAGGCAGCCATGCTTTGCTCTACAATGACTTCAGATACTTGGGCTGGTGTCAGCGATTCTGAAAGGGCAGCCGTGATGGATTGGAGACGGGCAATGCGCTCTAGGGCTTGCTCTGCGGTTTTTTGTGCTTGCTGTGCTTCTTGGTAAAGGCGGGCATTATCAATGGCGATCGCTGCTCGATGGGCAATATCTTCAGCTAGTGACAAGTCAGATGTGCTGTAACGACGTTCTGATTCTGCTGTAAAAAAGGAAATTGCACCAAAAATTCTTTCACGTGCCATCAAGGGCAATATTATACAGGACTTTAAACCAATTTCACGTATAATTCTTAGATGTTCTGCATCTTGGATGCCTTTTGCTAATAGTGCATCTGAGATTTCAGTTACCATTTCAGCAATTCCTGTACGCAGTACTTTTGGCACGCCTCCCGGTTCATCCAACTTTCTCGGATAACGCTGATGAAGTTCCCAACCGAGTTTAACTTTCTCTGGATCTCGGTGAGCAACTGCTACCCGATTGATTGATTGGTTCTCTTGCAGCAGATCAACACTGCACCAATCGGCGAAGTAAGGCACAACTAAGTTTGCCACACTTGCTAGCGTGCTTTCGTAATCGAGGGAAGAAGCGAGGGTTGCACTGACTTGAGCCAAAAATGCTGCTCGTTGCTGATCTGCTTCTGCTTCTAAACGGGCGGTTTGCTCTTGAATTAGTTGGATACGTTCGGCTTCAGCTTGTTTGCTATCTGTGATATCAAGCACAACACCACTCATGTGTATGGCTTTACCTGCTTCGTTGAAAAAGGCTTTTCCCCGGCAGGCTAGGTAGCGGATACTGCCGTCATCCCAAATAATTCGATATTCTAAATTATGCTCTACGCCCTCATTAATTGCTCGACTCAACGATTGAGCCAGCAATGGGCTATCATCTGGATGCAGACGAGCTAAAATTGCTTCAGAAGTTGCAACAAAAGTTTTAGGTGTTAACCCAAATAATTGATAAATTTGCTCATCCCAGTCAAACAAATCATTGACGATATCCCAACACCAAACACCAATTTTGCCAGATTTCAATGCCAGGTTAAGCTGTTCTTGGCTTTTTTCTAGACCTTGATAAAGACGAGCATTTTCTAGAGAAATAGCAATTTGAACTGTCAAAATATCTAGTACGGAAAGCTTTTCCTGTGTAAAGGCGCTGGGGATAAGATTATTTTCTAAATATAAAATACCAAGTAATTTTGACTGACGCGCGATCGGTAAACAAAGTACTGATTTGGGTTGTTTTTGGATTACATACTCATCTCCAGAAAACATATTTTGCTCAGTAGCATTCTGCAAAATCACTGTTTCTTGAGTTCGCTGAACATAATTGAGCATTGATTGTGGAATAACTTGTGAAATTTCGCCATCAAATACGGGTCGAGAAACATTGAGTTTTTCAGCCTGAAAATTAACCTTAGCTTCTACTTCTATGACCAATTTTTGCTCATTTTCAAGCAATAAATAACCGATTTCTGCTCCTGCTTGCTCGATGACAATTTGCATTAATGTCTTCAACAACCGCGAAAAAATAATTTCACTAGATATGCTTTGAGAGGCTTTAACTACTGATAAAAAGTCTAAATTCTCGCCTGTGGTAATAAATGTTCCGTTAGAAGTAAGCTGTGGTTGTGGCAATAACTGAGGATAGAATTCTTCTAAGTGCTTAACTTTAGCAGATGCCTCCCAGCGCAGATATGAATTTTTCGCTTCTTGCAAGTAGGTTTTGGCAATTAAATCAAACTCTCGCTCCAAGTAAAACTTAGCGCCTAGCTCATTAGCCAAAGCTTCATATTGCACAAATGCCTGCTCACGAGCTGAAGCAATTGATTGATCATACAAGCGCATTGCTTCTAAGTCTCTACCTTGAATTCTAGCTATTTCAGCAGCTACTAATTGAGACTTGTGTAAGAAGTTTTCAGGGCAGTGGTAAGCCCAGTATTGCAATTGTTGCTGATGGGATTCTAGAGTTAGCAAAAACTGTTCTTGCTCTATAAAAGATACTGTTGGATAAAGAGCCGTTAAAGTCAGTGAGTAATATAAAATATAATCTGTTTCAATGGGTAATGCCAGTGTTATAACGGGAAGTTGGGATAATTTTAATACATAATTTAGTGCTTCTGCATACTGTCTATATGTAAAAAAGATAATTAATTTGATAATGTGATAAAAAATAATTCCACTAACAAAACCTGCATCGGTAATAATAGATAAAGCGTAGGATTCATCAAATTCATCATTACTTAGAGTCAAAGTGTGGTGAGTCAGTCCGCGCAGATTCATCAGCAACATCTGCTGTAGTCTGATTGTCTGATAGACAGCCTCATGTTTAGACTGGCGGGCGAATACAATGTATTTATCTAAAGATTTATATGTATCTGAAAGCGGAGAGCCTAATTGGATAATTTGCCACGAGCCTTGATAACCGTTGTAGTTTGCCATTGTCACATCGCCTGCTTCCACACAGCCAATAAATCCCCGTTCTAAAAAGGGAATATCGGTAGCAATATGATTACGCCAAACGTTAATATGACTTCCATGAATGTGTAGAACAACTCCTCTAAGTTTCAAGTCGTGAAACTTTTCATTCAATTGAATTGTCATTTCAGAAAATGCGTAGCCTGTAGGAATATCATGGAAGATAGAAACCAATAACATGGCATACATACTGTAAGCGAAACAGGAATCTTCCGTATTCCCAAACTTGAGTGAGTAGTTAACTGCTTTCAGTACGACTAAAGGAAAGAGATGAGGTCTACCAAGATAAGTAGGTGGGCCCAAAGTCGTCAACAGACTAATTACTGTTTTAATATTGGGGTCTTCGATTACTAAAGCATTAATTAAATCAGAGACTTGTCTGTTATCTAGATTAGTTGATATCTGGTTTCTTTCAATTGCGATCGCAGCTTGCACTTCCTCGTTTGAATCAGGGAATTTCACCCCAAAAAGTTTTAAAGCTTCTAATCCCAATGTCAGCGCCTCTTCATATCTACCCGCAACTTGATAGAGTCTGATTTGCAGCATGTAAATATTAGATTTTTCTACATGAGATTCTGCTTTGAGCAATAGTAACTCAAATAATTGTTCTGCTTGTTCTAAATTTCCGGTTAAAAATTCACACTCAGCTAGTTCTCTAAATAAAGTAAATGTTTGTTCATATTGTTCTATCCAGGCATTTTCAGCTAAAAGATTCATAGCAACGCTAAATAGTCTTTTAGCAGGAGTGTAAGCTGTAGATGCTTTTGCTTTCTTCGCAGCGATTAAATTCAATCTTACCAATTCATCTTTTTCTGTCTGGTCAATAATTAGATTAACCGCGAGATTTAGTTGATTGACTAAATCAAAAATTTGCTCGTTTACTTGTTCATGACTAGAATTTTTCAGCAAAAGTCGCCCAATCGTCAGATGAACTACCGACTTTGATTCATCAGCAATTAAGGAGTATGCAGCTTGTTGAACTCGGTCATGATAAAAACGATAGTTTCTACCAGTAGTTTCATCTGACTCTATGGGGATAATTAATCCTCTTAAAATTGCTTCAACAAGGGCATTTGCTGTTTCTTGAATAGATTGTTCACCAACGATCGCTAAAACTTCTAGATCAAAGCGATTACCAATACAGGAGGCTAATTTAAGCACTTCTTGAGTTGCGGCTGGTAGCTTTTGCATCCGCCCAATCATCAAGCTGACAATATTATCTGTAATACCTAGGGCTTCAATCTGAGCTAGATCCCATTGCCAAATCCGATATTGGGGGTCGAAATTTAGCAGATTTTCTTGATGCAGTGTTTTCAGAAATTCATTGACAAAGAAAGGATTACCATCAGTTTTTTGGATAATCAATTGAGCAAGAGGTTCTACTCGTTCTGCTGAACTATACAATGTATCAGCAATCAATTGATTTACATAAACAAGATTTAAGGGAGTAAGAATAATTTCAGTTTTTCTTACTCCCTGCTGGCAAATCTTCTCAATCATTAAACTAAAGGGATGCACAACATCTACTTCATTATCTCGATAGGCTAAAATAAAGCAGAGATAATGGATACTAGACCCAGTAATGACGGTTTGAATTAAATTTAAAGTAGCACTGTCTGCCCACTGCATATCATCTAAAAAAACAGTGAGGGGATGCTCCTTTTGCGAAAATACGCTGATAAAATTCTGAAACACTAAATTAAATCGATTTTGAGATTCAGCAGGCCCCAACTCTGGTATAGGTGGCTGTTCGCCAACGATTAATTCAACTTCTGGAATTACATCGGCGATTAATCTACCATTGTTCCCTAATGCTGCTTGTATTCGCTTTTTCCAATTGGCAAGTTGATCTTCAGGCTCCGTTAAAATTTGTCTAACAAGTGTTTGAAAAGCTTGAATAATAGTGGAATAAGGAATATCTCGTTTATACTGATCGAATTTACCAGAAATAAAAACTCCACGTTCTCGTACAATCGGCTTATGAATCTCCTTAACTAAAGAAGATTTACCAATTCCAGCATAGCCAGAGACGAGGACAATTTCTGGTTTTCCTTGGCTAACAACTCGCTCAAATACTTGTAGAAGCTTGGCAATTTCTTGTTCTCTCCCATACAATTTCTGGGGAATTTGAAAGCGTTCTGAGATATCTTGCTCACCCAAAGAAAAGGATTGAATTTCTCCGGTCGTCTCCAATTGTTTTAAGCATTGTTCCAGATCAAATTGCAAACCTAAAGCGCTTTGATATCTCTGTTCTGCAACCTTTGACAACAATTTGATAATGATGTCACAGAGCATAAGGGGAATATCAGAATTGAGCTTTTTTGGAGATGGGGGAGATTTGGCAATATGACAATGCACCCACTCTAATGGGTCTTTGCCTTGAAATGGTAGCTGACCTGTGAGCATCTCATAAAAGGTGACTCCCAGTGAATACAAATCGCTACGATGGTCAATTCCTCGATTCATCCGCCCGGTTTGTTCAGGTGACAAATAAGGTAAACTGCCTTCAATGCGACTGGAACTGCTAACTATTTGCTGCTGATATGGAATAAAAGTAGCAATTCCAAAATCGGCAATTTTAACCTGACTGGTTTCGAGGTTAACTAAGATATTTTGTGGCTTAATATCCTTGTGGACAATGTTATGAGTGTGAATTTGTGCGAGTTTGCTGGTGATTTCAATCGCAATTTTTAAGAACGAAACAGGTTCTTGAAATTGGTCTAGTAACTGATCGAGCGATCGCGCCTCAAAATCCTCCATAATCAAATAAGGGATTCCCTGGTGTATCTCTAAGGCGTATACCTTGACTGCAGCGGCGATATTTAACCTTTGAGCGATCGCATACTCATGTTTGAGTTGTTCAATATTATTGGGTGTACACTGTTCTTTCCGTAGCCCTTTGATAATTACCGGACACTGGTCTTTAACCTTGATTCCACGGTATATGACTGCTTTTACCCCTGCTTTTAACAAAGTGACAATTTTAAATCCGGGTAATGCAATCATCATGCTAAATGCTCCAGCCGTGCTTCTTCCGAGATAATTCGAGCTTAATTGTATTTTAGATACATTTCTTTGGGCAGATGAAATTTAGATGATATCAGGTTCAGACAATCACTTCTGCTGACTCTATAGACAAAAATAAGCTACAATTCAAGCAGAGTAAGCATTTCCCGCCCAGAAACTCCCCATGTTTGATAACCTGCAAACCCAAATTTACCAATTAGAACAATTTGCCAACAGCCTCGTTTCTAACCAACTGGCACACCTTAGCGTGGTCAGTGTTGGTATCATCTTTGCGGCTGGCTTGCTCACCAGTCTTACACCCTGTATGCTTTCTATGCTGCCAATTACCATTGGTTACATCGGCGGTTATGAAGCCAAAAACCGCTTGCAAGCAGCTGCCCAATCAACTTGGTTTGCTTTAGGATTAGCAACTACATTAGCAGGGATGGGTATAATAGCAGCTTTGGTAGGAAAAGTCTATGGACAAGTGGGAATTGGTTTGCCGATTATCGTCAGCATTATCGCCATTCTCATGGGGCTGAACTTACTAGAAGCCCTACCTCTACAATTTCCATCTTTGGGCGAAACGAATTGGATTTCGCAAGATTTACCTATAGGATTGCGTTCTTATTTACTGGGGCTGACTTTTGGCTTAGTTGCATCTCCTTGTAGCACGCCTGTTTTAGCCAGTTTACTGGGTTGGATTGCCAATACTCAAGATTTAATTTTAGGCGCTGTTTTGCTACTTTCTTACACAGCTGGTTATGTAGCACCATTGATTTTGGCGGGTACTTTTACAGCTTCAATTAAAAAATTACTAGAATTGCGTCGCTGGTCTGGTTGGATTAACCCAGTTAGCGGGGCGCTATTGGTAGGATTCGGTGTGTTTTCCTTAATTTCTCGGATTCCCCTTGGCAGTTTTTAATATCAATACTTTGTTAGATTTTACACGTAATGACTTTAGAAGATTCAGCGTCCAAAGAATTAAAATGGTGGGCAATACCTGGCAAGTTCTTACGGCAAGAGCTTTTGCCCGTACTGACTAACTTACGACTAGCGATCGCACTACTACTATTGATTGCAATCTTTAGTTCCACCGGTACTGTAATTGAGCAAGGTCAGTCACCCGCATTTTATCAGAGTAACTACCCAGAACATCCAGCTTTATTTGGTTTCTTAACTTGGAAGGTAATTCAGGTAGTTGGGTTAGACCATGTATATCGTACCTGGTGGTTTCTGGCATTATTGATTTTATTTGGCACTAGCTTAACTGCTTGTTCTTTTACCCGTCAGTTACCAGCTTTAAAAGCTGCCCAGCGCTGGAAATATTACGAAGAACCACGGCAATTTCAAAAACTAGCTTTAAGTGCAGAACTAGATAATGGTTCTCTAAATTCTCTCAGCCAACTATTACAGAAACGCCGCTATAAAATTTTTCCAGATCAAGAAAAAGAAAATATCCTCTATGCCCGTAAGGGAATAGTCGGACGCATTGGCCCAATTATTGTTCATATTGGCATCGTAGCTATTCTAATAGGGGGAATTTGGGGGGCGATGACTGGATTTATGGCACAGGAAATGATTGCCAGTGGCGATACATTTCAAGTCACAAATATTGTCGATGCTGGCCCATTAGCAGCCCAAGTCTCGAAAGATTGGTCTGTGCGCGTCAATCGTTTTTGGATTGACTACACTCCATCTGGCGGCATCGATCAATTTTATTCCGATATGTCTGTCTTAAATAAGCAGGGAGAGGAAGTTGACCATAAGAAGATTTTTGTCAACGAGCCTCTGCGCTATCGGGGTATAACCTTCTACCAAACTGATTGGGGAATTGCAGGTGTTCGCGTCCAATTTAACAACAGCCCGATTTTTCAATTACCAATGGCGCTATTGAACACTAAAGGACAAGGGCGTATTTGGGGTACGTGGGTTCCTACTAAACCTGATTTGAGTGAGGGTGTTTCTTTACTAGCCAAAGACTTGCAAGGGATGGTATTAATTTATGATCCCAAGGGTAAATTAGTTGATACTGTCCGCGCTGGGATGTCAACCGAAGTCAATGGCGTGAAGTTGAAAATTCTGGATGTTATTGGCAGCACTGGCTTACAAATTAAAGCCGATCCAGGTATACCAATTGTTTACTCAGGATTTGGTTTACTAATGTTGGGTGTGGTGATGAGTTACTTTTCTCATTCACAAATATGGGCATTACAAAAAGGCGATCTCTTATATGTTGGTGGCAAAACTAACCGCGCCCAAGTTGCTTTTGAACAAGAGGTTTTAGAAATTTTAGATCGGCTTAGTTCAGAGCCAAAAATTGAGGAAAAAGAGACGGCTATTGAAGTTTAAATGCAAAGGTACGCATAGCATAACTGAAAACTTTGCGTACCTTTGTATTTCAAATGTATTTTCCTCGTTTTACAATTAATTACACCTACACAGCTACAGATTGGAAAATTATTAAGCATTGGAACTAAAGTTTTGTATATCTGCTCAACTTCAATCTAAACGACGGGTTTGCCTACTACCTGTAATCGCTATATTGTTGAGTATCGCTTCTTGTACTACCGATAATAAAAAAATCAAGCACGTTTCTCTCGTTGGTGCTGGGGCAAGTTTTCCTGCGCCTTTGTATGAACGCTGGCTTTCAGATTACAACCAGCAAAATCCCAATGTGGAAATTAACTATCAAGCTATAGGAAGCAGCGCTGGAGTGCAACAGCTGGTTGAAGGTACTGTAGACTTTGCAGCTAGTGATGTGGGAATTACAAATGAACAAGCAGCTAAGATAAAAAGGGGAGTGATTGCTTTACCCATGACTGCTGGTTCCATAGTGCTAGCTTACAATCTCGCGCCCGCCCCCCAGTCACCTCCAGTCAATCTGCCAAATGGTTTAAAGCTATCACGCCAAGTTTATGTAGATATCTTTCTCGGAAAAATTACGAATTGGAATCATCCGAGAATAGCTGTAGCTAACCCAGGCGTAAATTTGCCCAATCTACCGATTCAGGTTGTACACCGCACTGATGGTAGTGGAACTACAAGTGTATTGACGCAACATCTAAGTGCTATAAGTCCAGAATGGAACAGCAAAGTTGCAGCAGGTAAAGCTGTGGCATGGCCAGTGGGAATTGGTGGAAAGGGTAACGAAGGTGTTACTGCCTTAGTTCAACAGATCCCAGGAGCTATTGGCTATGTAGAATACGTCTACGCCAAACAAAATAAACTTCCTGTGGCTGCTTTGGAAAATAAATTTGGTAACTATATTACGCCGACACCAGAATCTGTAGCTCAAACCTTAGAGTCAGTGAAGTTACCCGCCGATAACTTGATTGCTTTTATCAACGATCCTACAGGTTCCCGGTCTTATCCCATCGTTACTTACAGCTGGTTCTTAACTTATCAGCAATATCCAAACCGAGTCAAAGGTGAAGCGCTAAAAAAATTTATTGATTGGGCTTTGATTGAGGGGCAAAAATCCAGTTTGGAACTCGGATATATTCCTTTATCTAAAAAAGTTGTGCTTCAAGTACAATCTGCTGCAAACAGAATTGCAAAATAACTGCTTAATCAACCTGAGTAAAAATGTTCGTGTTCACTACAAACCAAAATTTGCGTTGCTGATTGTGGTATGAAAAATAATTTTGCGTAATTTCAGAATCCTTGTAGAGCTGTTGCATTGCAACGTCTCTACATTCAGATTCATATCCCCATTCAGCAATACCCAAAGTTTTTATGATGGGTATTTGTGATGACGCACTTCAATCACAGTATGTACATTCCCACGAGGCGTAAAATCTGCTTTCACAGTGGCTTCTAACGGCTCACAAGCAGCTACAAAATCATCCAAAATTTGGTTGGCGGATTCTTCGTGGGAAATATAGCGATCGCGGTAACTGTTAATGTAAAGTTTAAGCGCCTTCAATTCTACTACCCGTTCATCAGGTATATATGTGACGTAAATTGTCGCAAAGTCAGGATAGCCGGAAAACGGACATTTACAAGTAAATTCCGGCAAAGTAATATTAATGTCATATCGTCTCCCCACACGCGGGTTTGGAAAGGTAATTAATTTACCTTCCGCAATATCGCGTTCACCATACTTCATTTCAGGGAATTTGTCAGTTGTCATTTGTCATTTGTCATTGGTTATTTTACTTATCTTTACGTCTTTTAATTAATTTTGTACAGACAAAGATTTTTCGCGTATCTACTCCCCCCTCAATACTCTTCCTTCTCCCAGTCTGGACAATTCTCATCTTCACAACCGTGGGGATGCATGGCACAAACTAATAAATTACCACTATAAACTTGACCGTGGTAATGAGTACAACCGATGCAGGCAGGATTTTTTTCGGCCGTAGGTTCAACTGAATAAGGAAAACCTGGATCTACATCTGCTACCATGTCTTCCAGTTCCCAGTAAGCCTCCAACATTGGTTCAGCTAAATCCTGTAAATACTGATCGACTTCAGTAACAATATTAGGGACTTGCTCAGTAATTTCTTCCGTTAACTCAAAAAAAGCGTCAACCATTTCACTCATTCCCAGGAAGAAACGCTCTACTTCATCAGCCACTGTTTCAACGATTTCTGCTAAATCCTTTTGCCACTGTTCCATAAACTTGACACCTTTGCAGGCTATAAACAGGACGCTTTGTGTTATCTGGGTGGAAGCACTAGAATATACACTAGGCAATGTATCTTATCAAGTTTCTATATCAAGTGCCATGTCAAAGTGCCACTTATTACCAGTTATATCGACTAAAAAATACTTTTTATTAATCGCGTTGCAATCGTTTTAACTCGTTTTGCAGGTCTAGCACTTCTTGACGCAATTTATCCACATTCTCATCACTTGATCCCTCTTTCACCGTTGGTTCTTCATCTTCCTCTAAAATTTCAATCCGGCGAGGTTCCGAAGGAGGTGTTTTCTCGGAGGTTTCAGCAGATGGTTGGGCTTGTTGGGCTTGCTTCATCATTTCTTCAACAAAGCGGCGGGCTTCTTCTGTGTTCATTTCGCCCTTTGCCACCATTTCATCTGCCAGTTTTTGGACTTGCGATCGCACTTGGGCTAATTTCCCCCCTGCTTTCTCACCTGCGTAAGAAGCTAATCCAACACCGAGGTAAAAAGCTTTTTGAACAATATCTCCAAAACCAGCCATTGTTGCTGACCGCTCCTAAAAATAGGGCGACCCGGAGACTACGCCTATTACAAGCCTCCCGTGTTGCTGCTACCTTCCGGTTCTGACAAGATTTGGGTGTTGCAATCGCATAGATCCAGGTCTTCTAAAAGCATAACATGAAAAACAAGTAAGTGTGTGTTATTCCATAACAATTCGCCATTCGTAAAGTTGATAGTTGACGCAGCCGTGTTTTACCAACGGGTCATCAGCGACAATTGCTTCTGCTTCCTCCTTAGAGGCTGCCTCAAACAGCAACATTCCGCCTCTTTGTTCTGCCCAATAGCCTGTTCGTGCTTTGTGTCCTTTAGCAATCAGGTCTTGGATGTAGGCTTTGTGAGCAGGTACATATTGGTCAAAGGTAGGTTTATCGACTTTCCCTTCTTCAATTTTGACAAACCACGGCATTTACTTGCGACCTCTCATAATAATTTTGGATTTTGGATTGGGAATAATCAAAGCTCCTGAGCAAATCAAGATATTTTTAGGAGTAGCCCTTTCAAGGTGACTCGTAAAATATCTTAATTTTTCTCAGCGCTGCGCCAGTTGCTACCCCGTAGGGGTACAAGTCGGAGAACCGCAAGGGCGCACTGGCTTCTCTGTAACTCTGCGGTTTATGACAACATTACTGATAAAATTTCTAAAATGCGAGAACTTTACCCAGCGATCGAGCCTTACCGAGAAGGTAGTTTACAGGTTTCCGGCTTACATACCATTCATTTTGAAGAGTCAGGAAACCCCCAAGGTCAACCCATCGTTTTACTGCATGGTGGGCCTGGTGGTGGATGTCCACCTTTTTATCGGCAATATTTCCACCCAGAAAAATGGCGGATAGTGATGTTTGACCAGCGTGGTTGTGGTCAAAGTACGCCCCATGCTGAATTACGAGAAAATACCACTTGGGATTTAGTCAGTGATATCGAAAAACTACGCCAACATTTAGGTATAGAAAAGTGGGCGGTTTTCGGTGGTAGCTGGGGTAGTACTTTATCATTAGCCTACAGCCAAACCCATCCTTCTCGCTGCACGGCATTAATTCTCCGTGGTATTTTCATGCTGAGGCAAAAAGAGTTGCGATGGTTTTACCAAGAGGGTGCTAGCTATATTTTTCCTGATGCTTGGGAAGCTTATGTCGAACCAATTGCGATCGCAGAACGTGATGATATGATCGCAGCATATTACAAACGCTTGACTAGTCCCGATTTAGAAATTCAATTAGCAGCGGCGCGTGCTTGGTCAATTTGGGAAGCTAGTACAAGTAGACTTTTTTTAGACCCAGAACTCATGCAAAAGTTTGGCGAGAGCGAATTTGCTTCAGCTTTCGCACGTATTGAATGCCATTACTTTATGAATAAGGGCTTTCTTGAAACAGAAGATCAATTACTCTTAAATGTAGACCGTATCCGCCATATTCCGGCTGTAATTGTTCAGGGACGCTATGATGTAGTCTGTCCAATGATATCAGCTTGGGAATTACATCGAGCTTGGTCAGAAGCAGAATTTATAGTGGTTCCTGATGCTGGGCATTCGATGAGTGAACCAGGAATTTGTAGTGCTTTGATTGAAGCAACAGATAATATTTAATTCGGTTGAATACTGAGCTTGTGGAACGGGGAAGTTTGCCAATAAAGGTAGCTAGGCATAAATAAATTAAAGTTTGTAGTAAGGACTTTAGTCCTAGTAAAGCTTGCTATTAACGATGAATTGCTGACTACGAACTAGGCTTTTTTTGACGTATTTAATTATACTTATTTAGTAAGTATTTTATATATTACTAGTGTCTTGAAATGCACAAAAGTGAGATTTAACCTGGAAAAAACCTTTAAGAATTCTTTTGAGCGAACTAAACTTAACCCACCTGATAGCTGTAGTCACTTCTACCCACTGCCGTTTTCTTTTACTTGCTTCTGGATAATCTTCACTCAGCATTTCAACTGGTAACAAATACATCTTGACACGATAACTTTTTCCTCCTTTGCGGTACTTGTAAGTGCCCAGTTCATTGGTGTCTACCTGCCCAATTACCCCTGCTTCTTCCCAAGCTTCTTTGGCTGCTGAAGCGGGCGGACTCATACCATTAGGAATATCTCCTTTTGGAATCACCCAGTGTTGAAAGTTACGGGTTGTGATTAGCAAGATTTCAACTTTGCCATTGTTCACTCTATAAGGAATCACCCCAGACTGTTTAAACACTTTGCTAACTTTTCTACTCATGTAATTTGCATCCTGTACGGTTTAGCTTTTTTGTATAATGGTTATTTCAAAAAGTCTAACGCTGATACCGGATAAGTTTTGGTTAAATTTAGGTTAGGATGAGGTTAAAAAAATTTTATTATCCATAAGAGTTAATTATTGAAAGTTTTTTATTAATCTCGTCATCTTGTTTGTGGGCAAGAATACATCCAACTATGTTAAGGAATATAAAATCAATTAAATTGGCTCGTAGTAAGCAGCTCTAGCCCTGACTACAAACCTTTAATTATTCATGCCCACTTATTTAACTCTGCCGCTTAGACCAGAGGCGGAGCCTTCTAGTTGCATTCGCAGTTAGAACTGGGAAGGAGATTATGAAGTTTTTAAAGGGTTGGGTTGAAGTTGAGCTAGATGAAAAATGTTTTGTACACACCACGTTTTGCATCTATATAAGAATTGCAATATCAATGGTCTTAATATAAAGTCAACTCACGTAAAAAGTGTACTCCCGATGGCTGATTGACAAATGCAGCCCTCTTATAAACATCACATCTTCTGGTTTAATGCCAGAAGATATATAGCAATCTGATTTGATTTATAAACTTATTTGTGTAGGAGGCAATAGGCAACAGTCAAGAAGGCTCTTTAAGTTGTACTAAATTTTTTCAGAAATCAAATATGAGTCCTATACCACCAATGTAATTAACTTTACTTTTTCAGATTTTGGTAGATATAGAGCGAAGATATTGCATTTAAATCTACTTCCTTATGCTCATCTTCATTTTCATTAGTATTTTTAAATAGAACTGTAAATGCACCAGCACCTAACCTATCTTGAGGAAACATCCGATAACAAGGTATTGTAGTTAAATGTGACTGATATTTAGTTAAATTACTAATTTCCATCGCCTGAAACTGGGGAAAGCGTTCCAAAAACCATTCGCAAACTTGCTCATTTTCTTCGGGTGAATATGTGCAAGTCATATAAGCTAAATAACCTTGTGTTGAAACAAGTTTAGCAGAGTTAGCTATAATTCGCTTTTGCCGATTTGCACTCTTGTTAATAGCAGTTGGGTGAAAACATCCGGGTGCTTTTTCACCTTTAGCCAGTAAAGATTGCCCAGTACAAGGAGCATCTACTATTACTAAGTTGCTAGAGTAGGAAAATATCTCGGCAAATATGCTCGAATCTCTATTAACTATTGCACTAGGGCTAATCTGGCAACGTTTCAAATTAGAAATTAGCATCCCTAGACGTTTACCAATTACTTCATTACTGATGAGTAATTCAGGTTGCAAAGCTTTCCAAGCAAAGATACTTTTACCTCCTGGTGCAGCACACATATCAAAAACTAAATGCACTGGCTGAGGAATTGCTAACAAAGTAGTAGCTGCAAATATTGAAGAGAAATCTAAACAATAGAAATACCCTTGTTGATGTAAGGGATGCTGACCGGGTTTTTCTCCCAAGCATAAACGGTCAGTAAATTGTGGTTGCCAATAGGTTGGTGTTTCCACTGCTAAAGGTGAAATATCTGGCTTTTCTTTACACCAAAGAATACTGGGTGAAAAAGGCTGAGGATTCATTAAAGCCTCAATAAATTTTTCTTGTTCATCTAGATTAGTGAACAAACGCCGTGAGACTTTAAGTAATAAATTAGAAGGTTTTTCCATCTGGATATATAAATAATAAAATTTTTCACAAATCAGAGTAGAGATGCAATTGTGTGGAAATCAATATGAAAGATGACGCTTCTTAATTACGAATTACGTTGTATCAAAATCCAAATCAAACTGTTACACAAGAACAATGTAATCAAGCCTTTTGGCTTCATACTCAAAATATAATGACCGCCATTGGGAACGCAATGGCCAAGCTACCCCACTGCACCGGAGAAGGTCATGTTCTTAGATAGTTTTCCGCAAAAGTTACGCAAAGAAGCACAACTATGGAGGGATGAAGGATTAATTAGTTCTTCGCTGTATGAGCAAATAGCAGAACGTTATCAATTTAAAAACCTGGAAGCTGCTGTACGCGATCGCAATAAAGCGATCGCGATCGCTGTAGGCAGCATCCTTTTATGCTTGGGCATAATTACCTTTGTATCAGGAAATTGGCAGGGAGGTTCGCGGGAAGTCAAATTTATTCTCATGATGAGTTTGTTTTTTGCGATCGCTATTACCGGTTTTTACAATTGGATAACACCTGAAGGAAAGAAGCCGCAAAAAAGTAAACGCTTACTGGGAGAAGGGTTGCTCATTTTAAGCGCCTTCATTTTCGGCGCAAATATACTGCTGATGGCCCAGATGTTCAATATCGCCGGTTCAACTTCCCAACTTTTTCTCGCCTGGGGGTTGGGTGTTGTGGTGATGGCCTTCAGCTTGTCCATAAATTCTTTAGGAATTCTGTCAATTGTCCTCGTGGAAATAGGGTATTGGACGGGATTAGAAGACTTATGGTACGCTTCAGGTGAGTTAACTTGGTCGCGGTTAGTGGTGCAGCATTTGCCTTTGTTGGCATGGCTGGTATTTGTCCCCTTAGCCTACTTCTGCCGATCGCGCTGGATTTTTGGTCTAGCAGCCTTTGTTTTCGCCAGTTCATTACAAGCTAACCTTAATCCTCTGCCACTGCTGAATTATGCTGATATAGCGCCTTGGGTGGCATCTTTTGCTTTTGCACTCCCACCTGCATTATTCTGGAGTTATGATGATCTGCTGTTTCCAACCATAAATTACAGATTGTTTCAATCTCTGGCCCGTAATTTGGCGTTGGTTAGCTTTGGTGGTGTGTTTTATGTTCTGTCTTTTCGTTGGGTTTGGGAATCTCCAAATTATGGTTATAATCAGCCAACGAACTTGACAAACTTGTTCCAGTCTCTGCCGATCATCGATTTGGGAATTCTCAGTGGCTTGGCGGTATTGCAATGGTTATTTCTACTGCGTCAAAGAAATAATCCTCCGCGCCGCGAAGTTATTTTCACAACTGCTGTTATTGGTACTTTTCTCGCCTTTATTGCCATAGTACCTTTTTGGCATCAAACTATCAGTCGGATTGATGAACTTGGTGTTTTTATTTTCAATGTACTTCTAGCAACATTAGCATGGGGACTAATTCAAGAAGGATTGAAATTAAGCAACAGAAGTTCCTTTTGGGGCGGTATGCTGTTAGTGACACTGCAAATTATCAGTCGCGTGCAAGAGTACGACACCGACTTACTTTTCAAGTCTCTAGTCTTTATCTTGTGCGGTTCCGCTTTAATTAGCGCTGGACTCTGGTTTGAACGGCGTTTACCTGGTGGTAGCTCTGCAAGTAAAAAGTAGTGTAAATTCAGAATGGGCTAAACCTTCGCTATCCGCTAACAAAATTCTGCCCATCATCTAAATCTCTGTGCGTCAAAATTTTTAAAGTTTCTCTGCGTTAGTCCTAATCTCGTTACTTTTGACCTCCTCAATTCTTCTGCTTTTTAGGACTACGCTCATGACTAATAGTTCTTCTGAATCTAAATCTGAATCTAAAAATAAAACCTTGTCTCCCGAAGCCGAGTTTTCCAGTAAGGTGACTTTTCGGGATTACTTGATTGCTACTGAACAAAAATCGAATAAGCCCTTACCTTTTTGGCGGTTACTAGCTCCCCTGGCGCTGCAAACAGGGTTAATTATGGCAGTACCAGCCCAAGCCGTTTACACAGATGTGACAGGTAAGACGGTGATTTTGCAAACCGTACCTGTAAACCCGAATAATGTACTAGACGGTAATACCTTAGCGCTAGATTACAACATATCCCGTACCGCAAATTTGAGTAGATTACCTGGTTGGCAAACATTAGTCAGCAAAGGTCGGGGAAGCGGCAGAAGATTGCCTGAAGGAACCAATATTTACGTAACTTTGCAAGAGCAACTATCCACTGGTCGCGGTGTTCCTAGAGCTTGGAGACCGTTACGAGTCAGTAGCGATCGCCCCACAACTCTTAGAGCCAATCAGGTGGCCTTAAAAGGTGTTTATCAGGATGGTTCCGTTAACTACGGCTTGGAAACCTATTACATCCCAGAGAACCAACGCCAGCAGATTACCAACGATTTGCGAACCCAACGCGCCCGCAGAGGACAAGTACCCCCCATTGTGGTGAAGGCGAAAGTAGATCCACAGGGTAAGGCAGTTCCAGTTAGTATGTGGGTGCGCGATCGCAACTATCGCTTTTAAGCTGTTAGGCCTGTAAACATGCAAGATTTGTCTCCAAAGTTCTGAGCGCCGACTGCCGACGCTCAGAATTTTCTGTTTGTCATTTGTAAATAAATGAGATCAAAATATAAAAAACACATAAAGTACAGTACTTTTATATACATTTTTTCACAAAAAATATGAAGATTATACAAAGATTCTTATTGAATTATAGAAATCTCAGTAAATTTTCGCTATGTAAGTACTATCAGGCTATCATCTGGTTTCTATTTTCAAGTATTAAATCACAGATTATTTTTTGTCATTAACACCTTACAGGTCGTTGCGATCGCGACAAAGAATTCATTAATCAATACTTGTCAAGTCTGAAACTTTCTAGTTCTGGCTCCGTGAACTTCTGATCGAAAAATACCTGATTTTAGAGTTCTCTGTGAATTCTGATTTAAAAGTTTTTATTGAGAGAGTAAAACATTTAGGGGTTAAACCTCTATCACACTCAATTGAGGAAAGTTAATATTATGCCGAGACTAATTGTTTCTTCTTCCTCGCTCATAGGCACCTCTGGTTCCGATCTAGTGGTGGGAGAAGAGGATAATACATTATTGCCAAAAATTCCAGCAATTGGAATTGAGGTTCTAAAAAATGGAGTCATTGATACTCAAGCAGGCAAGGACACTATCAAGGGTACTGGCACTGGTGGCGGCAACGGCTATGACATTGCAAGCACAGGCACAGGCATTGCTAACAGTGGCATCATCAATGCAGGGACGGGAGATGATACGATCTTTGGCACAGGCACTGGTGGTTACGCGTATCGATCCTATGTAGCTGGTATAGGTATCTCCAATACTCAGCGTGGCTATATCAATGGAGGAGATGGAAAAGATTTGATCTCCGGTTTGGCATCCGGTGGTATAGGCATCCAAAACACTAAGGATAGCCGTATTGATGGAGGAAAGGGAGATGACTCTATCTTTGGAACTGAAATTGGAAAATTTAGCGGGTTTGCTATAGGAATCTCTAACACTGAGAGCAGCGATATTAATGGAGGAGAAGGGAACGATTCTATCAAGGGAACTGGAAATGGTGGAATTGCTTTCAATGGAGAAGATGGTACAGGCATCTTCAACAGTGGTGGCAGCGACATTAACGGAGGAGACGGAAACGATTTTATTACTGGTATCGGCAACGGCAGTCCTGCAGAAGCAGATCAGTCCAGAAGTTACTATCCGGGTAAGGGTACAGGCATCTCCAACGGTCAGGGTAGCACGATCAGTGGAGGCAAGGGAAACGACTTCCTCTCTGGCACAGGCACAGGCGGTGCAGGACTGTCCGATAACCCTTTTGACACGATTGCACCTAGTATAGGTATAGGTATTGTTAACAGTGGCACGATTAGTTTAGGCGATGGCAACGATAGCATCATCGGTACTGGCATTAGTAAAGGTATAGGTATTCTTAATACTAATGGCATTATCTGTGGAGGAGCAGGAAATGATACCCTTACTGGGTATGGCGCTAACACTGGCATCAAAGGTGGCACAATTGATGGCGGGAACGGTAATGATTACTTCAAAGCCCGTCGAATTGATGATAGCGGTAATCCCGTTTCAAACCAAGGGGGCGCGATCGCTGATGTCTTGATTAAGGGTGGACGTGGAGCCGACACATTTGATGTTGGTTACGGTAATGCCACGATTGATGGTGGCAGGGGATGGGACAAGCTAATTCTGTCTGATTTAAAAAGTGATTACACTATTCTAGGCAGCTCTAACAATTACACCATTCAACGTGATGAGTTCACTCTGAATGTGTTGAATATTGAGGAAATCGTCTTTTCTGGCGCTTCCTCTATTTTGGGTGCCTAATCGTATCAGGGAGAGTCATCTATAACAAAAAACCTTTAACAGGTATAAGACGAATGGCACTAAGAAAAGCGTGAACTACTTACATCGACCTGACGGTAGGATGTAGGCTTCCCAATTCATTTGGAACTGCCTCGGACTTGGTGGATTTTTTACAAATGAACTACTTCCTCTACATCCCCACAGCCAGAAGAAGCAAGGGTTTCACTTTTTCTTCGTGACATTCGTCCCTTTGTCCTCTTTTTTAATGAGCGATCGCGCCACAAATTTACTAGTATTTCAAAATACACTACTAAGGCACAATCAGCACTGGACAAGGGGAAAGATTAATAACGCGAGTTGTCACACTATCATCCGCTCCCTCTTCAGTCAAGCCTAGCCCCCGGCAGCCCATAATAATTAAATCAGCCCCAATTTCATCAGCGACATCGCAGATAGTAAAAGCTGGTTTACCTTGTCTTTCCAGAATTTCGGATTGAATTCCTTGCCCAGAAAATAAAGATTGGGCATTTTCTAGCAGTTTTGCAACTACTTCTGGTGACACCATCGGATCTGCACTAGGCGCATCTGGAGCGTCTGGAGGTGGTTCTTCTACCACAGACAGCAGCACCAAGCGACTGCTGTACTTTTTGACTACGTTGGTAACAACATCAGCAGCTTCCCGTGTTTCCCGGCTTTGATCGATAGGAAATAGTACTGTCTTAAATATCTCTGTCACTTGGGTACCCCTGACTCCGGTAAAATCTTGATGGTTCTACTTTCAAAACAATAACAAAAAGGCAATCAGGAGAGTTTGGTGTGTCCAAAAAAAGTTTAGCAAGTTTATCTTCAGCTGATATATCTGGGAAACGTGCATTAGTGCGGGTTGACTTTAATGTGCCTGTGGACGATCAAGGCAAGATTACCGACGATACTCGCATTCGTGCCGCTCTACCAACCATCCAAGATTTAACGCAGAAGGGTGCTAAAGTCATTCTCGCAAGTCATTTTGGCCGTCCCAAGGGTGTGGATGACAAATTACGCCTAACTCCCGTTGCCAAGCGTCTCTCTGAGTTACTAGGGCAAGAAGTCATTAAAACTGATGACTCCATCGGCGATGAAGTTGCAGCGAAAGTTGCCGCTTTGCAAAATGGCCAAGTGCTATTACTAGAAAATGTCCGTTTTTACAAAGAAGAAGAGAAAAACGACCCAGAATTTGCCAAAAAATTGGCAGCTAATGCTGATTTTTATGTAAATGATGCTTTTGGTACTGCACACCGTGCCCATGCTTCTACTGAAGGTGTGACTAAATTCCTCAGCCCTTCTGTGGCTGGATATTTGGTTGAGAAGGAATTGCAATATCTGCAAAACGCTATTGAAAATCCCCAACGTCCTTTGGCGGCAATTATTGGCGGTTCCAAAGTTTCCAGCAAAATTGGTGTAATTGAAACCTTGCTGGAGAAGTGCGACAAGTTGATCATTGGCGGTGGGATGATTTTCACCTTCTACAAAGCCCGTGGTTTGAATGTTGGTAAGTCGTTGGTAGAAGAAGACAAGCTAGAACTAGCGAAGTCTTTAGAAGCTAAGGCTAAGGAACGTGGCGTTGCTTTATTGCTGCCTACAGATGTGGTATTGGCAGATAACTTTGCCCCCGATGCCAATTCTCAAACCGTTAGCATTGAGAATATCCCCGATGGTTGGATGGGTTTGGATATTGGGCCAGACTCGGTGAAATTTTTCCAAGAAGCCCTTGCAGATACCAAAACGGTTATTTGGAACGGGCCAATGGGTGTATTTGAGTTTGATAAGTTTGCGGCAGGTACGGAAGCGATCGCTCATACTCTCGCCGAAATCGGTAAAACTGGTACAACAACCATCATTGGCGGTGGTGACTCAGTAGCGGCTGTAGAAAAGGTTGGTTTAGCAGACCAAATGAGCCATATTTCCACTGGCGGCGGCGCTAGCTTGGAGTTGCTTGAAGGCAAAGTATTGCCTGGAATTGCAGCTTTAGATGATGCGTAAGTAAAGAATGGGGAATGGGGAATGGGTAATGGGGAATGGGGGAATGGGAAATAAGATTAAAAATACTATTTTCCAATCCCAATGCCCAGTACCCAGTACCCAATCCCCAATCCCCAATCCCTAAATATGGAAACTAAATGGCTGGAATGGGCGCAAAAGTTACAAGCAATCGCTCAAAATGGTCTAACCTATTCTGAAGGGCCTTTTGATATTGAACGTTATAAACAATTACGAGCGATCGCTACAGAAATTATGGCGACTTACTCGAACGTAGAACACAGCTATGTCCTCGATTTATTTGGCCGTGAAGTCGGATATGCAACTCCCAAAGTTGACGTGCGGGCAGCGATTTTTCATGAAAATACTATATTGTTAGTCAAAGAAAAAGCTGACGGTTGCTGGAGTTTACCTGGTGGATGGGCTGATGTTGGCGAGTCGCCCAGTGAAGTAGTTGTGAAAGAAGTATATGAAGAATCTGGATATCAAGCACGCGCTATTAAATTACTAGCAGTTTATGACAGAAACAAACAGGGACATCCACCATTGCCTTTTTATGTCTATAAGCTGTTTTTTAAATGTGAACTTATTGGTGGTTCTCCATCATCAAGTATTGAAACTGAAGATGTAGGTTTTTTCTCTGAAAATGCGTTACCAGAACTTTCTCTGGGACGGGTGACACCAGCGCAAATTACGCGGCTTTTTCAACATTATCGCCAACCAGACTTACCGACAGATTTTGATTAACAATTAGACACGGTTACTTTTAAGGAAATATTGCTAACTGGGTTTCCGGATCAAAAAAGTGAATTTTCTCTGGAGTTAGCGATAACCATAGTTGCTCACCAGGTTGTACAAGACGATCTGGTGGGATTCGCACTTGCAGGGAATTGGCTGTAGTGGCAGGCTGAGAACCCGGTTCGGCAATCTTAACAGCGAGAAAGGAATCGTTGCCAAGATTCTCTACCAAATCTACTTGCACTGGTAGATTTTTGGTAGCAGGCATACTCAAGTTCAAGTGTTCTGGGCGAATGCCTAAAATTAGAGTTTTCCGATCATATTTTTGCAATGCTTTTCCCCAAAGTTCTGGGAGAGTAAAACGAAACTGGGAACAATTAATCAACAGAGGGGCATGAAATTCTACAGGAATAAAATTCATCGGTGGTGAACCAATGAACTCTGCGACAAAAAGATTGGCAGGGCGGTTGTAAAGTTCTAAAGGAGAAGCAACTTGCTGAATTTTACCCTCAGACATAATCGCAATGCGATCGCCCATTGTCATCGCTTCTGTTTGATCGTGGGTGACGTAAATTGTCGTTGTCCCCAGTTGACGCTGCAATTTGACTATTTGGGCGCGGGTTTCTGCCCGCAGTTTGGCATCTAAGTTAGAAAGCGGCTCATCCATTAAAAACACTTGGGGGTCACGCGCGATCGCTCTTCCCAATGCAACCCGTTGTCTTTGCCCCCCAGATAGCTGTTTAGGTAAGCGATTCAGCAATGTTTCGATTTGTAACAGTTGGGCAACACTACGCACCTGCTGATCCACCGCCCGTTCTTTGTCAGAGATGTAGCGCAGTCCTTTAGGTAACTTTCTTGTCGCCCCCACGAAGAGATTTTCTGCCCATGTCCGAAGATAGGGAGTATTTTCTCCTTTGCTCCCCTGCTCCTCGGCTCCCCTGCTTCCCCTACGCCGTAATCCAAAAGCGATGTTGTCATACACCGTCATGTGCGGATAAAGGGCGTAATTTTGAAACACCATTGCGATGTCGCGTTCCTTGGGCGGTAGGTCATTGATCAAGCGATCGCCTACCCAGATATTACCGCCAGTCATCGTTTCTAACCCAGCGATTAACCGCAGCAAGGTACTTTTCCCACAACCAGAAGGGCCTACCAGCACCATAAACTCGCCATCTGCGATCGTCAGGTTAATCCGCCGCAAAACGTTGACACTTCCTGCACGTTCTTGCGCTGCATCAGTTTTCTCCCCAAGTGTGGGGGAAGATTGCTTTTGTGAGGTAACATCTTCGCCTTTACGTGAGGAAAAACTTTTATAAACGTTTTCTAAAATAACTTGGGACACAACTAATTATTTGATTGGGAATTGGGAATTGGAGGATAATTACGACTGACTAATGACAGTTTAGCGCCCATAATACACGTTCTCTGTAAATACGAAAAGTTAACAAAATAGTTTGCACCATCAAAAGCAAACTACGCTAGATTTTAGGGCTGTCAGGAGGTGTTGTTATGACTACCGATCTACCTCAAAATCTTTCCTCAGATCCAAATATTAACCCTGTCCATGACATTGTAGACGTACAAACCACAGATTGTTGCATTGTGGGTGGGGGCCCAGGCGGAGCAGTTTTGGCGCTGTTGTTAGCGCGTCAAGGCATTTCGGTGATGCTGCTGGAAGCACACAAAGACTTCGATCGCGACTTTCGCGGCGATACGATTCATCCATCGGTGATGGAAATTATGGAAGAATTGGGACTTAGCGATCGCTTGCTAGAACTCCCCCATGCGAAAATGCGCCAAATTAGGTTTAAAACTCCTGAAGATACTGTCACTTTGGCAGATTTTAGTCACCTAAAAACCCGCTACCCCTACATTACGATGCTTCCCCAGGTGAAATTTCTGGAGTTCATCACCCAAGAAGCACAAAAATATCCTAGTTTCCATCTGGTAATGGGTGCGAATGTGCAAGAATTAATTGCCGAAAATGGCGTAATTCAAGGTGTCCGCTATCGGGGAGGCGGTGGTTGGCATGAAATCCGAGCAATACTGACGGTGGGTGCAGACGGTCGTCACTCACGTTTACGCCACCTAGGTGAGTTTGAGTCCATCGAAACCTCGCCGCCAATGGATATTCTTTGGTTTCGCCTACCCCGTCAGCCAGAAGACCCTGAAGGGGGAATGGGGCGCTTTGGTAAAGGTAAAATCATCGCCATGCTTGACCGTGGTGATGAGTGGCAAGTTGCCTATATCATCACCAAGGGAGGCTATCAAAAATTGCGGGCTGAGGGTTTGGAGGAATTAAAAAAATCTGTTGTGGAAGTAGTGCCAGAATTCCAGCAACGCATCCAAAATTTACATGACTGGTCACAAATAGCTTTTCTTTCAGTCGAATCCAGTCGCGTGAAACGCTGGTATCATCCGGGACTGTTACTCATTGGTGATGCTGCTCATATCATGTCCCCCGTGGGTGGAGTTGGGATTAACTACGCAATTCAAGATGCTGTCGTCGCTGCGAATGTACTCAGCAAACCGCTCAAAAACCGACAAGTACAACTTAGCGACCTAGCAAAAGTACAACGTCAACGCGAGTTGCCCACACGCATCATTCAGGCGTTTCAAACTTTTATCCAAAAGCGGGTATTTGTCCCAGTTCTCACCTCAAAGAACACCTTTGTACCACCTGCGTTTTTGCGCTTACCCATCTTGCGCGACCTTCCAGGTAGATTGATTGCCTTGGGTGTTTTTCCAGTTCACGTCAAGACTTAATTTTTGCCAAGAATTTTTTCTCTTTCTGAAAATAGTGGTACAATTATACTACTCAATGCAGAATTGAATGCTCAATTTAGTCAAGCGAGAGTGGCAGACGGCATACTTAATGCTGTTCAAAGCGCTCGCTTGGCTTTTATGCTAGAAAGGACTAAAAACTCAGGCATTATTAAAAAATGCAAACAATTAAACATATCTAGATATTAATTGGCGCTACATAGAAAAACCCCAACTTTTTCAATCAGTACTTTTTGCAGTCAGGAGTAATTTTAATGAACAGCTGCGTTTTGATGGCGGAAATTATTAACGAGCCGCAACTCCGCTATACAGCCGATAATTTGGGAGTTACGGAAATGCTGGTGCAGTTTCCCAATTCCCTGAAACCAGAAGACCCGCCAGCCACCCTGAAAGTTGTCGGCTGGGGTAATTTAGCGACAGAAATCCAGCAAAACTACCACCAAGGCGATCGCGTCATCTTGGTAGGGCGTTTAGGCATGAATACTGTTCCGATGGAAGGTTTTAAAGAAAAACGCGCTGAATTGACAGTACAACAAATTCAACCTGTTGGAAATAGTTTTAATACCGATCCATTGCCTTCAGCAACCGTAACTCCATCATTCGCTGAAACTGCTCCACGACAAGCATCTTCAGCATCTCGTCCTCCCCAGAAAGAAGTTAACACTTACGAGTCACCACGTCCAGCGCCTACTCCGGCTGCAAATTCTGTTGGCGTTGCTCCCCAAGCGACAAGCTACGAACCCGTACCCCAATCTACAAATTATGAGCGAACCACTTATCCAGCAGTGAAAGCGGAAGAACCAGATCCAGATGATATTCCGTTCTAAAGTTGGTAGTTGAGTGTGTATTCAATTTGCTAACTAATATTACGATTAGACAATTTCTACAAATAGCCATCCTTGAGGATGTGCTATTTTTTTGTCTGTGTTGACGCTTTACATTTTGTAGTGAAACATCGCTTAGTTTAGCTATCGAGTAAGTTAGAGATCAATACGGTTCAGTTAAGGCTAAAAACTAAAACTGGCGTAGGTTGGGTTGAGGAACGAAACCCAACATTATCAAGGTTTGATTGGGTTGAGCGGCAGCGAAACTCAACCTACTATTCTTTTTAACTGAACTAGAGATAGAGAAAGTTATACTATTTTTAATAAATGTTTGTTTGCAACACTTGATGGTATTGAATGACTACACCTGACGAGTTAATCACGATACTTGACCGCATCATAGATGGTAAAAAAGATAAACAGGATATTACTCTACTGCGACAATGGCTAGAAAATAGTAGTAATCAGAATTGTGTGCAGTCAGCTAAATATATAGTTAATACCTCTGATAGCAACAATATTCATATTGGCGATCGCATCATCAACGAAGGTATTAATGAAGAAACGATCGCAATTCTTCGACAGATACAAGAAATAGTCCAGAAAATCAGCATTGAAACAGCTTCACAGGCAATATTCCCAGATTTCTCTTATATCTAATATTTCTCCTCCAGATACAAATGAAAAGTTTGTAGTTCTAACTAATTCACAAACGCCACTGCTTCCTCCTCCAACAATACCAAATATCACAAAGTTCGAGTTTGAAGTTATAACTATAGACACTGAAGGAATAGAAATTAAGCGTTGTCTTAAACAAGCTGAGTATTTTAGAGAAAATTTAGCAGATACTATTGTATTGGAAATGGTTTTTATTGCTGGTGGTAAATTTAAAATGGGCGCACCTCAAGATGAATCTGAATCAGTTGAAGATGAACGTCCCCAGCACATAGTAACTCTAAATTCCTTTTACATTGGGAAATATCCTATTACCCAAGCACAGTGGAGAGTTATTGCAAAGCTTCCAAAAATTAGACGCTCTCTTGAACTAGAACCATCTTGTTTTAAAGGAGATAACTTACCTGTAGAAAGAGTTTCTTGGTATGATGCACAAGAGTTTTGTGAGCGAATTTCACGAGAAACAGGAAGAAAATACCGCTTACCTAGCGAAGCTGAATGGGAATACGCTTGTCGCGCTCAAACATCAACTCCATTTCATTTTGGCAGAACAATTACGCCAAAATTAGCAAAATATTTTGCTCAAAGTGAAAATATTAATAGTACTTTTCACCAAAAGACAACACAAGTTGGCAATTTTCTACCCAATGCCTTTGGAATATATGATATGCATGGATTAGTTTGGGAGTGGTGTGAAGATTATGAACACGACGACTATCAAGACGCACCATCAGACGGTAGTTCTTGGGTGAATAAGGGAAATTCCGAATATCGAATTTTGCGGGGAGGTTCCTGGGATTCTCCTGCTCATTTGTGTCGTTCTGCATCTCGGTTTTCAGAAATGGCAAGTGCTACCGATCCTAAATTTGGTTTTCGGGTTGTCTGTTCTTCAACATAAATGGGTGAATTATGGTGTCATTAATTGTATAATTCTTGTTTTTATATCTTCAATAGATAATGAATCAGAAATTTGTATGCTTGTCTCTCGACGGATTTGAACTTTAGAATTCAACGATCTACTACACTGCTTTCTATAAGGATGAGAAAGCCAATTCCAACTTCCAACAACAGCAAATTTAGTATCGCAGACCAATATTTTTTCATTTGTTCCTCTACTATCTATATATATTTTTTTACCTAAGCAACTTAAATGCGAACCAGGGTACTGAGAAAATAATTCCTCCAACTTCTTCTCAAGCTCCGGGTCGTTGCCATCGTTCTCTTCACTACTTTTATTACCATAAATAAGCCTAACTTTAACTCCTTTTTCTAAAGCTGAAACAATATCATTTACAAACCGTTTTGATTCATTACCGCGAATCCAAGGTGTGACAATTGCTAACTCTTGTTCAGCTTGTTCAATAGCATCTCTAAAAACTTTTAAATGGTCACAATCATAAACTACAATACCTCCTGGCTGCGGTTTTGGAATTTCAGCTTCAGATTTGTAATCTAAAATATCTCCATACTCCCGAATGTGTTCAACGAGCTGACGGGTAAGCTTACCTTTTTCTAATCTATAAAGGTTCCCAACTAAAATAAATAGTTCTTTTGCTCTCGATACGGCAACGTTAAGTAGGTTTGGGCGCTTGTTAATCCAGTTAATATTATCTTGTGTTCCACATACTTTTGTAGATAAGATAATCACTTTTTTCTCAGAACCTTGGAAAGTGTGAATTGTCCCAACAGATTTTTTATCTAACCCAGAGAATTTTTGAGTTAGATTTTCTCTCAAAGCCATAGCATGAACGTTAAATGGCGAAATAACACCGATATCTTGTAATGAATAACCTTGCTTTTGTAAGTGCTGGATTACATCACTCACAGCGAGAATTTCTTCTTCATTAACATTACGACTAATACTTCCCTCAACATGGTAAGCAACTAAGTGTGAGTTTAATAAAGAAGTAACTGGTTCTGTTTTTACTTCTAATCCATATTGAGCAATGGTATTGCAGTATTCAATTATGCTAGGTTGGCAACGGTAATGCTCAATCAAACAAATTCCTTGACCTTTATCATTGTCTTCTCCAGTTGCTCCAGCAGCGCGATGATAGCTAGTAGCGCTATGTTCTTCCTCTGGACTGTAACGATGGTAATCAATTTCAGTTAATTCTCTGCCAATAAACGCTGTTTGGCGATAATCATCGCGTCTTTGGTTACTGAGAGTGATTACAGGCTCTATTTGTAGAGGATCGCCTACAATAATAGCTTTACGCGATCGCACTAATAACGGAAAAGTCTTATGCAAGTCAATCATTCCTGCTTCATCTACAATTGTGCGATCAACACATTCCTCAACCCAAGGAAGTATATTTTTGATGGAAAGCAATGTACTTGTAATCACGGGAAAAAATAAACTCACATTTTTAATATGCTCATTCAGATTTTCTGCCATCTTCTTTTTATCTTTCCAATTTCCTCCAGCAAGAACATTTGAATATAGTTCCAAAGAACCTTTGACGCGCTCTTTATTACAGAGTGCTTGCTGAGTCATAAATTTCCGCGACAACTTAAATAGCTCTTTGTGCTGGTAATGAAAATTTTGGTAAAAAGAAGCATAATTATTGGTACTACTAATAACAGTTAAGTTATTAATGTCGCGCTTACTTTCAATTAGGCCAAGTACCCGTTGGACTACCTGTTGAGCGATGAGGTGAAGAATAAGGGTAGTTTTTCCAGAACCTGGCGGCCCTTGGACAGCAGTCATCGGTTCGGTTTGGGCGTGTTTTAACGCTGTAGATTGGGAGTTAGTCGGTGCATGGGTTGGGAAAGCACCCATGTAAGTAATTTCGTGTTGTGGAAGTTGAGGTACACCGAACAAATATTCATAAGCTGGATGTTTTGGTTTCAACCACTTTTTTGAGCCTGACTTGATTTCTTTTAAGTCTTGCTTGAGATTCCAAGAATATGTTGCTCCTGTAAAGGCAAACAAGTATGGCTGTCGTTGAATTTGGTGGCGAGATCGAGGTATGGGAACATTTCGCATCCACTCTTCATAAGTTTGAAATTCTTGCCCAAATGTGGTTTCGAGAAATTGTCGCAGTCCATCTTGTGTAATCAACTGCTCCCGTTGTTGATCATCTAATCCCAGGAAGGTAGCTAAGTTATCTCCTGCTTCCATCAGTTTTAATTCGTCAAGACTCCACCCTGTTTGTCGGTACTCTCCTTTGAAGATAGATGTAACATCCAAACTAAATAGAGGACAAAAATAAGATTTTCCTTTATCTACATCAATAAATTGGGGAAAAGACAATGCCCACACTGTTTCCTGTTGACCTTGTTGCACTTTGGAAACTTTTTGTTGCAGTTCTAAAAAAATGGTTGACTCAATCAATACATGGTCGTTCGCTAGCTTGACACCACGCTGTTTTACCGTATCCTGATTAGCTGCTTCAATCCTAGCGTTGCTATAATCATCCAAAGCAATGTAATCAAACCACGCATTGAGAATTGCATCTACCTTGTTAGCTGCGTTCAAAATTACCTCCAGATTGTGGTACTGATTTTAGTTTCCTATGTATTATTACTAATTAACTGAGATACTAATTAAAATTACGCAAATATATACTTTACGCAGCAGTTATTTGTTGTAAACATCACCAATATGCAGATCGCTAGCTTTATTAATATTCGTGATAAACTTTCCATACTGGTTTATCGTCTCGGCAATTTTATTAATCTTTTGTGTAGCTTGGGGCTTGACTTCATCCCATCCCTTATCAGGTAAACCTTTACCACCCTGAAGTTTGGCAATTACAAAATCTCCTGCATCCACATCAAAATGCGGAATTTGTTCTGCTTTGTACAACTGACGCGCACTCTCAGGCACAGTTTTACCCAGATAATTCATTAAATTAGAAACCCGAACTTCTGTATCACCGGGCTGATTACCAGCACCATGCAAAGCTTCCAGAAAATGATAAGTATAGATGCTGCTTGATTCATCTTTTATCCAAGATTGTTGCTCACCTTCAGAAGAAGTAAAAACTACTCTACCTTTGCCTTGTTTCAAATCATCAATCAAACCTTTAGATGGAGCAACTCGAATAAAATCTTCAAATTCTTCTTCTAGTTCTAAATCAGCCTCTTTAGAAGTTGCCATTCCTGCTGCATGGCAGCTATCAATCACAACTAATAAACGTTCTGCTTTTATTTGCCTTAATGCATCTGTGAAAGTTTCGGCTGCAAGTGCGGAACTAGCAAGCTTAGTTGGCTTAATATCATGTTGTAGTAAATAATAATTTTGTGTATTTTTATCTATCCAGCCATGTCCTGAATAATAAACAAATATGGTTGCCTTAGTATCTGCGGCTGATTTCTCTTTTAACCAATTTAATCCATCTAGAATAGCGGCTTTATTTGCTTCTTGATTATTAAGCACCCGAATATGATTTTTATCATCGTTATAAGCACATAGTTGCGGGTCAATTAAAGCAGCATAAATTGCTTGAGTATCTTTTACTGTTACTGGTAGCGAAAGCTTACTATATTTAGACTCTCCTACACCAATTAATAGTGCATAACCGTGAGTAAATTTATCGCTCACTTCCATCTAACTCCATGTATATAAGTGATGCTTAAGTGATTTTACAGAGAATATTCTGTTATTTATCTAAATGTAACAAAGTATTAACTAAATTATTGGCATTTACAACATAAACACCAGCAACCTCATTATTAGAAATATCGACATTACCTTTTGTAAAACAAAGCAGTGCAGTCACCCAACGCGCACTTTTTAAGTGTTTTACTTCTGTCGCTTGGCCTTTAACTTTGCCTATCAAATCACCTTCGTCAAAATCAAAGGTATTTCTGCCGTAGCGTTTACGCAGACGACCACTTTCATAAACTTTAGTACCGCTATGCGACTTAACATCGACCACGTACCAGTTATTTTGAGGAGAATGCAGCACCACATCTGCATCTCCCCATCTCCTAATTCGGAGGTTGTATTCTACTTGCCATCCTCGATGTTCCAAAGGACGCAATAATCTAGCTACTTCAGTTTCGGCTGTAGCACCACGTTGAGCATCACCCGCTCTTTTCATTAAGTGTTGCCCATTCCGAAACAGGTAGTATGAGCCTACTAATGCACCCAGTGAGAGCAACATCCCCACAAAAGAAGTTCTGAAGATACTGAATAACAGTAGTGTTCCCATTAGAACAAGTACTGCAAAAGCATAACTCAGCATTGCAGACTGGCGACGCTCCTTAAGCAATTTACGGATTTGTTCTCCTGGCTGTTTTGTTCGTGGTGGCAATTTTCTGTAGTTAATGCTGTTATGTAAAGACTGGAACTGTGAAAACAGAGGATACTATGAGCCGATGACGATTTACAGAAATCACAAGCAGTTGGACATCGCAAATGTGTGTATATTGTGGAAGTATATGATGTCAGTTGTAGAGGAAAAACTGCTAAAGAGCTTAAAAACCAAATTTACCGACATAATAGATCAAAACTATTGTTAAAATCAAATAATTTTAAGTTAATATTTCTACCCAACTCCTATGAGAGAAACTGTCCTAGAGGTTCGCAATCTCCAAGTTGAATTTCCCGGTGATGGCAATACTGTCAGAGCTTTGGATGGTATTTCCTTTGGGCTGCATCGAGGTGAAACTCTAGGAATAGTAGGAGAATCGGGGAGTGGTAAATCAGTGACAGCCCTAGCTGTGATGGGTTTGTTGCAAAGTCCCGGTATAGTTACTGGCGGTGAAATCTGGTTTCGTCCTCAAGAGAATGCCAACGCCATTGATTTGGTAAAATTGCCTCCTGAGCAAATGCAGTTACACCGGGGTGGCGACATCGCCATGATTTTTCAAGAACCGATGAGTTCGCTGAATCCGGTTTATGACATTGGGTTTCAGCTAACAGAAGCGATTATGCGGCATCAAAAGGTGTCAGCAGCCCAAGCACGACAAATTGCGATCGCAGGTCTACAAGAGGTTAAACTTCTACCTAGCGATGAGGAAATCCAGCAACAGTATATCGAAACTTGGCATCAAACTAACGTCAATTCACCGAAACCAGAACCAGCAAAGTTGGCTCAGTTGGTTAAAGAACTCAAAGAAGCCATGCTGAAACGCTACCCTCATGAACTTTCTGGGGGTCAGTTGCAACGGGTGATGATTGCAATGGCAATTTCTTGCAACCCATTAATCTTAATTGCTGATGAACCAACTACAGCCTTGGATGTGACGGTGCAAGCGACGATTTTGGACTTGTTGCGAGAATTGCAGCAAAGTCGTGATATGGCAATGATTTTCATCACCCACGATTTGGGGCTAATTTCAGAAATTGCTGATCAAGTAGCGGTGATGTATAAAGGCAAAGTTGTCGAATCTGGTACTGCGGAGCAAATTTTCAGCAGTCCCAAGCATCCATATACTAAAGGTTTGATAGCTTGTCGCCCCACACTCAACCGTCGTCCTCAAAAATTACTTACCGTTTCTGACTACATGAGTGCAGAGGAGACAGCAACGGGACAAGTAGTAATTCAGGCGAAAGAACCCGCACAACCTATAGAAGTTACCACCGAAGAGATTGCTGCAAGATTGGCAAACTTCAGTGAATTGGAACCCCTGCTGCAAATCCGCAACCTGAAAGTTGGTTTTCCAGTGCGCGGGGTATTTGGTGGGACAAAACGCTACAATATGGCGGTCAATGGAGTTTCCTTTGATGTCAAGCCAGGAGAAACACTAGGTTTGGTGGGAGAATCTGGTTGTGGTAAAACCACCCTTGGTAGAACCTTGCTGCGCTTAATTGAACCGATGAGTGGTCAGATTATCTTTGAGAAACAAGATATTACTAGCCTCAAAGGAGAACCGTTGCAAAAATTGCGGCGGGAAATGCAAATAGTCTTCCAAAATCCTTTTAGTTCCCTCGATCCACGGATGAAGATTGGGGATGCGGTGATGGAACCTTTGTTAATTCACGCCGTTGGTAAGACAAAGCAACAACGACGGCAGCGAGTAGCCGAACTCTTAGAACGGGTAGGGTTGAGCGCTGATGCGATTAACCGCTATCCTCATCAATTTTCTGGTGGTCAACGTCAACGGATTTGCATAGCCCGTTCTTTGGCATTGAATCCTAAGTTTATCATCTGCGATGAATCAGTTTCAGCGCTGGATGTTTCCGTACAGGCGCAGGTATTAAATCTTCTCAAAGAATTACAGTCAGATTTTCAGCTTACTTATATCTTTATTTCTCACGATTTAAGTGTGGTGAAATTTATGAGCGATCGCATTTTAGTCATGAATCGCGGTCAAATTGTTGAAGAAGGCACAGCCGAAAGCATCTACCTAGAACCCAAAGAGGAATACACGCAAAAATTAATTGCTGCAATTCCTACTGGTAGTGCTGAACGGGTTCGAAGTCGTCATCTACGGGCTTTGTAGTTAAAATTGTAGGGGCAATTCATGAATTGCCCCTACCTGAACATAGGGCTTCGTATTTTGTTTTCAACAAATATTTGTGCAAACAAAGTTAATTACATCTGCAAGTCCGGAATGACTTTTTAAATTAGTAAAAATAAAAGGTTTATCGCCGCGCATTTTTTTAGCATCTCGTTCCATCACATTTAAATCTGCACCAACATAAGGTGCTAAATCAGTTTTGTTAATCACCAACAAATCAGACTTGGTAATGCCCGGCCCGCCTTTGCGGGGAATTTTATCGCCAGCCGCAACATCGATGACGTAAATCGTTAAATCCACCAATTCTGGACTAAAGGTAGCAGCTAAATTATCACCACCACTTTCCAAAAATACCAAATCTAAATCGAGAAAACGTTCTTCTAATTGTTCAATTGCTGCCAAATTCATCGAAGCATCTTCACGGATGGCAGTGTGAGGACAACCGCCAGTCTCTACACCCAAAATGCGATCGCTAGCCAACGCCTGAGAACGCACTAAAAACTGAGCATCCTCCTGAGTATAAATATCATTCGTCACCACAGCAATCTGATATTGCTCACGCAATCCCTTGCACAAAGCATCTACTAAAGCTGTCTTCCCCGAACCCACTGGCCCAGCAACCCCTACTCGAAATGCATTCATTGTCATTTGTCCTTTGTCATTGGTACATAGTTATTAGTCCTTAGTTTTTGCCTAGTTCCCAATTCCCAGTTCCCAATTCCCAATTCCCAGTTCTCCATGACTAACTCCTAAACAACCTTGTATACTGTGTTTCATGCTGCATACTCGCTAGCGACAAACCCCAACTACAACAAGCGAGTTCATCATCCTCTAAGGCTAGAATTTCTAACGCAGCAGTGCTAAATAATGGTTGCAAATCTAGCAATAACTGCTGTCCTGCTGTTTGTCCAAGGGGGATAAGTTTCACGCCCGCAGTAATCAAATTACTTGCCCAACTATGCAGATATCCGAGTAATGCGGCTTTGATGCTAATTTGCCAATGGGCAACGGCAATACCAAAAGCGATCGCATAATTGCAAGGATTACCCACAGCATTGGCAATAGGTATAATCTGCGGTTCTAGTTTACCAAGTAATTGGATGAGCGATCGCCCCATCTGCCAACTAGAGGCGCGTAATTCTTCTGTTTCTCTAGCAGCCGATAACCAGAGATTCCAACGGCATAGTGACTCTAAATCATTCATTTTTGCGGCTTGTTGCGATCGTACCATCACCGCCGCCTCTAACCGAATTGCCCCGTAGAGCAACTCTGCTTTTAACCAATCTTTGAGATGTGTGTGGTTAGCGATCGTACCATTTTCCACCAGCATTTCTAAGCCTTCAGAATAACTATATGCTCCCACAGGCAAAGCGGGGCTAGCCAGTTGCAAAATACTCAAAAGATGGCTATCAGTGAGCATGATGGTGTTGTCCATAAGCTCCTAATTCTGGTTGAAACGGTAAAATTTCCTCTTTAACTTCTAACCCCAGTTGTTCTAACATCACACGTAAGACTGAATCTGAGGACAAGCGTAAATAAGTTGGGGTAATTTCTACAGGTACATGGCGATTTCCTAAATGATATGCCGCCCGTAATAACAAAAGTGATGTTTGGGCAAAGGCAGTCACTACTAGTTCTGGTTTGGCAATAATTCTGATTAAACTGTTATGGGTTTGTTCTAGCAGAATATCACCATCGTGTAAAACAGTTCCTCTGGGTAAATGTAAAAACACAACCTTACCATCTTCAGTTTCAAAGCGATGACGGCTGCGGGTACGTTCTTCTGCTGTCAGCGCCAGAGTAAAAGTAACTGCTACATCAAGATTAGGTGGTTGAAGTTTGGTAAATGTCAGCATACAGAGTTTTGCTTTAACTTTTGCTTTTCATTATGGTTCTAATTTAAATACCATAACTGCCTTGCCCAAAGGAAAGATAAAATTAAACAAATAAAGGCAACAAAACGGGGACAATCATGAACCAAGCCGTTGAGGGAGTACGCTGGACAATTCACGATTTAGAGGTTCTACCCGAAAATGAGTGGACGCGCTATGAAATTATTAATGGAGAACTCTTTGTGACTCGTACTCCTCACCGCCGTCATCAATAAGTTTGTGTCAAAACAAGGAAGCAAAACTGAAACTTTATTCAGTTCAAGGCGTGCGTGAGTATTGGATTGTCGATCGCTTTACTAAACAAGTTGAAGTTTATCGGCGGGAAAAAGCACAGTTGGTTTTAGTTGCTACTTTGTTAGGCGATGATAAAATCACATCGCCACTTTTACCGAAATTTTGTTGTTCTATCAGTTTATTTTTTCCTGAATAATAGCAAATTCGATAATATTTATGGAAACCTAACCGCTAGATACAGATGCCAATATTGATTCCAAAATTGATGATATTGAACCTGAAAGTTTACAGAAAAAGTTGATAGCTGCAACGACAAATGCAAAAAATACAATAATCATAGCAGCGATTCTTGCTGCATATAAAAGAGGAAACTGAAAGGTCAGAAGCAATAATCCTACTGATAAAAGCAGATTGGATAAGTGAAATAACACAAGTGCAGATTTAAAAACTTTCTGTTTGACCTTCTCATCTTTATAACTAATCGAGTTAGCGAAAATACCGGATGAGTAGATGTAAAGTCCTGCTGATAAAAGAACTAAAGCAACAATCCAGTCTTTGCCACTATTACTTGCAATTGTACCAGGAGTTAATGCTAGTACTACAAGCGTTATGCTGAAGCCACCCAAGACACCTGAAACCGACGAGAATGCGCCAGCAGTTGGAGATGTGTCGTTTTCACGAGCAAGAAGTTGCAATATTGCTTCATTTAGTGAGGATGATGGTTCCATTTTGAAGTTTCTATCTATTTTCTTGATTGAGGAAGTTTAAATAATTATTTAAACTCATACCATACACAAAATAGCCATATTAGTAATAAAATTTTAAAAATGAGGATACCACAGCAAGAATAAAGCCAATATTGCAGGTATTGATTGGATTAAAAATGCTGTTGGGCGTTTCAAAGTAATGCTACCAAAAATACCTGCGATCGCTACACAAATTAAAAAGAAAATCACAATCGATGAAGGCTCCACTTGTGGAACCTTTTGTGAGATAAACAATCCCCAGATTAAGCCAGCAGCAAGAAATCCATTATACAACCCTTGATTTTTAGCAAGAATTTCAGAAATTTGCTTTGGTGTGAAATTTTCCATTATTTTTTCTTGAACAACTTTTGTCTTCCAGAAAAACATCTGCACAACTAGAAAAAGGATATGTATGAATGCAATAATGCCTATGAGTACCTTGACAAATATTTCCACGGTTACTGGTCTCCTAGAATTTAACTTTTAACACACTATACTAGTAAATGAAACCTTGTTATCTTGAAAATACAATTATTGAATTTCAACTTTTGCAGATTCAATATTCAGATGACTATACTGAGATGAGAGATTTTTTAATTCTTCCATATTTTCTACATATTGAGCATCTATCAGTAAATTACTAGCTTGGGCTTGTAGTAGGCGATAACTCCCAGCTTTTTGTTTGACTGGAAAGGCATTACCAATGGCTTGAATAGTTATGATTACTGCCCCTAAAACACTAGTGGTGACTTTTTTATTTTGCTCATCTATTTGGTTTAGAGAAGCCAAAATAGTAATCATTAAAGTGAGAATGATAGTGGTAATTGTTAAACTTGCATCCCAACTTCCATTGATGCGTCTGAGTCTGCTAGTATGGTGAGTTAGTTTCTCAATGTCATCCTGCAATTTTGTTCTTTGGTCTTGAAAATCTTGCACTTCAGCCTTCTCCTATATATGAAAATACTTGGGTTAATTCGATGATTTGCGACTCTATTGAGAATAGAGTTTTATGAATTACAAAGACAAGATTTGCCCCATGTTATCTCGATAAAATATGGGGTAAAAATAATTAAAGGATTACAAGGATTCTTGCAATTATGCCAGTAACATTTTTGATTGTAGTTAAAATATCTACAGTCTTGTTCACAGACTTTATTGATTCTCTTAAGTCATTTATTCCTTCATTAAGATCATCTTCAAAACACTTGAGTCGGGCAGCAACTTTTTCTAAGACTACACTTTCTAGTTTTAGACGCAATACAGATAAATCTGTGCGATCGTCAATAAATTTCCGTTTTTTAGCAATGTCTATTTCGGCTTCAAAGATATTTTGTATCTTTGATGAATTGAGTTCAAGTTCGCATTCACGGAGTCGGTCTAAAAATTGTGCACGAACTCTATCCATTGCTGGTAGTTGGTCACTTGTAAAAATTGTAGGGCTGTATGTCATGATATCTCTCCTATTATATGAATAGTTAACTTTGTTTTTTGTCTGCTTCAACGATTTGCAGGAAATCATCAACTTCTTGTAAAAAGTTATTAACTCTTGCTAAAGTTAATTTCCCTTCATAAAACGCTTGAAAAACTTCTTGATATTTTCCCAATGTTTGACTAGCAAATTGAAGCTCTTGTCCTCGTTTTTCCATTTTTACTAAATTTCGCCGTGTTTCAATCCATGTATCTTCTTCGGAAATTGTTGTGTCCTGAATCAATGGACGGATAACAAAACGTTCTTCTCTTGCTATCCGAATAAGTTTGACATCTTGGGCAATTGAATCACCTAAAACTTTTAACATCTCTTTTTGAATTGTCAGTTCAAGCAAAATTGTCCGATGGCGTTTTTCTAGCTCGTCACGCAATGCACCACGAATTTGTGATGAAACTACAACGTTACCTATACCTTGAAAAAGTCCCGCATTGGTAATCAAATCACTTCTTTGGAGTTCCTTCCCAATAGTATTAAGATTATCTACAACTCCGGCAATTTCTCCTTGGGCGCGTGTGGGGGCATCAGAACTAGCAAGTTCGTTCAGCAGTTGAAAATAATTGCCTAATAATTTATTATGCTTGCGTAATTTTCTGATAACTTCTAGACGTTCATCATCACGGTCGGCGAGCTTTTTATAGTCGTCAACTGTGAGATTGAGAATTCGGTCGTTGCGTAATAATTGCTCGGAAGTAGTATCAATGCGGATGTCACCAGCCGCATCAAGTAGTTTGTCAACAGCATTTGCATACCCACTTCCTGCATTTGCAAATTTTTTGTACTCATCAGTTGAGCGACATCCTGTTGTTAGCGTAGCAATCATTACAAACAAAAATACAGTTTTATGAAGTGTTTTCTTCATAATTATTGAAAAATCCTATAAATCATAACTGCTTGATAAGAGAGAACTCGAAATAGACGCTAGCAAGTTGTGCTTTGCCTTAACTTAATCAAACCTGAAAGCCGATCGCCCTGCCGGTGAGAAAAGTTGACTAGTTAGTGTAAACAATTGTAAAGTTTGCCATAATCTTCCCAGCAAGAACAGACAAGTTAAATAATACTTAAACGATACGTGGATCTTATTGAGCGATGACGGCAGAAGAGGCACTCAAAATAGTCAATGCTCTTTTACACTCTACCTTTGGGCAAAGGCTCAATGATGTTAAATCTGTGGTCTTTCTGGAAACTTGGAAAGGACAAACCTATGAGGTTATTGCGGAGAAACTAGGTTATCAAAACGACTATATTAAACAGGTCGGTTCGCAATTGTGGCGATCGCTCTCCCAAGTGACTGGTGAAGATGTCACTAAAAAAAATATCCAAGCGGTTCTGCATCGCTATCAGCAATCCCAAAACACTACACAAGATTGGGGAGAAGCCATAGATGTTTCTCGATTTTACGGTCGTCAAGCAGAATTGCAAACTTTAGCAACATGGATTGGGAATGAACATTGTCGTTTCGTCGGAATTTTCGGACTCGGTGGGATTGGCAAAACTACTCTCTCGGTGAAACTTGCAGGGCAAATTCAGTCTCAGTTTGAATATGTGATTTGGCGTAGTTTACGGCAAGCACTGCCACTAAATACTTTATTGGGCGAGATTTTGCCGATTTTGATGGGTTCAGAGGCAACAATCAATAGTTCAATTAGTATTTTGATGCAACAGTTGCAGCAAAAGCGTTGTTTATTGGTTTTTGATAACGTCGAGTCAATTTTACAAAGTGGAAACCGGGGTGGACAGTACCAACAAGGGTTTGAAGGATACCAACAGCTATTTGAGCGGATCTGCGATGAACTGCACCAAAGTTGTTTGATTGTCACCGGACGAGAAAAACCGGGCGGAATTGCGGTGCGGTCAGGAAAAAATTTACCTGTGCGATCGCTCTCTCTATCAGGACTCTCAGTAATAGATGGTCAGCAAATACTTATTGCCAAAGGGTTAGATACAACACCTCAGCATCAAACCTTGGTTAATTACTTTGGTGGTAATCCACTCGCCCTCAAAATTGCCGCAACCGCTATTCAAGATATATTTTGTGGTGACACACAAGCATTTTTAACACAAGGTAATAGCCTTTTTAGCGATTTGTGGGACTTATTAAAGCAACAATTCGAGCGTTTATCGCCTCTGCAACAGCAGATTATGTATTGGCTAGCGATTAACCGAGAAGGAGTAACACCAACGAAGTTACAAACAGAAATATTGCCACAAGTACCTTGGCGAGAACTCTTAGAAGCTTTGGAGTCACTCAAGGGACGCTCACTTGTAGAAATAGTAACGACAGGGTTAACGCAACAACCCGTAATTATGGAATATGTTACAGAACAATTTATCCAGACTATTGAGCGGGAGATTATTACAGGCGAACTCAACTTATTTAAAAACCACGCCTTAATTGAAGCTCAAACTCAAGACTACGTGCGTGAAGCCCAAATTCAATTTATTCTGCATCCATTAGTCGAGCGACTTTTCACCCACTTCGACACACAAGCCCAACTTGAAGAGCAGCTTTGCAAGATTTTAGTCCAACTGCGACATCAAACAGTAGTGCAAACAGGCTATGCAGGGGGCAATCTGCTGAATCTATTCTCTTACTTGCAAACCGACCTGAATAGCTTTGACTTTTCTCATCTGGCTATTCGCCAAGCTTACTTAGCCAACACTACATTACACAACACTAATTTTACTCATGTCAAAATTAAAGAAACTGTCTTTGCTGAAACCTTTGGAGGTGTACTCAGTGTTGCTTTTAGTTCAGATGGACAGTATTTAGCTACTAGCGACACCAAAGGCGACATTCAAATTTGGGATGTTAGCACAGTCAAACAACTAGTGCGTTGTCGAGGACATCAACATTGGGCGTGGAGTGTAGCTTTTAGTCCAGATGGACGGTATCTGGCCAGCGCTAGTGATGATTATCTAGTGAAGTTATGGGATGTGGAAACTGGGCAATGTCTGCACACATACCAAGGACATACTTACTCAGTTAACGCCGTTGCATTTAGTCCTAAAGGTAATATTGTTGCAAGTTGCGGTCAAGATTTAACTATTCGTTTGTGGGAGGTTGCACCAGAAAAGCTTAAGCCAGAAGTTCAGACTTTAGTTGGTCATGAAGGTCGAGTCTGGGCGATCGCTTTTCACCCTAATGGTAAAATTCTCGCCAGTTGTAGCGAAGATTATACAATTCGCTTGTGGGATGTTGCTACCGGAAATTGCTTTTGTGTTTGGCAAGGACACGATTCCTGGTTACGCTCAATAACATTTAGTCCAGATGGTAAGTTACTCGCCAGTGGCAGCTATGACAACACTATCAAACTCTGGGATGTTAAAAGCCAAAAATGTCTGCAAACCCTACGCGGACATCGACAGACAGTAACTGCGATCGCATTTAGTCCTAATGGTCAGCAGTTGGCTAGCAGCAGTTTTGACCGCACAGTTAAATTATGGGATGTCAGTGGGAATTGCCTAAAAACCTTTCTTGGTCATAGCAGCCGCCTTTGGTCGGTTGCTTATCATCCCAACGAGCAACAATTGGTCAGTGGTGGTGATGACCACGCCACTAAATTATGGAATCTTCAAATAGGACGCTGTACGAAAACCCTCAAAGGACATACCAATAGCGTATTATCCCTGGCTCCCAGTCCAGACGGCAACTATCTGGCAAGTGGACACGAAGACCAAACAATTAAGCTCTGGGATATCAAAAACGGTACTCTAGTCCAAACATTACGGGAACATACTAACCGCGTGTGGTCAGTGGCATTTCAACCCGCTAACCAGCATCCTTTACTTGCCAGTGGCAGTGCAGACTACAGTATCAAATTATGGGACTGGAAGTTAGGAACTTGTCTACAAAGCTTGCATGGTCACACTAGTTGGGTTTGGACAGTCGTTTTTAGTCCAGATGGCAGACAATTAGCCAGTAGCAGCTATGACCAAACCGTGAAACTTTGGGATATTAGCACAGGACAATGCTTGAAAACCTTCAAAGGACATAATAGTCCAGTTGTTTCAGTCGCCTTTAGTCCAGATGGTCAACTGCTTGCAAGTAGTGAATTTGATGGGATGATTAAGTTGTGGAACATTGACACTGGAGAATGCCGCCAAACTCTAACAGGACACACCAACAGCGTGTGGTCAGTTACCTTCAGCCCTAACGGTCAGTGGTTATTAAGTACAAGTTTTGACCGAACTTTGAAACTGTGGTTAGTTTCCACAGGAAAATGTCTCCAAACTTTTGTAGGACATCAAGACCCCGTTATGGTGGCACAGTTTAGTCCAGATGCTCAGTTTATTGTTAGCGGTAGTGTTGATCGCAATCTGAAACTTTGGCGTATTTCTACAGGAGAATGTTATCAAACTTTGGTGGGTCACTCAGAGCTTGTTTATAGTTTAGTAGTAGCTTCTATCTCAATTGGAGACGCAACTTCTGCCAGATTAACTGCTTTTAGTGGTAGCTTAGACGAAACCATCAAAGTCTGGGATTTGCAAACTGGTAAATATGAGCAAACTTGGAGAACGCCTCGCCCTTATGAAGGTATGAAGCTGGAAGAAATTCAAGGGTTAACAGAAGCTCAATTGGCAACTTTACAGGCTTTAGGCGCTGCTCCCTAGCAAATATACCAGGCGATTAGAAATCGCGGCTACACAAACGTTCGCGTAGCGTCTCGCAGAGAAGTCCGCCTACGCGGACTCAAAGAATTTGAAACCCGGAGGTGTGTTTTTATTTACAAAAGTGAGATAGCTTCCATGAAATACTTCTTAAACATCTCTTTGTTCTCTGACTCTGTGCCCTCTGCGCCTCTGTGGTTCGTTCCTTTTCCTTTCAAACTTCGTTTAACAGACCACTAGTCAGCTAATAGGTAATGTAAACCAGAATGTTGAACCTGCATCCAATGCACTGTTAACACCTATTTGGCCACCGTGAGCATTGATGATTTGCTTACATAAATATAAGCCCAATCCCAAACTTACAGAATTGCGGATATTTGCACCCCGAAAGTAAAGGTCAAAAAGCCGATCGCTTTGTTGTTGACTTATGCCTTCCCCGTTATCATTAACAGTACAATAAATCATCTCACCTTCACGGGTAGCGTTAATTGTCAATAGCAATCCAGGAGGATTGTGTTTGAGAGCATTGACAATCAAATTAGAAAAAACTCGCCATAGTTGCGTGGGATCTGCATTCACTAATGGCAAATCTGCGGATACCAGATTAGTCAGCTTGGCTTGATTTTGCTCTAGCAATGGTTCCAAATCGGCGATCGCAGCTTCGACAACTGCCAATAATTGTACAGGCTGACGTTGCAAAACAACACCTTGCACCTCACTGATATGAGCTTCCATCAACGAATTAATTAAGTTCAGTTGGCGATCGCTACTTTGAATCATCCGCTCTAAAATTGAGCGGGAAATCGAAATATTTTCCTCTGGACGTGCAAGCAAGTTTCTCAGCACCATTAAAGTACCCAGTACTGGGTTACGTAAGTCATGGGAAACTGCATGGAAAAATACTCGTAGTTCTTCTTCTGTTTGTTTGCGCTGGGTAATGTCTTCAATCAAACCTTCGTAGTAAAGCAGTTTTCCCTGTTCGTCACGCACTGCGTAGGCTTTTTCTGAAATCCAGACAATACTCCCGTCTCGGCGATAAATTTGAGACTCAAACTCGGAAACGCTACCATACTTTTCCATCAGCCGCACAAATTCGGCGCGGCGGTTCGGATCAACGTACAATTGTTGAATATCAGTGGAATTTGCTGTCACTTCTTCCGCTAAAGAGTAGCCATAAATATTTGCTAAAGCAGGGTTAGCCGTAATGTAACGTCCATCGGGACTGCTTTGAAAAATTCCTTCAACGGCGTTTTCAAAAATGGTGCGATATTTAGTTTCTGCAACCTTGAGTTTTTGATATGCAGATTCCAGTTCTTGACGAGCGTAAAATTCAGAGCGTTGCAGGCGATCGTATAGATAAACACCAATGTCACATATAGCACAGAACCAAAAAATATATAAAAGAAATGTCACACTATATATTTCTGGGTGTTCAGGGACTGGTGTTTTTAGTCCAAGTGCCGTGTTTACACCAAAATAGTAAACTAGCACACCCACTTGAGACAGCAAGTGAACAATCCAGCAGACAGGCATTAATATAGCTTGGCTCAAGAAGAGCAGTGACCAACCGATGGCATCGGGTAGTGCGAAGCCTCTCAGGGTGGCAAACAACTGTGATGCGAGACTAATTGCCCAAGAAGACCCCAAAAATAATAAATCTGGACGATTGCGGCCTAATTTAGTTTTATGTAAGGCAAAGCAGATCAGTATACTCAGGAGCATTGCAATATTGATTACAAGGCGTTGAGTTCTAAGTATTTCTGGCAGACTTTCCAACTCTTTTAAAGAGAATAAAAAGCCGTAAATGTCTCGCAAAGTAAAAGACAACAAACAAATCAGCGCCAGCCATAACCATAAACGCAATCTCTGCCACAAAAAACGGTTACGCCAAGCTCTGTAAAGAGTAGTAGTTTCATCTGTTGTTGGTGCAGAAAAGGTTTTTCTCCACCAGCTTTGCACTGTTGTAAATGGAGTAGCTATTAGCATCCAAGCAACTTTGCCCATACTGTCGAGGGTGTTTCCTTTACTCAACATTGCTATAAATAACACCCTCTCATTTTTTGGTGATTTATGGGCGATTTGTTGCGGATGAAGTGAAGAGAGGTAATGTAAACCAGAAAGTTAACCCGCGCTTGCGGTTACTAATAACACCGATTTTACCGCCATGTGCTTTAATAACTTTCCGACAAAGATACATTTTTAAGCCAATGCTGGTAGAACAACAATCTTGAGGATCGCGGACATGGAGATCGAAAAGGCGATCGCACTCTAGTTTACTCATTACTACACCATCATCTTGAATCTGAGTGCGAATCATTCCCCCCTCAATGCTGGCACTAAGAATAAAATTTAATCCTGGTGGATTATTTTGCAAGCTATGTGTGATTAAAGTTACCAAAACTTTCTGCAACAGAGTCCCATCTGCCATTACTAACGGTAAATCTGTGGGAACCAAGTTTTTCAGAGTCGCTTGATTTTGTGTCAATACAGGTTCCAGGTGGGTAACTGTTCCTCCCAGCACGGTGCTAAGTTGCACAGGTTCATGTTTGATATCAATACCCTGTTGTTCGCAGGAATTAATTTCTAGCAATGAGTTAATCATCGCTAGTTGGCGATCGTTGCCTTGAATCATCCGCTCGATTATTGAGCGAGATACTGGGATTGGGGATTGGGCAGAAGAGGCAGAGGGGCAGGGTGCAGGGGGCAGAGGAGAGGGATTTTCCCCCTGCAC
>NZ_JACKZS010000200.1 GCF_014222285.1 Nostoc sp. UCD121
GCAGCAGCACAAGCTTTGGATAGTGCCCACAATTCGGCTGTTGCCAAGGCCAAGAATATTACTTTGAGCGAGTACCGCGCCCGTCAGAGCAAAGATTACCTTGACCCTAATGAAATTTTTGAATGCGAAAAATTCCGCATTTCTGATTCTTACGGCATCGAAGTAACCGAATCACTCGTAGAAATGGATAAAGGTGGCCGCTTAATTAGAGCGATCGCTGGACTTGAGGCCATTTTAGCCCCACCCGAAGAATCTTTTACTGACCCCAAAACTGGGCAAACTTATCCTACCCCACCAACAATTGTCACCCAAAAAGACCGCACCGAGCGGGACAATCTACCTTTGTGCATCGACTGGGGCAATTACTCGGCACGGTGGCTGGCGCGGTTTAATCTGGGGCTGCATGAAATTCTCTTAAGTTTAATTAGGGGTGATGAAGTTACCGCCGACGATTCCACCTTACTCAAGATGACGGCGATCGCTATACATTGTGCTGCTCACGTCAAAGCAATTCTTGGGTTTACTATCCCCCTAGACTGTAAGCCTATTTGGTTGCTAGGAACTTTAGTCGAGCAGCTGGGGCTAAAGTTGACTTTCCGTAAGCAGGGTAAACGGGGTCAACAGGTGAAACTTTTCTCTTTATCTAAAGAGGAATTAAAATTTGCTCAAGAGGTAATTGCTCATCGTGAAACGAAGCGTAATCAAAAAGAAAATCGAACCTGTTATGCGACCCAAACCCCGGCTGTGCATAGTGTAAACCCTAATCAGCAACCCGTATCCGCCCCCCCCCTTGATGCTATAGGGAACTCCCATTGCCAGGGGGAGGATACTACCGAATTTGAGTCACCTCCGACAGATCGCATTACGCTACTTCATTGTGTGGAAATGCTACGCTCTGGTATCAAGCAGGGGGTGGAGGCGATTAAGGGCATCCTTAAGCGATGGGTTGAAGATTTGCGCTGGGAGACGGTGCTGGAACTTGAAGCGATCGCTCCTGATGAACTGCGACTTGTCGAAGCTCAAGTTCCTGAATTTTATGAATGGCTCTTGGAAGAAGTGTTGCCTATGGAGGGGGCTGGCTAGGGAAAAAATCTTTTTGGCATTTGAAAGCTGTTTTTGTTTCGTTTCCGGTAGCAATCTATGCCACTGGTTCCAATTTGTGATGCATTTTCACAAGTCATGCAAAATGTCAATCAATTGTAGATTGCCGATTGTAGATTTGAGATTGACTGCACCCACAAGGGACGCAGCTTGAGGATAAGAGAATTGATGATTTCAGATTTATTCCTGCCCCTTGCGGCGGGGCTTGTACCAAAAACATTTAATCTGCAATCTGCTATCTTCAATCTCCAATCTTCTCTGTCAAAGATCCATCAAGTTTAAAGCGCTACTGTCATTAGGTCTAGCTTTGAGATAGCGATCGGTGATGGCTAAATTGGCATGACCCAAAGTTTCTTTCACCAATACAGGATTAGTCCCGCGCTCAATGGCGTGAGAACCGTGGGCATGACGTAACCAGTGAGCAGAAACTAGTTCGCTTAATCCAGCTTCAAGTGCAATTGCTTTGACAATCGGGTGCAAGTTTTGACGGTCTAAATGTCCCCCTTTTTGACTTGGAAACACTGCTTGATTGGAGTGAGCCGAAGCTTTGAACTCGATTAATTCCGCCCAGAGTTTCTGCTTGATGAGAATTGTCCGATTTTTGCTGCCCTTGGCTTTACGAACATACACCTGACCACTGTCGCCACGGGGTGTCAAATCTCCCCATGTTAACTCACAAATTTCACTTGCCCGTAACCCTGCCTGATAGAGGAGTTTGATAATTAACAAATTACGTAGGGCTGTGTACTGTCGTTTGGGAGTTTTCGCATCAGCTAAATGCTTATTAGCTGCCCGTATCAACAATTTAATATCAGCTTCATCGAGATAGCGTTCGTTGATTACATCTGGCAATTCACCCAGTTTTAGTGCCATACCTACATTAAAAGGGAGATATCCAATTTTATGAGCGAAACTAATCAAGCTTTTAGCACAAGCTATGTATATCCGCTTTGTGCTTTCGGCATTGCCCCCAAAAGAACTAGCGTATTCTACCAAGTCTTCATAAGTCACTTTTTTGAGAGGCTTGTCCAGAAAATCCAGAAATCGCCTAGTGTATCGCTGGTAAGCCCGAATAGAAGACGACGCTTTTCCCTCCAGCCACAGCGCAATCAACTTCGCCTCCGCCTGCGCTACTGGCAAGGAAGCGATCGCCTTTCTATGGGCTGTTATGTGGACAAGAGAGAGTGTCATTTTTATTACTCCCTTAATAATCAGACACAATCATAGTTTCGTCTGGTTTTATAGTGTCTGATTTTTATTGTCCTTTAAAATGGGCGTTTCAACTCACCCTCAAGCGAATGAAAATTTCTCGATTTTTGCGTATAGTACACCTCTAATACTGAGGAGCGTGACAAACACAATACTGTTATGCAATTGTTCAGCAGGGTATTTATTTTGAAAAGCCTAAAAGGAGGTGAAAAAAATAAACTAAAAATGACTTTATAGTTAATAAATGATATAAGAGGTCAAAGAGTGTCCTCCAAAGTTTATTTACGCCGCAATGTACTGCTTTTTAAGCGCTATCACGCCATAAAACTATAGAGTCATTTTTAGTTTATTTTTTGAGAGTGGTTTGATTGCTTTGGTGTTTAAGACACTTTTTTTTCTAGAACCGCAAACGGGAGCTAGAGAAGTAGTTTCTCAAGAATTGCCAAGGCACTTACCAGTAATGAAATGCCCCACCGTCGCTTACGAGACAGGGGGCGAAAAGCGTTAAAGATATAGTCACCTAGCCACAATATCCTTGATACGGTGAGGCAGCGCGCAGAAAGGGAATTTCCCCCATGAGCGACTGTTGAACATTTCTAAATTGCAATCGTCGGGAGCAAAAAAGCGCTTTCCAACCGCTGCTGCAATCGCGTATATCGCAGTTGGCCGTCACTAGAACGCAAAGCCTTGGATATCGCTCTCTTGGAACCAACGACAATCGCTAACTGCTTGGCACAAGTTAATGCTGTGTACAACTGTTTACGAGACAACATCATATAAGGCTGCGTATAAATTGGCAGAATTACTACCGGATATTCTGAACCCTGGCTTTGATGAATGGTGAAGCTCCAGGCGAGGGCAATTTGATTTAAGTCTGCTCTGGTTCTAACGACAGTATGCTTACCATACTGTACAGTAACTTCCATCTCTTCAGGATCAATGGCCTTGATAATTCCGAAGTCGCCATTAAAAATATCGTGATTATAATCATTAGTCAGTTGAATGATCCGATCGCCTTCTCGTAATAAATTCCCGCCCTTGGTAATCTCTATTTTGTCGGGACTGGGCGGATTAATCAACTGCTGCAATACGGTATTGAGGTTACGAGTCCCAAGCAAACCGCGCGAGGTGGGGCAAAGCACTTGCACATCAGTAGCTCGATTGTAACCCAGGCGGGGAATCAAGTCTGTAATGATTTCGGATATTGCTTTAACACCATGTTTGGGGTGATGACCACCGCCATGCCACAGACACTCAGACAGGGGATTATCGGAAATCGGTTCAATAGTGGGAAACTGGCTTCGGTTAATTTGGTGAGCAGCGGTGATAATTGCGCTCTGTTGGGCTTGCCTAAATACCTTGGTCAACCGCACCACTGGGACGTGACCAGAATTAATCAAGTCAGCAAGGAATTGACCCGGACCCACAGAGGGTAACTGGTCAATATCACCCACTAGCAGTAGTTGGGAACCGTATTGTATTGCTTTTACCAAAGAAGATGCCAGAAACAAATCAAGCATACTAGCTTCTAGCGCGACAATTGCGGTATGGGGTAAAGGGTTTTGATTATCGCGTAAGAAGCCCATTGTCTCTGGGTCAAATTCCAACAAGCAGTGTATCGTCTTGGATTCGAGTTGTGTGATTTGACTCAGGCGTTGAGCAGCGCGTCCAGTTGGCGCAGCTAAGGCGATAGATTTGCCCATTGCTTTCCACAGAGAGACTATGGTCTGGGTGGTGAAAGTTTTACCGCAACCGGGGCCACCAGTAAGAATCATTACCTTTGAATATGCAGCCATTTCTACCGCTAGCCGTTGCTGTGGTGAAAGTTTGATTTTATGACTCTTGGTGAAGCGCTCAATCCAGGCGCGAACACGAGGCATATCTTGTGCAACTGGTTGGCAAAATCTAGATTGTATTAATTGAGCAAGGTTCTGTTCGGTGTGAAAGTACGTTGGTAGATAACATAGCAGCGTTTGGTCTGAGCTTTTCTCACGGATTAAGTCATCCTTGAGTGCCATGTCTTTGATAAGATCAGCGAGGGCATCTTCTTCGGGTGTGTGATCTGGTGTAGTCAGCAGTTTGATAACATTCTCAATGAGTTTTGGCTGGGGTAAATAGCAATGCCCATCGGCAGCAGCTTCGTTCAAAACATGAATTAAACCAGCACGGTAACGGAACTGACTATCAGGCGCAACTCCTAAATTAAAGGCAATTTTATCAGTTCTCAGAAAACCAATACCGTAGATGTCAGCAGCTAACTGGTAGGGATTGCTGGTGAGAGTAGCGAGTGCTTCATCCAAGTAATGCCTGTAAATTTTGACTGCATAAGTAGTAGAAACGCCATGACTGTGGAGAAATAGCATTAAATAGATGTAAGAGATGTAAGAAAATAAAATAAAAATAAGTTGATAGCTAAATAAAGATATTTTGAATTGAAGCAGAGACTTCATATTTGGGTTATGCCATCGGCGACGGCGACCCGGACGCGAACAATCCCACAAACTATCGAGTTTGCCCCAGTACCAGCGATGAATTGTGTCGCGTACAGTCTGTGGATGCCATTTTAAGTATTGTGCGATCTTTAGCACTGTCCATCCAGCGGCTGATAAGCGTAGTACAGTGGCACGACTTTGAGTTCTTGGTGGTATACCTTTTGCTTGAGTGAGTGCTAGTAGGGCTTGATCTTCTATTGGTGACAGGTCAACTTTTAAAGGCGCTGGCATCTTGGTCAGGGGTAAAAATATTTACGACTTCTTTAAAACTAAAATATACAAGGTTAAAGTATTAGTCTAATTGCATAGGGCTTGAAAAATCGAGTGTCTGGGCATTAATTATTTAAATCTGACAAATAATTCCTTAATGGACAGCCGTTGGCAGTAGCATCTCTTGATAAAAGCCATCGCTTGAAGAATGCGCTGACACATTTGGCTATGATAATCAAGGTAATTCATCATGATGAATTACACGATTTAATAAGCGTGGCTAGTCCCAGTTTAGCTACTCTAAAGCAGGAATGTAAAAATCAGTGATGGTGTTGTGGGTGTTGCTGGTGTAACTAATTTTCCAAGAATATTCACGCAGGTTTTTCAACTTTCTAACCAGTTATCTAATTTTAAGTTGGGAATATTAATAAAATCTTTGATATTGTTAGTAACAAGAATATCGTCACGAGAACGAGCTACAGCAGCAATCAAAGCATCAAATTCTCCGGTTGGTTTCCCAATTTTTCTGAGTTCGCTTTGAATCTTGCCAAATTCGATAGCTTCTTCTATTCCAAATGGTTCTACTGGTAGTAATTCAGTAAACTGCGCTAATATATCTAGATTTTTGGCCACCTGTTGAGAACAATAAACGCCTTTATATAGTTCTGCAACTACAATGATAGAGAGATAGCATTGGCTGAAAAAGCGATTAAAATTAGTAACAGCTTGGGGATTTTCGTTCAGCAGTGCAATGCAAATATTGGTATCTAGCAGATACATTAGCCTAAATCCTGATTATCAAGTGAGTCTATGGTTCTGCCTTTATAAGCATGGCGCTGTTGGTCAATCTCTGTAAATATTTCTCCTAATTCCGGTTGGTTCTTCCAAACCCCAAATAATTGATTGAGTCTAGCTAGTCTCTCCTCGTTTGTTAATAGTGGCTGTGGTTCTATAATTTGATTGGCAATAAATTCTACGTCTATGATTATCTCTGTCCCATCTGGAATATTATTAAGTTGTTCTAGAATTTCAATATTTTGACCACGTTTTATCCCTCTAACCTTCATATTTGATTATCTCCTGTAATTATTAGTTGACGGTTAACAGTTGTCTGTTAACGGAGAACAGCCCCCAATCATCAATCTCTAAATTCAAACTCATTTGTCCATAATTTAAGGATAGCTCAGGTTGCACATAAGACACTTTCGCTTTGATTTCATCCATAGCCAACCACAAATCTAATAACGCTTGTTCTTCAGTCAGGCGTTTCTTTTCATCACCAATGCGTGGAATTACTTTTAACGCTACTTCAAATATCCGCATAAATAAGTAGCTTTATCAACATAGGGAAAACCATCATCAAGCGGTAGGCTATCACTTGCCCAACGGAGATTTCCAACGACTGGATGCCCTGAACTTGATTATCTTGGATGCGATCGCCTAATTCATTAAATACCGGATCAACAGAATACCCAACTGAATTCTGACTCCTGACTCCTGACTCCTGACTCCTGACTCCTGACTCCTGACTCCTGACTCCTGAATTCTGTTCGATAATTAATCGTTTCTACTTGTTGAGCAACTCTAAGTCCCAGGTATAAAAACCAATCTGCTCAGGAACCCTAGTGAATCGCCCTGTGCGATGACCCCGTGATAACTCATTCAATACCTTGTTTTTCACTTCTTTAATCTCAGTCGCAGTGAGTTCGCCATAGATTCCGTTGGTAATTTCTGAAACCCCGAAAACTTTACCGGAATTATTTTCTAGAAAAGTTGTTAGTGCATCAATTAAAAACTGACCCTGAAATTCTTCGAGCATTGGTATGTCTTTGGGCTGGGGCGGCAAAACTTGTTTCTTATTTTTGCCTTTGACTCTGGTGGACGAATTCTTCGTCTCCGGTTTTGGTAGCAAAGTTAAAGAGAGAGTATAATATCCGGGTGATCCTGGGACACTGAACCATTTGTTAGTTTCCCTGCCTTTAATGAGGGATGATTGAACTCTGTGTTTAAGCACTTTAAACACTTCTGGCTCTAATTCCCCATAGAGCATTTTGACAATAAAATCGATGTGAACAATTGTGCCGATGTGTTCTGCCAAAACCTGTTCAATAGCTTCCGGGCGAGACAGCGATTGGAAAATAGGCAGCATGTCCGTCTCGGTTCCATAGAGCGCTTGCTGTTGAGTTGATGTTTCTATGGGTGGCTCTAGGAGGAATGGACTATCTGTAGCTGCATCAGATTCTTCACCTGACCAAGCTTGTATAAGTGTGAATATGTTTTGTTGAGTGGAGTCTGAGGGGTGGGTTGCGACTGTTGATGTATCCTTTGAATCGTCTAAGAAAGGATGGGTAATAGGTTCAACATAGTCATCAACAAATTCCTCACTCAGGATTAAAAAGTTATTTTCCTTTTCAGAGGTGAATTCTTCATTATCATTATCCACCTCCTCAGTCAAAGACCAGTTAGATAATAGAGCTTCAACATGAGTGAGATTTGCTTTGGCTAGGGTATATAATTTTTCGTAATCTTCTACAAGAGGTGCGTAGTAATCTCGCAATGCGAATAGTGACTCGATTGCTTTTTGGGGGAGTGATAAAGGAAAGGGGCTATTCATCAAGTTTGGGTGTCATACAAGAGCTAGACAATCAAAGCAAATTTATTAATATATAACAAATAAAAGTGAAAAAGCAAGAGTCGGAAGTACGGATTGTTTCCGTACCTTTGTCGATTTCTTTGCCATTGGCAGATATGGAATATTGATATCGTTCTGACTAATAGAAAGATGGTAGAAGTTTGGCAGTTTTGGGAAGAAGAGCATTTCTCGAACAATATAGTGCGAGTATTGATGCTCCGAGTGGATTAGAGTTGTTTGCAGTTCATGTATTTCAAATAAATGCAAAGACAAATCAGCGACAAGTCATTGATGCTCCCCAGCCGATTGGCTAATATGGCAGGGGAGCATCATTCTAATTAACTTTGTTTTTTAAATTGAAACGATTTGTGAAAATCAATATATCTGAGTACATGTTTTTATTATAGATAAGTGCGTTTTAGCTAGTAGTAGGTGATGGTCTGATGCCCAAGAATTAAGATAAATAAAGATGACAAAATATCTCATAATTTGCAGACGATACATTAATAAAAGACTAAATAATTATGCTACAAATATAGAATAGGCCATCATGCAAATATCTGAATAAGTGCTATGCACCCAATAGAATTTAAGAAAAAATGGAAATTAACCTACCCGGAACTTTCACGTCTTTTGGGATACGCAGACTTTACAGTTCGTAGTTGGAGTCTAGAAGGAAAAGCGAAACGGAACCCGCACTTTGTTGTCTATCAACTTTGCGCCCTGTTAGATGAAAAGTGGACAAATCAAGGGAAAGTTCCAGGAAAAAGATATCTGATCTCTGAAATGCTTACTGGGTAAAGATTTGTACTCAAATAACTCCCCAGTCAATGGTCGTACAAAGAATTTTCTGTATTATTGCAAATGCCAATTACCAGCCCCAAAAAAGCGGGTATTTTAGATGTAGTTGGAAGTTCCAAGAAGTTCTAAGCACTAATGGAAACAAGGGGGTTGTCCTGCCAGCATGAAGAACTAACAAGATTAGAAGTTGCGTCCTTGCTAACACCAAAAGTATCTGCAAGGCAACTACAAGCCTATTTGAATATAGCTCGTAAGTACTTGCCGGAGTTCAAGAAATTCACCAATGAAAAGACAGGTGGATTAGATGGTTACGCCAAGCTATACGAGTGCCACATCGCAGTACTTCAAGAGATTCGCTCTCTAGCTAGAGAGCATACTTTAGCTGATGTAGAAAGCGAGTTTCGACAAAGAGCATCGAAAACCCGAAAAAATTAAAAATAGGAAAGATTTCAAATAGACTTTAGACTCTATCTGAAAATTTCGGTTGCCCATAAATAGTTTTCCAATGGTTTTTATCTAGTCAAAAAACATGAATAAAGGAGCGATTATCTTGGCATCTAATAATAAATTTCAACCCCAAGTCAGAACCCAATCTCAAATTGTGGCGAAAGCGATAGGTAGATTAGGGCGTAAATATCAGCATCATATTTATGCTGTAGGTGTGACTTTAATAGTTGCAGGTCAAACAATGCCAGCCCATGCGTTTGGACTATTTGATCCAACACAAATTGCATTGACGTGTATGTTTGGAACAGCAGGTGCTACAGGGAATGCCTCCATCAACGCCTTACCCGCAGTAATAAACGCTGCAATAACAGTGATGTTATTCGTTTATTTCGTAGCGTCTGGGGTGAAGGTGGCCAATGCACTGGGAGACGGACAAGAAGTAACACAGATGGTACAACAACCTATAGGCATATTTTTTGTGACTTTGGTGTTATTCATCGCCCAGAACATTCTTTTTGCTGGTGTCACAGCAGCTTGTTAGTCAAGAATTCAGCATCCAGAAGTCAGAAGTCAGAAGTCAGAATGACTCAATCAATCCAGAATGAATGCACCAATCATCCATCTAATGTTTTTCTGTCTTCTAACTTCTGACTTTTGACAAGTTTTTTATGAAACAACAACCACAAATTAAACAAGTTAATCAATCTTTAGGTCAAAATGCTTCAATAGGTATCTTGACGGGTTTTCAGTTTGCGATTTCTTTAGTTTCATTTGGGGTAGGTTTTTTCATAGCGTTCTTATCTGGGATAGGAATGATATGGAGCATATTAATAGGTGTTTGGGTAAGTGCTACAGCTTTAGTTTTATCAGGGAAACGACCTTATTTGTTTTGGTCTAGAGTGTTTCCAGGTGTTCCAAGATGGTCTAGAGGATACGTCAGATACTCTTCTCCTCAAAATAAGAAAAGAGCAGGCTCTAAAAAAATTCCCAAATCATGGTGAAAATTAAGAATTCCCAAAATGGCAAAAAAGTATCGGCTTTTGAAGATTTTTTGGATTTGACGACAATAATTAGATTAAAAAAAGGCAGCTATACTATTGGTGCGTATTTGTTAAGTAAAAAGCAAGTAAGTGAGACGAATAATACTTTGCAATTAGTATTTGGATATAGCTGCACAGGGTTTCATCCGTTGTTTAATTCGGATGAACAAGTAGAAGCGATAGCGAAAGCTTTTGAGAATGGTTGCAAAGAAATTCCCCAGGGAGAAAAATTTACTTTTCGTTGGTCTTCTTTATGTGATGAATCAGAAGTATTTGAAGCATATCGAGAGAGATTGACAAATCCAGTATCTCGTGAAAGTGAGTTTCTGGATTGGGGGCAAGTAGCGAGAATGCAAGAACTGTCTCGGCGACGGCAGCGTAAAAATATAAAACTGAACATTTATACAACTTTCACTATTAAACCAGGAGGGACAGAGGGAGGTGATGCTGTAGATAGAGCGATAGTGAAGCTAGCGAATTTTTTACAGCGTCGGTTTACAGCAACGGGAGCAACTGAACTGACAAAGAAAAATTTAATCCAGATTCTGGAAAAAGCAATAAATGTATCATTGAGACATCAACAGATATTATCTGAAATGAAATTATTGCCATCACCGAAAACAGAAAAGGAGCTATGGAATGATTTAAGTTATTGCCTGGGAGCGAAAAGTGTAAAAGTGCCACATACATTAGTATTTGATGATTCGGGGTTGAGGGAAGAAATTAACGAAGCGCCGCCATTAAAATCACAATATATTGACCAATTACACGCGACTTCAGTACTTTTAAACAATGGAATTCCCTACGCTGATAGGCAATGGGTATGCCTAGCAAGTAAAAATAAAGAGAAAAAATATGTAGGGGTGATGACCCTGGCTCAAAAACCAGAAGCATTTGCTTCTACTAGGGATCAGGTGCGCTTTTTATGGAATGTGTTTTCGCGTGAAGTGATTTATGATGTTGAAATCATCACAGAAATCAGCCCAGCCGATCAAAAACTGACTAGGCTAACTCAACAATTAATAACTAGGCGTTCGCGTCATGCGGAAATAAGTGCGAGCAAAAAAACTATCGACGTAGCATCACAGATTAATACTGAATGGTCGGTAAATGCACAAAAGCAGTTATACACAGGTGATGTGCCAGAAAATCTAGCATTAATTGTTCTTGTATACCGCAACTCCTTAGAAGAAATTGATGATGCTTGCAGACTGATTTCAGGTTATATAAACCAGCCGACGGAGTTAATACGGGAAACCCAGTATGCATGGTCTATCTGGTTAGATACTTTACTGATAAAACAAAAACCACAACTAACAAGCCCTTACAACAGACGGACAACATTTTTCACGAGCGAGATAATCGGATTAACGCCAGTAATACAGAATATGAAAGCCGATGAAAAAGGCTTTGAATTGATTGCGGATGAAGCGCATTCACCAGTTTGGATAGATTTCGCAAAAACGAAGAATGTAATGATTATTGGTACTACAGGGAGTGGAAAATCAGTATTAGTATCGTCAATTATTGCGGAGTGCTTGGCAAAAGATATGTCGGTATTAATTATCGATCTGCCAAACGATGACGGTTCAGGAACATTTGGAGATTTTACGCCATACTACAACGGATTCTACTTTGATATCTCCAGACAATCAAATAATATTGTTCAGCCGCTAGATTTATCAAAAATCCCATTAGAACAAAGAGAAGACAGGGTAAAAGCACATCGCAATGATGTAAATCTAATAGTGTTGCAGTTGGTTCTGGGTTCACAGCAGTTTGAGGGGTTCCTTGCTCAAACAATAGAATCGTTGATACCTTTAGGGACAAAAGCTTTTTACGAAAATGCAGATATAGAGCGACGTTTTGAGTTGGCACACTCAGCAGGAATCGGAACGCCAGAGTGGGATAACACGCCGACTCTAGTTGATATGGAACAGTTTTTCAAAGTCGATTGTATTGATTTAGGTTATGAGGATGAGAATGTTGAGAAGGCGCTCAATTATATACGCTTACGACTACAGTACTGGCAGGCAAGCTCAATAGGAAATGCGATTTGTAAACCTTCAACTTTCCAAACAGACAGTAAGTTAATTACGTTTGCATTAACGAATCTGCAATCGGATAGAGAAGCAGAGGTATTCGGTATGTCGGCGTATATTGCGGCATCGAGACAATCACTATCCTCGACAAATAGTATGTTTTTCATGGATGAGGCGAGCGTATTGTTACGGTTCCCCTCATTATCTCGCTTGGTAGGTCGTAAATGTGCTACGGCTCGCAAATCAGGATGTCGCATTGCTCTAGCTGCTCAAGATGTGATTTCGATTGCCAAATCAGAAGCTGGGGAACAAATATTACAAAATATGCCTTGTCGATTAATCGGGCGAATTGTCCCAGGGGCAGCGAGAAGTTTTTCGGAATTGCTTGGTATACCGAGAGAAATTATAGATGTAAATGAAACTTTTATGCCAAACATCCAACAGCTATATACGTTATGGCTATTGGACTACAACAACAAATATATAAGATGCCGTTATTATCCTTCATCTCCGCTTTTGGCTTTGGTTGTCAATGGTAGAGAGGAACAAGAATCACGAGATAAGTTTAAAAAAATTTACGATGATAAGTTCACTTGGGTGGCAGAATTTTCTAAGTATTATGTTGAGTGCATTAAGCAAGGGAAACCATTATGAAAATCCTTACATCAGCAATTCAAAACAAGATTTTACTGGCAATATTGGCAGGTGTAGTATCAATTGGGAGTTTTCAAGTATGGAAAGACAAGCAAGCGAAATATGAGAAGTTTATTGCTAGTCAAGAAAATAATTGTAAAGTGTATATAGAAATGGGAGAGGATGCAGTTAAACGTAGTCCGAGCTTGAGAAATCTCAAATACAATAATATAGTGACTCCGGGACTAGAGCAACCTGGAATAAATTCTGAATACGAAGTAGACAGTAGATATCTTTTGCTTTACAACAAGCCTGTTTCCACTCTTCCAGCAAATACTCTGGTTTATGACAACGGTTTTTTTAAAAGTTTGTTGAAAAACGGCAAAAACCCTCCAGAGTCATTACTGGTTAAAGCTGTTTCTTTTGATTTGAAAAATCAACAAGCAACTGTTAGTTCATCCTGTGCAAAAAAGCCTTTTGTAGTTCGCTTGGAGAATTTATATGAAGAATTTCAACCAGTTGATCGCGATCTCAGGGGTAGTAGTTCAGATTTATTTTTCTAGTATTCCAGCCAATGCAACCAATGCAGCCAGTGGACAATCTAACAATAATTCAAATCAATCTTTTTTGCTGCAATTTCAAGAAATTTACAATAGCTTACAAACTTACATAAATAGCTATCAAAAAGAATTTACCAAAGCAGTAGGAAAGCTGGAAGCGGAATTAAATCAGGCAATTGAATCTAGTATAGGTGATTTAGGTATTCCCGATCCTTTAAAAGCTGGCAAGAACATTGAGAAAGTTTTACAAAAGCAAGAAACTGAATTACTAGTATTAGACCCTCGGATTCAAGCCAAGGATGCTATTAGAGAATGGAACCAGCAATACACTCGCGGTCAATCTCAATCAGTATTAGGTGGAGAAGGTCAAAGAGTACAAGCTCAAGAAGCCCAAATAACCAATGATGCGATTTTGCAATCTTCAGATAATGCTGATGCTGCCCAGCAGGATGTTATCACCCAAGATATCTTAAAAAAGATAGCTGTCCAAAATTTCCAAACGGCTGTGGTTAGCAAATCAATTCATGCAGAAGCTCAGAAACAATCCCGTTCATTAGCGGCTGCAAATATTAATCTTGCCGATATTTCTAACCGTATGGATGAACAAGCAAGACTTGAGCAGCAAGAATCTAATGCAGCAGCTAGACAAATATTAGAATCTGCTGCCGTCAATGATGCTTTTTGGGAAAATCAATAAATAGGGGGAAGGGGGAAGGG
>NZ_JACKZS010000201.1 GCF_014222285.1 Nostoc sp. UCD121
ACTTTATACGTTGAAGAACAGTAATTTTACTTTCAACCGAATACTGGGTGTAATCCAGAAGCTATTATCTGGTAAGATAAGCGATAAGTTGCCCGCAGGCTTGACCATCCAATTTTGTTGATAAAAGTGACGGTTGTAGAGATAAACTCAACACGAAGGTTAACATAATTCATAATTCATCCCTGCGAAAATATTTGTATTAAAAGCAACGCAGATTTCCAAGCCCATCCTGAGATATTGGATTGGTAGAGCTATTTACAGAAGATTTATCACTCAGGTAAATTCACGGCGATCGCTATTTTAATTGATTGGGTGTGCTAGTTGCTCAAAGACTCTCCACCTTCTGGGTTGTCGTTAGACATAGCCTTGCTCATTAACCACCAAATGAGGAAACATCTATCGAAACTCCCATATAAGCTTATAGCCTGAATTAAATAGAACCGTAGCAGGAAACAAGGCTAACAAACCTAATTTCCTTAAAAAAGAGGGTTTACAGTACCTGTAATATGGGAGACTTGGCAATATTCCCTATAAATTCAGATTCAAGATGAACAACACAATTTCGGACATTGCAGTTAAGACGATCAACGGCAAGGATAAGCAATTAAACGAGTATACCGGGAAGGTACTCTTAATTGTAAATGTGGCTTCCTACTGCGGTTATACTTCTCAATACGACGGGTTAGAAAAGTTGAACCAGAAGTATGGCGAAGCAGGATTAAAGATTTTGGGGTTCCCCTGTAACGATTTTGGAGCGCAGGAACCAGGAAGCAATGAAGAAATTGTGCAATTCTGCACAAGTAAATATGGTGTTACCTTTGAACTATTCGATAAAGTCCATGCAAAAGGCTCACAACAGCATCCACTTTATGAGCGACTTACCAAAGCCGTTGAGCCAACAGGAACTATTGCTTGGAACTTTGAAAAATTTTTAGTTAATAAACAAGGTGAAGTGATAGCTAGATTTAATAGTAGTGTGCAACCCAATTCACCCGAAATAATTGCCATAATTGAAAAAGAACTAGCAAAATAGCCATTAGTCAATGAGTCAAAATTTTTGTACTCTTGACTGTTAGCTCTGGACGGTTAAATTTATTTACGCCCAGTTCCTTAATTTGAGAATAGTGTCTCAACTAGTAGTTTAATTTATTTGTGTTTAATTTGTCATGAATGTTGCAATTATTGGTTGTGGTTATGTTGGTTATCAAGTTGCTCAATATTGGCAGCAAACAATGAATTTTTTTGTCAGTGCAACCACAACTTCTTCTGAGCGTGTCTCTAAACTACAATCAGTATCGCAAAGAGTTGTCGTTACTTGCGGAAATGACCTAGATAGTCTAAAATCAGTTTTGCACAATCAAGATGTTGTACTTTTGAGTGTTGGTGCAAAAGGTGCAGAATTTTATGAAGAAACTTATCTACAAACTGCCCAAAACTTAGTTTCATGCTTGCAGCAGATTCAGAGTGTAAAACAATTAATATATACAGGTAGTTATGCTGTATATGGTGATAGAAATGGTGTATGGGTAGATGAGGAGACACCACTTGCACCCGCTAATTTAAATGCCCAAATTCTCCGTAAAACAGAGGATATTTTGCTATCAGCATCTAGCGAAAATCTCCGCGTTTGTCTCTTCCGCTTAGGAGGAATATATGGCCCCGGTAGAGAACTTTTGAAAATATTTAGTAGATATTCTGGTACAAACCGTCCCGGTGGCGAGGATATCACAAATTGGATTCATCTGGATGATATTGTTGCTGCGATAGAATTTGCCCGTCACCGTCGTTTGCAAGGGATTTATAATCTAGTCGATGATGCACATCTTACCAGCCGAGACTTGCTAGATAGCCTATTTGAAAAACATAATTTACCCAAAGTTATATGGGATACTTCTATCAAGAGTACTCGCCCATATAATGCTTGGGTGTCGAATGAAAAGCTGAAAGAGGCTGGATACCAGTTAATTCATCCACAGATGATTTTTTAGCAAGTATTATAACTAGGAATTATGCAACCATCTGCTGTGACTAATATAACTAATTTTACAGCATCTCCTAGCCAGTTTTACACTTGGCAGAATTATCGTTGTGCCTACGAAATTCATCAACCAACTAACACAACATCTGAGGGTATTCCCTTACTGTTGATTCATCCTATTGGTGTCGGATTGTCACGGAAATTTTGGCAGCGATTTTGTCGTGAATGGTATAATTCAGGTCAGCGTAATACCATTTACAACCCTGATTTACTAGGATGTGGTGAGAGTGATATGCCTCATCTGGCTTATACTCCTAGTGATTGGGCAGAACAGTTACAGTACTTTTTACAAACAGTAGTACGTCAACCTGTAATTGTAGTTGTACAAGGAGCATTATTACCAGTTGCGGTCGCATTAGTTCAAAAGGAATCAAACTTAATTTCCAAGCTTGTACTTGCTGGGCCTCCAACGTGGGCTTTGATGACAAATAAACCACCAGAATGGCAGCAAAAATTTATTTGGAATGTGTTAGATTCCCCTTTTGGGATTCCTTTTTATCGCTATGCACGCACTCCTAAGTTTTTACGTTCTTTCTCAACTCGCCAACTATTTGCTTCTGAGAGTGCTGTAGATGCCGAGTGGTTGAATACATTAGTTGCAGGTGCAGAAAATCCTGCTAGTCGCCATGCAGTGTTTTCTTTTTTAGCAGGGTTTTGGCGACAGGATTATACTAATTTTATTGCCTCGATTCAGCAATCAACATTAGCGGTTGTTGGGGAGACTGCATCGAGTATTAGCCAAAATAATAGAAAAGAAACGCCAGACGATCGCTTGGCTAACTACCTCGCCTGTTTTCCTCAAAGTAGAGGTATAAAAATAAATGGGCGTAATGTTTTGCCTTATGAATCCACTGCTGAATTTGTAGCAGCGATCGCACCATTCATCAAAGAAGCCTCTTAGCTGATTGATAGTTACATTATAATAGTCCTCCCATGCTAGGTTATGACTGGAATTGATTACTTCAGGAAGCAAGAACATGGTAACGAATCGCCGAGGACAAAGAGTTCCTAGTGTAACTTTTCATACTCGTAAAGATAACCAGTGGGTGGATGTGACAACCGATCAATTGTTTGCTAATAAAACAGTGGTTGTCTTCTCCTTACCAGGTGCTTATACTCCGACTTGTTCATCCACTCATCTTCCTGGTTACAATGAGTTGGCTGGAATTTTCAAAGAAAATGGTGTCGATGACATTATTTGTATTTCTGTTAATGATGCCTTTGTGATGAACGAATGGTCAAAGGATCAAGAAGCAGAAAATATTACGCTAATTCCCGATGGTAATGGTGAATTTACTGAAGGCATGGGAATGCTGGTAGATAAATCAGACTTGGGTTTTGGTAAGCGATCGTGGCGCTACTCAATGCTGGTAAGAGATGGTGTCATTAACCAAATGTTTATTGAGCCAGACGAGCCAGGAGATCCCTTTAAGGTATCCGATGCTGAAACAATGCTTAGATACATCAACCCCCAAGCAGTAAAGCCCGAAGTAGTTTCTCTGTTTGCGAAAGTGGGTTGTCCCTTCTGTGCCCGTGCGAAAGCAATGCTCAAGGAACATGGCATTAACTACGAAGAAATTACTTTGGGTAAGGATGTCACCACACGCTCATTACGAGCTGTTACAGGGGCGACAACAGTTCCCCAAGTCTTTATCGATGGTAAATTAATTGGTGGTTCTGAGGCATTAGAAGCCTACTTCGCTGCTAAATAGTTTTCAATAGGGGCGTACAGATGTGCGTCCCTATAAGGGATTCAAAGATTGGTCTTCTGTTTTTAGGTTTAAACCTCGTCTACCTTGAGAACCGTAGTTTGTAGGTTGGGTGTAGCTTTAGCGTAACCCAACATAAAATTTGGTGGTAATGTTGGGTTGCGTTTCACTCCACCCAACCTACATAAATATATCTTTTAAAAAACTCTAGGTTTCAATATAGATGAGGTTTAGTAACGGCGATCGCGTTCCAAGTCATAAATCACTTTCTCCAAATACTATTTATCCGATTGACTCTGATGCCTCTGGCGCTGCTGTTTGAGTAGTCGTTCGGCTGTTGTCGCATCACCGTTAAGTAAAACAAGTAAACGTTTTTGCAGTTTTCTGTTTTTCGGGTCACTGAAGTATGGCTTAGAAACCTTGTTCCGTGGTTGAGATGACCACAGTTTCATTAAGGCAAGTGATAAGCCGACAATCAGAAGTACTGCAATCAATCCCATACTTATTAAAATTAAGTATTGACCATCTTATATTCTGTAAAATATTTATCTAAATAGCCTCGGTGAATTTTTGGATATTTCGTGAAAATTATCAATTAACAAATCTTCAGATGAATAGATGTATTTTTGTCCAGTTAATTACTACTTCTCATATAAAATTGACTCGAATTGAATTTCTATTTATTCACAACTAATATGCTTGCCAGAATCCGCCGAATTTTGAGTCAATTTTTTAGCAAATCAAGAACAATCAACAACGAACCACTGAATAAAGTGAGTTTGATTGTGATTATTTTAATTGATATTTTTATCTTGATGAATGTTTTTACGGGACTAGATGATATTAGCAGATGGCATATCAGTCCGACCGAGGCTTATCCATGTTATTCAGAGTGGCAAAATTACCGGGCAAAAACCACTAAAGATAAAGACTATGAAATTGTGAGACTTTCATTGCCAGATTACCAGAATAATCAACTCAGTTTCCAGAAAAACTATCAACAGGCTGAAGCAGGACATCTGGGTAAGGTTTCTCAAACGTGTTTGCAATATGCCAGCTACAAGGATAAACTTAACAATCCTGAAAAGCAGCAAATCATCAGAACTATTGATCAGAAACAAGCGAAAATCAGTTCCCTTGCACAAGCCAATAGCACTATCAAAGCCCAATATGACTCAACGCTCTTAGAAAAAATTGCAGGTCAGGGTCGTCAACAATCAATTAATCAAGTTAGTGCTGAAAAAGCTAAACAGACATTAGAACAAAATAATCGCCAAATTTCTCTTCTTAAACAAGAAATTTCTACCCTTAAAAATGAATTGCTTGCCAAACCAGAAAGCATTAGTTTTGTCGCCTTTCTTAAAGATGACAATCAATTTCGGGAAGTTGATAAAGGTTATCAACAGGCATCATTTTGGTATCCCAGTATACAACTTGGTTTTCAGTCACTTTTTCTATTACCTCTAATTATCATTGCCTTATCAGTTAACAAATTTGCTCAGAGAAGAGGATATGGACTTGTATCGCTAATTAGCTGGCATTTGCTAGTTATATTTTTTATTCCACTAATTGTTAAAGTATTTGAATTTCTGCAAGTAGGTGCAATATTTCAATTTTTCTTTAATATCATTAGTACCCTTTTTGGTGGGTTAGTTTTCCTGATAAATTATGCTTATATTTTGCTGATTCCAATTATTGGTTTTGGAATTATCCAGTTTTTTCAAAAAGTTGTCTTTAATACTAAAGTTCAGGCAGCTAATAGAGTCCAAAAATCACGCTGTGTCAATTGCGCTAAGAAAATTCGACAGATTGATAATTACTGTCCGCACTGTGGCTATTATCAGTACGTTGAATGCCAAAACTGTCATAATCTTACTTATAAACATTTGTCGTACTGTAACCATTGTGGAACTTCTCAAAATTCCACCAGTAATTTGTAATCAGTGAGTAGTTAATCGGTATTTTTAACTTAGATTATGGAAAAAGCCAATAAGGAGAGTCAGTCACCGCTTTCTTTTCTCAAAAATCTGTTGATTGCTCGTTGGCGATCGCTCTTACTCCTGTTGATCGGAGTTTATTTACCTTTGCAGGTCTTTGAAATTCTGACAGTGAAGATATGGGAGAATCAAGCAGGCTTCCCGTGGGATGTGCCTATTTTGTTAGCAGTTCATTCTACAGCAAACCCACAGTTTGATGTTTTAGCAGTGACGCTGGCTATCATTGGGTTGCCTTGGATGGCGATACCGATTTTGGGTGCGATCGCACTTATATTACTACTACAAAAACGCTGGCGATCGCTAGCTTATTTGCTTACCGTCTCACTGGGAAGTGTGATTATCAACCGCACAGCCAAGGAATTAATGCATCGAGTGCGTCCACAATTGTGGCAGTCCATTGCACCTGAGTCTAGTTTTGCATTTCCTAGTGGTCATGCTATGACGAGTATAACTCTGGTAGCAATTTTGCTATCCTTAACTTGGGCTAGCTCTTGGCGCTGGTTGGTTTTCAGCTTCGGGAGCTTATACATAATAGCTATTGCCTGGTGTCGTCTCTATCTAGGGGTACATTTTCCTAGTGACATTCTCGCAGGTTGGATGGTTACATTAGGTTGGACAATTGGTGTCAGTATAATTATCAAACCGTATATAACTAAAGTCAAATCCGTAGATAGCGAACTCCCCAAGAATGAAACCACCTTACTCCCTGAAGAAGAAAAGTTGATAAATGAGGAGTGATATTATATCTGCTTAAAGACTTTGATATCCTCTTAAATACCTATTAAAAAGGGAGAATGTCATTACGCTTTCCCCCTTTTTAATAGCTAGAGTAAATTAATGACTGCCTAAACTATATCTAAACCTTTTCCAGACAAACTTTTAACTAAAAGGTATTTAAATACATCCTTAAATAAATTTCCCCCATTTATTATGAGCCTTGTAAAAGCTCATTGATTGAACTTATACTCTGTTTAATTTGTTCTGTTAAAGAAGTTCTGAATAGGTCAAGGGTTTCGCCTGAAAAATTGAGTAATCCCAAAGCATATAATAGGCTTGAAATTCCGATAAAAAGAGCCAAAAGTCTACCAAAACAACCGGGATTAATTTCAATAAAACCTAATTTAGACTGCCCGATTACAGCAATCGTTACAAAAAGAATTCCTGCTATTAAAAATGTGCTATTTGGAGTTATATCTGTCATATCACTATTAAGATGCCTCAATATTTTTATTGTAGCTATTATTAGTCTAAATTTGCGGACTGCCTATAAGGATCCTAAATAATTTGTAAGAAAATTTCCCCTCCCCCTAACGTCTTCCCTCAAAGTATGGGGGAGATGGCAAGGGTTTTACAATTATCTCAAATTCTCACGCATGATTTAGGACTGCTATATGTGCAGTAATAAAAATTAGTTTACATCTGAGTTAAACGGAAATTTTAGGTTTTATTATTTTGCTGAAACGATTTATTTGTAAAACTTTCAGCATCAGAAAGCCAAATTACTCTCACTCCTGTACTAGACTTGGGTTTAGTTTACATACTATAATACACTAAGCCGATAGGAATAGTGGGTTTTTATGGAAAGCGTCCAAAACGTCAGTCAAGAGTTAAATGTAACAGGAGACAAAGCCCTAGAGGATTTGCAACAATCAACTCCCGAAGAGTTCAAAAAAGACATTTTCAAAAAACTCAGAGGTGGATTTTTTTTGGTACTAGGATATTTATTGTCACCATTATGTTGGTGGAATGACCTATTATTCAATCTGCCAATAGCTTATGGTTTTGGGTATATATGTAGTTTACTTTCCCCAAAATTACTTCTACCTTGTTCAATTATAGGATATTGGCTCTCTAATATTGTGGGAATTCTCTTGATGCAATTCGGTTCTAAGGATATTTTTCAAAAAGAACCTCAAGAGCATAACCTCAAAAAAGAATTATTCACGGGTCTAATTTCTTCAACAGCTTATACCCTCTTGATTATACTATTAATCCAGTTGAGGATTCTCGATTCTCCCATTTTATTTGCCAACGGTTAACTTAGTCGATCGCGTTTCTATAGAACAAAAAGATCCCCGACTTCTTGAAGAAGCCGGGGGTCTGATCCTCTAAGTAGAGAGCAAATAATTACACAATAAGATTCAATTTTAATCAAATTTTAAAAATTCACTTAAATTTAATAGTTTTGGAGCCTCCTTACTTACGATTAATGGTAGCTTACCATTCCATTTTTCTATTGCTTGCCTTTGTAGGATTTCTGGAGTTAAACCATCACGTAATAATCTATGTGCTTCAGCCTCTCCTTTAGCTAAATTAACCTTTGCTTCAGCCTCTTTTGTTGCTCTGAGTGCGATAAACTCTGCTCGTTTTGCTTCTTGTTCCGCAATCTGCTTCGCCTCCACCGCCTCACCAAATCGTTCAGAAAAATGGACATGAACTAGAGAAATATCATCCACTGCAACGTGATAGTTACCCAGCCGTGTAGACAACGCATCATCTACTGCACCTTTAACTTCTCCTCGCTTAGTAATAATTTCTTCAGCAGTATACTTTGCTATTACTGCTTTTAATATTTCTTCAACGGCTGGGTTAATAATCCCCATGACTACAGCTTGTTCATCTCCAATTTCTTGAAAAATGACATTTGCTTCCTGGGGAATAATATGCCAATTGAGAGCGACATCGGCAAAAACATTTTGTAAATCCTTGGAAGAAGCTTCAGTCGAAATTTCCTGTTTTTGGACTCGAATACTCAACTTTTTCACAGTATTGACTACAGGAATAATTAAGTGAAGTCCTTCTCCTAATATCTGGTTTTGCACTTCGCCAAATTTCATTAATACACCGCGTTCTCCTGCATTTACAATTACACAAGGCGTAAGAAAGAGAGTTATCAGGAACAAAAGAGCAGTCAGTTTACCTGCACTGTTAAAAGTTTTATTTTTTATCATCTGTGTGAAACATGTATGCGTCTGGCACAGAGACACATATTTAGGAGTTGTAAGCTTCTTGCCGTTATGCTCTTATAACTTTGGCTCTAAGTCAATTTTCATATCACTCTAGACAATGTGAAAAATAAGTAGTAAATTCCTCAATGATGGGTTAATGTTTTAAACATACAGGTATATAGGTAAGCAGCCAATGTGTACTTTACTACCCAAACTTGGAGATAGTGAAGGCTAGTGTAGCTTTATTTTTACCTAAATCACTGTAATGATATCGAAAAACCGTAGTATTTGAAAAGGTAAGTTTGGCTAACAATCTTAAAAATTAGGAAATTTGCCCAAATGCTTCCCCAAGGATGGAGAATATAGTCATAGAGGAAATTTGACAGGAAGCAACGCAAACAGCAATGACAATTTTTAAAGGCTATACGCGACAGCATCTTTACTAGAAATGGATGGAGACGCAATGCTTATTACATTTAGCTAATATTTTTGTTTGCCAAACTCATCAATTGCTTATCCAAGTCGATGAGGTAATCTCTACCGTAAGTTCCATTCTCTAAGCTTGTGACAAGATGATTGGGAATGTCTTGTGTAATTTCTTCGCTACAAGAACCAGCAGCTAAAGCGATCGCAGCTACTGTATCCACGTCTCCTGTAAAAGCGATACAATCTTGTAAAAGTTCGCTCATCCTGTCATTTCGCATCACGGCAGTAATCGCGGCTCTGACACTCATCCAACCTTTAGACTTCACTTTACCTTCCCAAGGTTTAGCCCATTCCCCAGATACATAACCTTGGAGAAACTCTCCTAATTTGCGTTTTGCTCCCAGTCGGTAGATAAAATAATGCGACATCAGAGCAGCGGCAACAGCAGCATTGATTCCATCGGGTGTATTGTGGGTAATTGCCGCTTGAATTGTTGCTGCCTCAATGACTTTTTCTGGTGTTGGATAGATGCCAATGGGTGCTGCACGCATTGCACCCCCGCTTTTGTCACTATCAGGGTTAATTTTGGTTAAAAATTCTTCTCCATTCTGAATTTCTAGCAGAAAATGGTAGAAATTTCGAGAATAACCTTCTCTCTCATCGCGTTTAAAAGCTCTAACAAAGCTATCGGCTAAAACTTCTGGTGTCCATGGTGCTTGAGCAACAATCACTTCCGCAATGGCAATGCTCATCTGGGTGTCATCGGTATAGCTGCCAGGAATGAGTCGAAAACGGGGATGTTCGACGTATCGACTCAAATCGTTGTTAACGATCATCTCATCAGCATATTCAAAGCCTGCACCGTAGGCATCTGCAATTGCTAACTCTAGCAGCATAAGGGTATTAAATTAAAAACGGACGCGCCAGAAAAAAGCTAGAAATTGATTTAGCATCTACCGCCTCTCCTTCTTGAATAGCTTTCTCTAATTCTTCGGGAGTCAAAAACACAGTTTCGATATCCTCGTCTCCATCTTGTGCTGGTGGTGTCTCTAGCTTTTCCAAATCTCGCGCCAGAAAAGCATAGATAATCTCATCAGAATAACCAGGCGCTAGGAAAAATTCGCCTAATTTATCCCATTTTTGGGCACTATAGCCTGTTTCTTCTTCAATTTCGCGCTGTATTGTCTCTAAAGGTTCTTCATTTGCTTCCAAAGTTCCTGCCGGAAATTCTAATATCCGTCCCTGAATAGCAAAACGATATTGGCGCACCAGCACAAGTTTTCCCTCTGGTGTCACAGGCACTGCTAAAGCACCACCAGGGTGACGAACACATTCCCATTCTCCCTCCGCTTTATTAGGCAAACGCAAGCGATTGACTTCAAAATCAAACTTGCGTCCTTTATAAAACAAGCGTTGTTTTAGCAGTTGTGGTAATTCTCTACCTAATGGCATAGTAAAATCTGATTATCTGTTAAGTACAGAGGTAATATCAGCCTTTTCTGTGTTTAAAGATGGTAATTTTAATTGCCCATCGATAAATGTACATCAGAACAGTCTACCTCTTTCAGCAGTTCTTTAATAACACACCCGGATACTGGTTCTATCCAATCGGGGGCAATTTCTGCCAGTGGTACTAACACAAAGGCCCGATCCCGCATTCTTGGGTGGGGAATCTGGAGATTTGGTGTATCTACAATAAAGTCATCAAATAATAACAAATCTAAATCTAGAGTTCGTGGCCCCCACCGTTCTTGACGCACACGCGCAAATTGTTGTTCAATTCCTAACAAAATTTCTAATAAATGCTGGGGTAGCATCTCTACCTGCAATGTCACACAGCCATTTAGATAATCTGGCTGTGGTGGCCCCACAGCTTTAGTTTTGTACCACCTAGATTTAGCTTCTAAGAGAATACCTGGGGTTTGGGCTAAACTTTTGATAGCTGCTTCTAAAATTGTCTGGGAATCGCCGATATTACTACCAAGGGCAACGGCGCTTCTTCTTGGTTCAACTTCAGCGTAGTTCACCGTGGGCATCGCGCTCTCCTTAAGAAAGCTTTTTTTGGGCTGTCTCTGCCAATACTTTGGTATACCTGTTCCAGAAATGCCAATATTTTGAGGTATAAAAATTACAGGTTTTTACAAAACTAAATTAATCAAATATCAAAAACATTATTCTATGGTGAATTTAGTTAATTATTTATAGGATATTATACTAACACAATGGTGTTGAACTAACCCCAAAGTTGATTGATGGCGGTTATATAGTTACTACTTTGAGCGAGGAACTGACGTGGGGAAGCTTACCTCCTGGTTCAAGCGAAGACCAACTAATTTGAGTGACTCTGAACAAGGAGGAACAAATGAGAGCTTACCACCAGCACATCTGGCGCAGGCGAGGCAGTTACTGAGCAAATGAAAATTTTACCATCTAGGATGAAGACCAATCAGGCAACTGGCGGTAAACCACTCTATCGTCGGTTATGGTTTTGGGCAGGCTTGGGTGTAGGTGGTGGGATAGTTGCCTTGATCTATGGCATCAGTCTAATAGACCGCACTTTGCCAGATCAGGCCGAGTTAAACGCCGTGCTGAGAGAGCAAACACTGACCATCAAAGCTGCTGATGGAACTATATTACAACAACAAGGTGAAGCAACTAGAGAACAGTTAAAACTGGAACAAATACCAGATAATTTAAAAAAAGCTTTCATCGCTTCAGAAGATAGAAGATTTAGGCAACACAACGGAGTTGATCCACAAGGAATTGTCAGGGCGGGTTTGAATAATTTGCGATCGCAAGGTGTGGTAGAAGGTGGTAGCACCATCACCCAACAGTTAACGCGGATTCTCTTTTTAAAACAAGAACAGACAATCTGGCGCAAACTCAAGGAAGTCCGCCTAGCGCAAAAAATGGAGCATGAATTAACCAAAGATCAGATTCTAGAGCGTTACCTGAATCTGGTTTATTTGGGAGGTGGAGCTTATGGTGTGGCAGATGCCGCCTGGGTATACTTTAGTAAATCGCCAGACCAGCTTACTCTTGCAGAAATGGCAACGATCGCTGGATTAGCCCCTGCTCCTAGCTTATACGCCCCAGACAAGAATCCCGATGCGGCAATCCGGCGAAGAAATCTGGTATTGCAACGGATGCAAGAGGATGGAGTTATTACACCAGAGCAAAGGCAAGCAGCCCTTCAGGAGTCATTAACACTCAAAAGCAGTTTACCCAAGCGAGTACAAGTAGAATCACCATACTTTACCAGCTACATCCAAAAAGAATTGCCGAAGTATGTTCCTGCTAAAGTGCTGGCAAGTGAGGGATTAGTAGTGGAAACTACGCTGAATCCGACTTGGCAGAAAGTGGCAGAAGAGGCGGTTGCCAAAACGCTGCGAAATCAAGGACGCTGGGAGAACTTCAAACAAGCAGCAATGGTTGCCATTGACCCCCGAAGCGGTGAAATTAAGGCAATGGTTGGGGGAAAAGACTTTGGTAAAAACCAGTTTAATCGAGTTACCCAGGCACAACGGCAGCCAGGATCGACATTTAAAGGGTTTGTATATGCCACTGCGATCGCTAGCGGTAAAAGCCCCTACGATAGCTACGAGGATGCACCCTTTGTAGTAGACGGCTACGAACCGAAAAACTATAGTGAAAGATTTCGGGGTTCAATGAATATCCGAGATGCTCTCACACGCTCTATTAATATTATTGCGGTGAAGGTGTTGATTGATGTCGGATTTACGCCGACGATTAAACTTGCCCATGATATGGGGATAAAATCTGAACTCAAGCCCACCTACTCCTTGGCTCTCGGCTCAAATGAAGTCAATCTGCTAGAGTTGACCAGCGCTTATGGCAGTTTTGCAACTCAGGGATTGCACACAGAACCTCATGGTATTACCCGCATCCTCAACCGCCAAGGTAAGGTAATCTGGTCAGCTAATTTCAAATCTAAACGCGCCCTTGACGCTGACAGTGCCGCCATCATGACTTGGATGCTACGTAACGTTGTAGAAGAGGGGACTGGTGCTGCTGCCCAATTAGGTAATAGACCAGTAGCCGGCAAAACAGGTACTTCCGATGAAGCCCGCGATTTGTGGTTTATTGGCTACATTCCCCAGATGGTGACAGGGGTATGGCTAGGTAATGATGATAACCGCCCCACTTATGGCAGCAGTGGCAGCGCCGCTTACACCTGGCACGAATTTATGGAAAAAGCGGCAGAGGGGATGCCTGTCGAAAAGTTTCCTAAACGGCCAAAGTTAGAAGGTCGCAAAGGTACAATCAAAGCCCAATCCATCAAGCCCAAACAAGTGCTGAATCGTTCTATTTCATCTAATGGTGACTCAGAAGGAGAAAGTGCTAGAAATTCTGAGGAGAGTGGTTCATCAAGGAGACGTAGGAGAAGGAGCTATTCTCAAGAAGAACAGCAGTCAAACTATACCCCAAGACGGAGAAGACGCGATCGCAGCGAAGAATCAAATTCTAGTAACTCTTCTTCAGAATCATCTACTCCCCGGCGGCGCTCTAGAAGAGTAGAATCTGATTCTCCCCCGCCTCCCAGAACTCGCCGATCTTCCTCTCCCGACAATAATTCCGGTTCTTCATCGCCACAACCATCCTGGCGCGAGAGACTTAGACCTTCTAATTAATGATGAGTGGGAATTGGGCATTGGGAATTGGGAATTGGGGAAGTAACAAGGAGTCTTTCTCCTCTGCCTCCTGCCTCCTGCCC
>NZ_JACKZS010000202.1 GCF_014222285.1 Nostoc sp. UCD121
GGGGATGGTAGGAAGACAAGGGGGAATTATTGAATAAGTCCTTGTCTCTTCTTCATGTTCAATGCCCAATGCCCAATGCCCAATGCCCAATTCCCAATTCCCAATTCCCTCATCCCCTGGAAATAGAAAAAGTCCTGAGTAACTGAGTATTATGTTTCCCACTCAGCCTTCAAGACTATCGATTTGAGATAAATTTAAACGACCTCAAAGCTTTGGGCGTATCTTGCATCCAAACGAAAAAACCCCTGACTTCTAACCAGGGGTTTTCAAACTTGGTCTATTAAACAGTTAGAGGATTATTTTTTGGGCGAGATAAGCATCATCATGTTTCGCCCTTCTTTTTTAGGGGCTTGTTGAAGCTCACCAAAAGGCTCCAAATCCGTTGCCATTCGCTTGAGCAAATCTTCTGCTAGGTCGCTGTGTTGAATTTCTCGACCCCGGAACATCACAGTCGCTTTGACTTTATCGCCATCTTTCAAAAAGCGCTCTGCTTGCTTAACACGCACGTTGTAGTCGTGTTCTTCTATTTTGTAACGCATCTTAACTTCTTTGACATCAGCCGTGTGCTGCTTTTTCCGGGCTTCCCGCGCCTTTTTCTCCTGTTCAAACTTATATTTCCCGTAGTCCATAATCCGGCAAACTGGCGGGTCAGCTTTGTCACTTATAAGCACCAAATCTAACTCTTTCTCTTCTGCTAGTTGTAGTGCTTCCTGTGGGGGCATAATTCCCATTTGGGCACCATCAGTATCAATGACCCGAATTTTCGGGAAGCGAATTCGTTCGTTAATTTGGGGCAGATCGCGAGTTCTTTTCTTCTCAATCACAGGCATTATGATTTGTGGGAGCTCTTAATGAAGGATTTGGTGTGGTCTTGATTGGTATGCCCAGAGGCAAAATACGGAAATAACTCAGGACTGAAAACATAGTCTACAGTTCTAGAGTAACTAATCCATAAAAGAGTTGCGTCGTTTGTATTTGTCATTTTACTAACTCTGAGAGAATTTCTCTGCAATAGTTAATCTAAATTACACAACCTAGACATATATTAAATATTATTACAACTTTTGCTCAATAATGTTGACAGTCAAATTAAGCACTGTTTTTCCAGAATACCAAAGTTTCCAGTATGTAGATACATCTAGTAAAACTTATGTAACACATTAACTTACATTAAGTATTTTAGCATTTAAAAGGGCAGTTGGAAACCGTAGCTATACTAGGTTTTACCCACTTGCGTGGGTTGCAAACCCTCCCTTTTGCTGAGATTACCCTGCGGCAAGGCTTTGTTGAGGTTTGTATGGCTGCTCATAGAACAAGGGAGTAATCAGATTGACACTATCAAGTCTAAAGACACGCTCGATTCTCCAAGTCAAGTTCCCCTTCCCTCGTTAGCTTCGTGAGCGTTCTCAAGGTTAGGGAAAAGCAATAACAATAGGCAGATTTTGTTGATTATGCAAGATGAACTGCGATTTCTAATAGCCAGGTATATTGATTTACAAAGGTGAGGTGCTTTCATACATCTGTTTATGCTTGGCTAAAAGCTCTTGATATTTCTCATTTGTCTTTGCTTGTATCCACTTGGCTTTAAAAATTGCTGCTGACTCGGCTTTAACAGGGTCTTCTTCGTAAGGAAGAATCTCTTTTTTCGAACCCGAAGTTTCCGAATTTTGTTTATATTTTCTGCCTGTTTTATGATTAGCATAACGACGAGAGCGAGTATAACCCATTTGGATAAACTTTCGTGCCATATCCGCGCCGATAAAATCTTCTTGTTTTAGATAAACAATAAACATTTCGTAGATTTTTTCACTTGATTCTCTAGCAATCTCAGGAGTTTTGAACCGCCAGTAGGGAAGAATTTCTGATTTGTATGGTTCCACCAAAAGTACGCCCTGTTCACCCTTGCCAACGCGATATAGTTCAGGATGTTGGCGAAAATCGATATTTTTAAAGTCTAAAGAATAATCAAATGGCATGATAGATTTTTATTAGGAATAGTAAACTTTAAGTAAAAAGTTCAGCTTCTATCCTAGTAAGGAGATTTTCTTCTACTATGCTATCTAGCACCCAATCTGTGAACAGTGTCCTTGCACCAGGAAATTTGCGTAAAGTGCATCACATTGCCCTGAATGTCCAGGATATGCAAGCTTCTCGTTACTTTTATGGCACAATCTTGGGTTTACACGAACTTAGAGGCGACGAAGTACCCGCAACTCTGACGGAACTTGTCGCATCAGGGAAAGTGGCCAACTTTATTACCCCGGATGGGACAATACTGGATTTATTTGGGGAACCAGAATTATCACCACCAGATCCCAACCCAGAGAAGACATTCACCAGAGCCTACCATTTGGCTTTTGACATCGATCCGCAGTTATTCGATCGCGCGGTGACAGTGATCAGAGAAAATAAAATAGCGATCGCACACGGCCCAGTCACTCGTCCTACTGGTAGAGGAGTGTATTTTTACGATCCAGATGGCTTTATGATTGAAATTCGTTGCGATCCAGAAGCTAGTTAACTTAGGGGTAAAAACAAAAGTATCTACTATGGCTGCAAATCTCACGCAAATCTTTAAAGTAATCGAAGATACTATTACAAAACCGCCAATTCCACACGAACCATATAAGCAATCATTGAAAGCCTGGGCGATGTATTGTTTGCGAGACAAAGGTTTTATAGTCGCTTATGCTCAAAATGCTGACTTTGCCATTGAAAGAAAACGTGAAGAAAAGCTCTATTTTAAAGTTTCAAACAGCCCCGATGATTTAGATAATTCTTTTAACTGGATTGTTTGGGATAGTGTAACCAAAAGCGCCAGTCTCATTCCCCAAAAAATAGACTGATATCAAAAGATTCATCAAATGTTTCCCTGATTGTTTAGCTATTCTGACTCCTGAATTCTGACTCCTGAATTCTGACTAGACATATTTTTCTTGTGATCTACCGTCCAAGTCTCATCTTGTCAAAACATCGCTAGAATTAGGTTTCTCAAATACCATTAAATGCTGTTGAGGTAACAAGTTTTTAGTTTCACGCCAAACCAAACCAACAGCTTGCATTTCTTTGCGGACTTGCTTTTGAGTCATTTTGTGCAGACCTTTAATCATAATAAAGGGATTTTCACCCCGGTACTCAACCAGGACTACCCGACCACCTGGTTTTAGTGCTTTCACAATTCCTTGCATCACTTCTTGCGGATACTCAAGTTCATGATAAGCATCTACCATCAATGCCAAATCGATACTTTCAGATGGTAAGTTTGGGTCATTAATGGTTGCTGAAACAGGCTCAACATTGATGATATTTTTCTCTTTTTTGAACAACTCAATGATTTCCAACATTTCTGGTTGAACATCTACAGCCAACACCTTACCTGTTGTTAATAAAGGTGCGATGCGAAAGCTTAAGTAACCTGTACCAGCGCCAATATCCGCCACTACATCATTAGGTTTCAGGTTGAGGACGTTAACTATTTTAGTTGGCTGTTCCTCTCCCTCTCGGCTGGGACGTTCTAGCCAGCCAGCGCCAGTGTATCCCATAACTTTGGCGATTTCGCGCCCCATGTAATATTTGCCGATACCATCTGGACTGTGGATTATCCGTTGTTCGTAAACTGCGTAGGCGTAGCCCGTCGTAGACATCGCACCATTGGCGGCTTGTGCTGTCAAGGTTGGGTTTAGCAGCGAGTAACTCAGTATTACAACAAGAGATACTATAAAGTGGAGAAATTTGGACATTTGTTTATGACTGATCTGGATAATTATAAGCAGCAATTAAAAGAATTTTATGGTAGTAGAACGACTTATGACCATGAGAAAGGTACTCGCCATCCTCTAGAAGCCAAGCTTCTACTTGAATTTGTTCCACTAAATTCGGGACAGAAAATCCTTGATGTGGCGACTGGAACAGGCTTATTGGCGATAGCCGCAGCTGAGAAAGTTGGTTCAGATGGCTCCGTTATTGGAATTGACATGACCCCTGGAATGTTGCATCAAGCAAGACTTAAGATTGCAGCAGCAAAATTACAAAATATCGAGTTGATTGAGGCGGATGCAGAACATTTCAACTTTACTGATAGTAGTTTTGATGTTGTCTTTTGCTGTGAGGCAATTGTACTTTTTCCTGATATACTTGCTATTTTGCAAAAGTGGTATCGCTTCTTGAAACCCGGAGGCTTTGTGGCATTCACCTGTCCTCCCGAAACTGCTTTTATGGCCTCTCTTCAGCAGAGTATCTGCGCTAGAGTTTTGGGTATATCACTACCACATATCCTTGAACCACTGGGAACTCCAGAAAAATGTCGGAATTTGCTTAATCAGGCAGGTTATAGAGATATCGAAATTAAGATTGAACCATCAGGACGTTATCGCCCTCTAAGGGATAACAAATTATCTGAAGCAATCAATATAAATTTTAAAGGTAATCCCCTGTTCTCAAAATTATCACAAGAACAATTAAATCAGTTGCAAGTTGAGTACAAAGCAGAAATTGAGAAACTAGCAACCGAGCAAGGTATTTGGGAAGACACTACAAAGTTGTTTGTTCGCGCTCGAAAATAAGTTGATGAGCTTTGCTGCTGAACTTACAGGCGAACATCTTTCCCACAAGTCAAGACAGTCTAATTTACTTTCGGTGATTTCTTGGTTAGGTGTGTTATTTTTGCTGATTGTAACTGGCTTGGAGAAGGATCTCAAGCTGATTCTTCGTAAAGGTAAAACGGCTCTTTTGATTTCACTGGGCGGAATTATTGTCCCGTTTATCATCGGCTTTGGATTAGGTTGGCTATTGCCAGATAGTTTTTTAGCCGACCCAGAAAAGCGACTAGTATTCAGTCTATTTATCGCCAGGTTAGAACAGCATTGGAATGATAGTTTACTTGACACCGTTGAGACAGTACTGAATTTCGCCCAAACTCTCACATTCAAGGGTAAAAATCCGGTTGTCACACTGGTAGAAAAAGTTTACTCCACAGGAGTTGAACTTACAACTTCAGCTATGGAAGAAATTGAAACCCAGATTAACCGCCTCCCCAATCTCAAAAAATGGTTTGTAGAAATTTTTGCTAAACCAGTATAGCTATTGGATCATCTTTTCTGTGGAGTTCTCTAACTTGCACTTAATAAGGAGGTGATGATATAATCCCATCCACAAATAGAAGCGTAGTTTACCGCCGTAGGCATCCCTTCTGCTGAGATCGAACCCTTGAACCTATTTTAACTTCCGTCTTAATTCATCTTTAGGCCCTTTGCTTGTTCACCATCAAATTTTCTTAGCACCTTGGTATCAAGAAATGGAAAAGTATTTAGTCACCAAAGAAGAGATTGAGTCTTATGAAGGACTAGAAAAAACACATTTTCTCAACTCCAATGCTCGCAGAGTTAATAAGTCTTTAGGAGATTTGACAGGTTTAAAAAATATCGGTTTCCACATCATTGAAGTAGAGCCTGGACGTGAATCAACGGAGCTTCACATGCACTATCACGAAGAAGAGTGCATATACGTTCTTGAGGGAGAAGCTGAGGCAACAATTGGAGAAAGCATTTATCCCGTTAAAGCAGGAGATTTTATTGGATATCGCGCTGGTGGTAAGCCGCATAAGCTGACAAACACAGGTAATTCTATATTCAAATGTATAGTAGTTGGTCAAAGGCTAGACCATGATATCGGTGACTATCCAAATTTGCAGAAACGTATATATAGGAGTAAAGGTTTAAAATGGAATCTGGTCGATATGGAAAATATAGCTGAATCAGTAGCCGGTAAGAAGGCATAACAGGTAGAATGCATTTCCTTAATGGAAACTCCGGCATTCTGTCCGTGGCTAATACCAATTCTCTATGAAGTTGTACTTAATAGCCAGGTGATGATATAAACCTATCCCCAAATATAAGCCCCAAAGGGGCTGATATTAGCGCGATCCTCTAGAAGTAACTGATCTTTGCAAATTAGCTAAAGCGCGATTGTAATCCAAAATAGCTGTGACTCGATTACCTTCTGCTCTTGTCAGGTCATTTTCAGCAGAGATCACCTCTGTTTGAGTGCCCACACCAGCTTGGAACCTCAACCTTGCTAAATTTAGAGCCTCCCTGGCTTGATTTAAAGCCACACTAGAAGTCTGCACATTATTTAAATTAGATTGCAATTGAGAATAGAATTGTTCTACATCAAAGCGAATTTGGTCACGCTGGGTGGCAAATTGACTCTCTGCGATCGCAATATTTGTTCTCGACTGAGCCGCCCTTGCTCTTGCTGCTCCTCCATCAAACAAAGTGAGATTTCCGTTAAGCCCCAATGAATAGCCATCAGTAATGCTGACACCATCATCGTAGCGATCTAGCAGGTTGTAGTTGGCTGCCAAACTAATTTGCGGCCCTAACTGTGAAAGTGCTTGTCGTCGCTGTTGCTCACTAATGTTACGTTGTGCTAATTGCTGTTGCAATTCTGGACGATTTTGAAACGCTTGGACAATACTTTGTTCTACGGTCTGCGGCCAAAGACCCGCTAACTGTACAGGATCTGCGGTACTGATATCAACTGACTGCGACAAACTTAACGTGGTGGCAAGCTGACGACGGGCAATTTGCTGCTGCGAGATAGCATTAGTTAGTTGTTGTTGGGCGTTTGCTAAATTCACCTGAGCTTGCAGCACATCGAACCGCGTACCCACTCCCGCCTGTTCTCTGGCTTGAGTATCCCGCAAACTAGCCTGGGCATTCTCCACAGCCGCTCGGTTAATTCTTACTTGTTCATCTGCTTGTTGCAAATCGTAGTATTGAGTCGTGGCATTCAATCTAATTATCAAAGACTGGCTTTCAACATTCAATTCATCTACACGTAATTGTTCTTCAGCTGCTTGGATTGCCGCTTGTCGATTACCGGAGGTATAGAGGTTGTAATTTAGTTGTGCTGAACCATTAAAAGAGGTGCTGGATTGAGATGAATTATTAGTAAAACCATTACCATTATTAGTCAAATTACTGTTGATACCCAAAGTAGGAAATAAGGCAGCTTGAGACTCGCGTAGGGCTGAACGACTGCGTTCTAGCTGTAATATGGCTACCTGTAAATCTCGATTGTTGCGTCGTGCTAATTCCAAAGCTTGTACCAAAGTGATTGGCACAGTTCCCTGAATCCTTACTTCTTGAGGTTTAGTAGGAAATTGCAGAGGATTGGGATTAGGGTTGAGGTAATCAGGAACCTGCACAGAGCTTGAGTTATTCTGCGGTTTTGGGGGAGTTACTGCACTTGCTAAAGCTGGAAAAAGAATCGCAAACGCAACACCAACCCAGGTAGAATGCACAAATAATAAGCTGAAATTCATAATCTAGATGTAGTCATTAATTAGGTTTTGTGAGGATACAATCAAAAGTTTTTATCCTGATTGACCTATAGAAATTTAAATTTTAAATTCCTCCTCTAAGAGTTGATATTAACAAATTAGCCAACAATCAAGCCATCCTGAACTCGAATAATCCTTTTGGTTTGAGCAGCGATATCTGGCTCATGAGTGACAATTACAATTGTGATTCCTTGGTCATTAAGTTCTGTCAGCAAATTCATCACCTCATGAGAAGTTTCAGTATCTAAAGCTCCTGTTGGCTCATCTGCCAAAACTAACGCAGGTCGATTGACTAAAGCACGAGCGATCGCTACCCGTTGTTGTTGCCCCCCAGATAGTTGACTAGGACGGTTAGCTATGCGTCCCTGTAATCCTACTTTTTCCAGGGCTTCTAATGCCCTTTCACGGCGTTTTGGCTTGGGTAAGTTAGCATAAACCATTGGTAACATAACGTTTTCCAGTGCTGTTGCCCTCGCCAATAGGTTAAATTGTTGAAAAACAAAACCTATTCTTTGGTTGCGAATATACGCTAATTCATCATCATCAAAAGTTGTCAGGTTTCTCCCTTCAAAAATATAGTCTCCACTTGTCGGACGATCTAAACATCCCAAAATATTCATGAGCGTGGATTTACCCGAACCTGACGCACCCATAATCGAGACATATTCCCCTTCCTCAATAGAAAGTTCAATTCCCTTAAGAATTGGAACACTAACTTCTCCCAAGTGATAGGTTTTAGTAATAGATTCCATCCAAATCATTGTTGGCATAAAAATTACGAATTACGTTAGCGAGTCTTGCCTACGGCACGCCAAGGGCGAACGAGCGTCATTACGAATTATTTAGTCGCTTCTTAAAGCATTAATTGGATCTAATTTAGATGCGTTTCGTGCTGGAATTACCCCAGCGACTAAGCCAACACTCAATGAGAGTACAAATCCAGCAATAATCGACAAGAAAGAAATAACAAAGGGAAATTTGAAAATGCTTGAAGCCATAAAGGCTAATAAAATCCCAGTGGCCATCCCAATACCTCCGCCGACAATGGAAATTACGATCGCTTCAGCTAAAAATTGATTAAGGATTGCCGAATTGGTAGCTCCTACAGCTTTGCGAATCCCGATCTCTCGTGTCCGTTCAACTACGGAAACTAGCATAATGTTGGCAATACCAATTCCACCAACCACTAACGAAATGCCAGCGATCGCTACTACCATTACTGTAAATAAACCTACAACACCAGTGAAGGTACTAACAATATCAGCTTGATTAGTTAGCCGAAAATCATCAGCTTGCGGCGGATAAATATTGTGACGCAGACGTAAGAGATTGGTAACTTGAAACTGAGCAGCTTCTAACTGCTCCTGATTAGCGCCTTTGACTAAAATTCCATTTACAGAAACACCTACTAAAGCATTGTTCCCAACTAGCCTCTTCGACATACTAGTTAGAGGAATGAAAACCTGGTCATCTCGATCCATCGGCCCCTGAGAGCCTTTAGGCTCCATCACCCCAATCACTTGATAAGCCTCTCCCTGAATGCGAATTTTCTCGCCGATAGGATTTACACCCTGTCCAAAGAGCGTGCTTTGAACTGTAGGACCAAGAATAGCTACCTGTGCGACAGTATCTAGTTCTTCTTGAGTAAAATATCTCCCTTGCTGGGGATGAGTATTTCTGACTTCTGGATAATTTAAATCTGTGCCATAAATGGTTGTTGAGGTGTTCTGTCCTGCATACACAACTTGAGCGCTGCGTTGGAGATAAGCAGAAACCATCTGTACTGATGGCGCTTGTGTAGCGATCGCTTTTGCATCTTCCCAGGTCAAGGTGCTGCTAGAACCGACTCCTTGACGGACATTCCCGCTTCTTGCAGCACCCGCTAAGATTTGGATCACATCTGTACCCAATGCTTGTATCTGTTGCTCTACGCCCTTTTGCACTCCCTGACCAACAGAAGTAATCGCAATGACTGATGAAATCCCAATAATCACGCCCAACATCGTTAGACCTGTGCGTAATTTGTTACTCCACAGAGTCTCTGCTGCCATTGTCAAGATTTCCAGCAACGGTACTGTGCGGGTCTTCTTAGCTTTGTAAAAGCCCTTAAATATCTTAAACATAAGGTTTTATTTAAAACTCAATACAATCGAGTCAAGCATTTCTTCTCTTCCTTTGTGTCCTTTGCGTCCTTTGCGGTTCGTTAAAAAAATTGACTATTGACAAAGAGTTAAGCGTTAACCCAACCGTATTGACTTAAAACTAAGGGGAACCACCGCCTGAACGACCACCGCCGCCACCGGCTCCTCTTCCGCCACCGCCACCGCCAGTTCCACCGCCTCCTCCAATACCAGGGAAAACTCCTCCTCGTGGTGTTGATTGCGGACGCGACCCTGGTGGGAAACTGAGTAATACTCTCTCGTTTCCTGTCAATCCAGACTTAACTTCGGTAAAGTTATTTGCGGTGACTCCAGTCTCAATGCGAGTAAAGACAGGTTTGTTATCTGCTCCAGCCACATATACACCTGTGGCATTTTGTTGCCGCACAACTGACGCGGTTGGCACGACTAAAACATTTTCAACCTGACCGACTTGAAAATCTACTTCCGCATTCATCCCAGACCGCAGTAATCTTTGAGGGTCTGAAAGTGATATTCTCACTTCAAAACTGGTAACGTTTTGTTCTACTATTGCTTGGGCTGCGATTTGGCTGACTTTACCTTCAAAGGTTTTTCCTGGGTAGGCATCTGCTGTAATCGAGACTTTTTGACCAAGGCTGATTTTGGAAATATTTGTTTCCGCTAAATTTGCGACAACTTCATTGGTTGAAGCTAGAGACAAGATCGAAGAAGAAGAAGAGGAAGCTACTTCACTACTAGCAGTTGTGGGTGTCACAAAAGCGCCGGGATCGGCAAATTTCTTTGTCACCACCCCATCAAAAGGGGCACGAATAATTGTGTCATTGATTTCGGCTTGGATGTTTTGCAGGGAACCACGAGCAGATGTTACCTGGGCGCGGGCTGCATTAATATCTTCTTGGCGCGTTCCTGCTTTCAGAAGTGCCAAAGCTTGCTGTCTCTGCTTCACTACAGCTTGTGCTTGCTCGATGTCTTCTGGACGTGACCCAGCTTTTTGCAATCCCAGTGCTTGCTGTGCTTCATTTACACTAGCTTGGGCGCTGTCACGAGTGGCACGGTTTTGGTTAAGAGTCTGAAGGGATATACCGCCTGCATTGTAAAGCTGTTGATTACGAACAAAATCATCTTCTGCTTGGCGAAGAGTGGCTTGAGCGCTTTGCAAGCGTGCCTGTGCTTGGGCAATATCTTGAGAGCGATTGCCTGCTTGTACCTTTTGCAGATTCGCCTGGGCTTCGTCTAATACTCCTTGTGCTTGAGCAATATCTTGAGGACGATTACCTGCGATCGCTTTTTGCAAATTCGCCTCGGCTTGTGCCAATTGTCCTTGAGCAGAGGTGAGTTGCCCCCGCAGGTTGGAATCATCCATGTAAGCGACAATCTGTCCTTGTTTGACGAGATCCCCTTCTTTCGCTAGCAGTGTTTTCAAGATACCGGAATTTTTCGGGCTGAGGTTGATTGACCGCTCAGGTTTCACTGTTCCGTTCGCTGAAACTGTGATTGTTAAACTTTGCCTTTGTACGGGTCTTGTCAGCACCCGACGACTGGCTTGTTGCTGGGAAACAACGGCTACTTGGTAATAAATTGCATAGCCAATTCCACCCAAAAGACAAAAAGCAATTAGCCAAGAAAGCCAATTTCGTTTGCCCTTTTTTTTCTTTACCTCTGGAACTAAAACTGGTGAATCTACGGGATTTTGCGTATCAATTTTCATATCCATTTTGTCTATAAGGAACGGCTACCGAGCCAGTTATTCACGGCTAAACTATAGCCTGGTAGCCCTATACTGACAATGATTTTGAGTGTTTAGTGTTTTAAAGGTTTATTTGCAGTACCAACCCACTAGGAAGTCTAAAATAATCATCACGCACTCTCACTAATCTCCCAGCAGGAACAATTTCCTGATTGGGAAGAAGAATATCTCCGTTGGGAAGCCTGAAATAACCTTGGTTACGCAGTCTAACTATGGATCTAGCAGGAATAATTTGCCCGTTGGGATATCTAATATCACCATTACCAAGTCTGACTACTCTGCTATAGGATTGGTTGTCACGGTTCCAATTACCCCGATCCCTAAAGTTTCGGATTTCTCCAGGATAAGGTCTGCGATCGCGGTTCCAATTATCCCGCTCTCTAGGGTTTCTGACTTCTCCAGAATAGGATCTGTCGTTGCGATCCCAATTATTATCCCGATTTCTAAGGTTTCGAACTTCTCCAGGATAGGATCTGCCGTCACGATCCCAATTTTGATCGCGATCGCCAACAACATAGACTTTCGTCTGGGCGCTTGCAGGCGTAGTCAAAAGAGTGGGAACAATTATCAGGGCAGCAGCAGCTAGGACTATCGACGCACGGTTTGGCTTCAACATGAAATTAACTCCTTATTACTATTAAATTTCTATTGTGTTGAGGTTTAGATTCAGCAATACTTAGATAGTTGCCTTTATTTGGGTATCAATATGTTTGATATTTACCTCATCGTATAAATTCATACATAGTAATTATCGATCAAAAAGCTGAAACCAATGTATGACGAAAGTCATTAGTAATTCGAGACTTATGTATGACCAAAGTCATCAGTTTTTAATGGGGAGAATAATTAATATTTAATGCCTAATCTTTTTAAATTTAATCCTGAATTGGCGCAATTCCTTGCCAGATAATATCCACAAAATTTTGGATAAATGCTGATACTTCTGTACCGCGATCTTCAGAATTTAAGTAAGATTTTATTAGCAAAATGTCTTTTTTTATACTTTTTTGGGATGAAATCTGCTCTAAGAAAACATAGTTCATCAACGATCCGAGTAAAATATGAGCTACTGTCTGGGGATCGCAAGGGCGAAGGCGATTTTGGTTGATTTCATACTCTAGAAAAGCGGTCAGTGCTTTAAAATCTTGTATGGGTCTTGGTTCTTTACCTCCAAGTTCTGGAAAGGCATTGCCTCGCGATCGCAGCATCACGATCTGAGGCAGCACCTCACGATAAAATTCCATAATCTGGAGGCAAATATTGATTAGGTTTTCCTTGAGATTGCCTTTGCCACTAAGAGATTCCAACTCGCTCACCCACACGGGTTTTTCTGGAATTCCCATCGCCGCAAAAAATAATTCTTCTTTGGTTGAGAATCGCTTGAAAATTGAAGCTTCAGAAATACCTGCCTGTTGAGCAATTTCTAAGGTTGAAGCACCAAATCCTTGTTGCAGAAAAACTTGACGAGCCGCTTCTAATATCTGCTGATTGGTAATTTTGGGTACACGAGCCATAAATAAGTGAGTAATTACTTATTAACATATTGCCTTTGTGATGGAAATGTCAATAACCAATGACGTAATATTTTGCAGCCGTCAAGAGCGGAGATCGTTTAAGCTAGCTGAAAGATTCTTTGATTAGTGGCTTAAAGGCGGTAATGTGCCTAAACATGTTCGTTTGATTTCTTTGCTAATGGTCTGTAGTTTGTGGAGTATGCCAAAAGCCGCTAACGCGCAGGCATTAATACCCCATACACTGCAACTAGATGGGACAAAGTTAGAGAAGCAGGGGTTGAGCCTGGCACAAGAAGCGGCTCAACTAGCTCAGTTTCAACAGGTTGAATTAGCTTTGCCACGAGCGCGGCTGGCTAGTCAACTGGCTCCGAAGAATGATAAAGTATGGTTGCTTTTAGGTGGATTGCAACTACAAACCAAAGAATTTGACGGGGCGATCGCTAGTCTGAAAAAAGCGCAATCTATCAACCCCAAAAATGGTGATATTTTGTTTGCTTTGGGTTCAGCTAATTTTCAGCAGAAAAATTACCAAGCGGCGGTTGTTAATTACCAAGAAGGTTTGAAGTTAAAACCCAACGATCCAGAAGGGTTATTTGATTTGGGTAATGCTTACTATCTACTGGGTAAATTGCCAGATGCGATCGCACAGTACGATAAAGCAGTCTCTCAAGATAAAAAATTCTGGCCAGCGATCAACAATATTGGCTTAATCAACTACGAACAGGGTAATACCTCTGAAGCGATTAAGCGATGGCAATCTGCTGTAACCATTGATAAGCAAGCCGCAGAACCTTTATTAGCTTTGGCAGTGGCACTGTATACAAAAGGCGATCGCCAACAAGGTCTAACAATGGGAGAAGCTGCACTCCGCATCGATCAGCGCTATGCTAATTTGAATTTTCTTAAAGAAAATCTCTGGGGCGATCGCCTATTGTCTGATACGAAAAAATTCCTAGAATTACCCCGTATTCAAGCAGCCCTACAGCAACCAGAAAACTCATCATCAGCCCCTGGAAAACAGCCTACTCAATAGGAGTGGGGAGCAGGGTGCAGGGGAGACAGG
>NZ_JACKZS010000203.1 GCF_014222285.1 Nostoc sp. UCD121
AGCTAATACGGTTTAGTGAAATCTAAAAATATTTGTCAAAGTCAATTTTTTAATTAGACATATTTATAGCGGAAAGTTTTGCTAAATACCTCTGAAGATTCATGAAAACCTGGATAAATATATTCCAATATTGAAGACTCAGATTTCAATTAGCAAAAATATCTCAAAGCAGAGAATTACTATGGAGAATGTAATTACTTACAACAACGATAAAGGACTCCTTGCTTACATTCAATTCCTGGCATCTAGTGCCCTAAAATTTGGAGATGGTAATACTGATAGAGTATTTGACTTCGAGGACGCACTCGACCAAACAGAAATGGCACAGCTAGCTGTTAATGAACTAAAAAAAATCCCTGAAGTGAATACGTTGTTTACAGAACGCTGGCTACCGGCACCTTTCAATTTAGATGATTTAGGTAAACTCCCAGAGGGAACTTTAGGTCATGTTTATGCTAGAGAAATGAAAGCTAGAGGATTCGATCCCTATTTTTATAAAAAGGTTCCTGTTGTTGATGATATTTCCTATCTTAAAATGCTTTGGAGATCCACCCATGACATATATCATGTAGTCGCTGGATTTGACACAAATGGAATTGGTGAAATTGGTCTACAAGCTTTTTTCTTAGCTCAGACTCCAATTCCGATCAGCGTCATGCTTTTGAGTTTTGGCATGGTGATGATTAGCCTTTATCAACCTAATAATTTTAAAGATTTAATGACAGAAATATCTCATGGCTACAAGTTGGGTTCTCAAACCACAGGCAAATTTATCGCTCAAAAATGGGATCAACTTTGGGATGTACAAGTCAGCGAAATTCGTAAGCGCCTGGGTGTGAATTCTATTTCGTAAAACTGGTATTTTGAGAGGTGGATTTGATAAAAATTGCAACACCCTGCACTTTAGCCCGCATTTCTCACTTGTGAGAAATGAGCGTGAGTGTGGGGGGTGTGGGGAGAAAGAGGAGGAATTGAATAACTGCACATCAATGAACGCTGCATTGCCTCCCACACCTCCCACACTCCCCACCCGAACCACACAATACGTGAGAAATCCGGGTTTAGGAGTACAGGGTGGAAGACAGCTATATTTTGTGCGATTCCCAGTTTCTATTTACCTCAAAGCCAATCTCGATAAGCTGATATTTCATTTACGCTGATTTCAAACGGCATCCCTTTTCCAAATGGCGGATAAACGCGAATTTTGCCATTGCTAGCAAAGCGTTCTAACCTATTACCCAACTGAGCAATATTGCTAACTATATGCCAGTAAGATACTAAGTCAGGGCAGTCAACAATTAATGTTAGGATAGTAGCATTTGTTGTGAGATACCACTGACAATTAGACAACAGAACTCGCGTAATGCGATCGCAAGCTAGAAAAAAGCATCTGCCAGTAGACTGTTCTAGCTCCATTTGCAGCATTCCATCCTCTTTCGTTACCTCAGATGGAGGTAAATCATCGGGAGGAAGCAAGTATAGTTTAGAAGACATAATTTCGCACCTCTTGGTTGTAGCGCGTCAAACTCTCCAAGTTTTTTTGCAAATCCGAAGACGAGGGTTTGAGGGCTAGGGTACTTAAATTTAATTCGTCCTGAAATTTCTTGATTTTGTCTCGACAAGTCTCCACATCACCGATAATTGAGTTCTCAATCAAATAATCTTCGTCGAAACAAATGTTTGTGCGATCGAATGGTTTTTGGTTGGAATTTGCACTATTCTGCAATACTTGAGCCGTATTAGCTTTCATTTTCTTGCTAAATTGGCGGATGAAAGGCAATGCCTCACTCACTGCTTCATCAATTGTTTTGCCAACATAAAAAAAGCGTGCCAGCACGAAGTTTTCTGCACCACTAGAATTTAAGGCTCGATATTTAGCAAGAGTATCCTTCAATCTGGGTAGGGAGAATGGCGGCCCACCCATTAAGCTGAAAGAATGTTTAGCTGCAAACTCGATACCATCATCGCCGCCAGTGGCAACATACACTGGAATTTGACTCTGCAATGGTTTTGGGTAAATGGTTAAGCGATCGCATTGATAATACTTGCCATTAAATGATACATCAGTTTCATATAAAAGCTTTTGAACCAGTGCGATCGCCTCTAGTGTCTTAGGACGTGCTTCACTTGGGAGTGTCGCAAAATGCTTATTTTGTTGCGGGAATGGGCCGCCTTTGGCAACTCCAAATAATAATCGTCCATTGCACAGGTTATCCAGAGTGGCGATATCTTCCGCTACCCGAATCGGGTTATGGAATGGCAGTAACACCGCCGCAGTTCCCAATTGGATAGTTGAAGTCAATCCCGCCAAGTGTGCCATTAACAGCAACATAGACGGGCTGAGATTGGATTCACTAAAATGATGCTCACTCACCCAGGCTGAATCAAAACCTAAACTTTCTGCCTGTTTTATCAGCGTGACTTGCTCAAAGATGGCACGACGAGCATCTTGGTGATGATTATCGTAATTGCAGAAAATTCCAGTTTTCATTACTTGCGTTAATACTTTGTGCTGGCTATTCTAGTGGTCAATAGGTTCGTAGTAAGCACTTTAGCGCTTCAATCATTTGAGGACTAAAGTCTTCACTACAAACACCTTTACTCCTCTCCATTAATGCAATCAAAAACTAATTTGCAACCCACTGCAACTCCAACCATAGCCGTGGGTTATTGTGTTTGATGTTCGACATCGGATCGCGCAATAATCGTTTGGCATTCATGCAGACTACTTGGACTAGACCCATATTGTCTGCAACTTCTCTAAGAATTTCTTTGTGGGCTTGCACACAGGAAATCATTTCGGCAGAGCAATAAATTCCTATATATTGCAAGCGTCTAGCAGGTCGTCCCCAAAAACAGGTTATGACTTTCACATAACACCCGTCTAGTAGTTCCCCAACTTTTGGGTAGTAGTGGTTGAGGACTCTTGTGAATTCTTTGGCTAAGATATCTTCAGCAATCATTGGAACTGATATTTCTGTAGCGTCTATCACGCTATTTAATATAACATAATTTTATCAATTAAATATGACAAAATACCTTATTAGGCTTAAATAAAATATTAAACATTACATAAAAAAAGAGGTGTACCTTATTTGGTATCACCTCCGATTTGCGTAAAGCATCTTTATTAGGACTTAGGCAAATAATAGTCAAAATACTGATTCTCTAGTAGAGATAATTCATAAATTATTATCCCTACTATGTGTAGTTTTGCGTAAGTCCTATTTATATTGAATGAAATCTCAAAGTATTGATTTTAATACCTCCATCGCGGCTATCAAGACAAAACCCACGAGGTGGGTTAGTTTTTTAGTCATCGTGCAAGATTAACCGCGATTTCTTATCGACAGGTATATTTGCCAAGGATAGATGCTCCTAAATACTCTGATATCAAAAATTATGAATTCAAATAAAATGTATTTAATTAGCACATTTCAATATTGAATTCTAAATGTTGAATTTTTAATTATTATCGAGCATTACGTTCACAAACTAATACCTCGGCTATGATATCTGGCACATTTACAAAATCTGTGAATCCTTCAGAACCACGGATTGGTGATATAAATGTATAGTTTGGATCGCAAGCTCCAGTGTCATATACTTGAATAAACCATCTATCAGGAAATCCTTCTACACCTAATTCCACGGTGTACCAACTCTCGCCAATCAGACGAGAGTTAAAGATTGTGAACCACTCCCGATTCTCTTCTGAAATATTCCAATCTGCCATCAGCAGTTCTAAAGCAATTTGTCCTGCATCTGTTGAAGTCAACAACATTTTTACTCCTTATTGGCGACTTCAGTATTTTCAACTTCGGTATTGGGGACTTCTGGGTATAAACCCAATTCTTTAGCTAGCTCACGCGCCACAAAAAATAAAAACTTGGCACCATCTTGATTGCCTTCATGGGCAAACATCGTTGCTACTTGTAACATTGTTTCTACGAAACCAGAGTCAATTAATTCTGGCTTAGATTCTAAAATTTCTGGTTCTTGACCATTAGGGCACTTGAGCAATTCATCAATCAGATTAAAATATAGTTGCTGGCGTTGTTCTGACATGGTGTTTTGTTTTGGTTGATTTTAGTGAGTTAATTGGGAATTGGTTACTGTTCGATACTTTGTTGCCATAGTCTTTCCAACATTTCAACTTGTTCTTTTAAAACAGCCGCACGATGTACAAGATATCTGTCGTAAAAGAGAATTCCTAACCCAACACAAATAGGGGTTAACAAGAAGAACCATTGCAAGATAGCGGCAAATTTATATTGTTCAGCAACAGTCAGCATTTGATTAATCACATTACGGTCAGAGGATTGGATGCTAGTCTGAGGGGAATGTGTAACCTCTGTCTGGGGAGCCAAGTCGGGAGAATTTTTAGTAGTCTTGTTAACTTCGTAGGCTAAATTCTGGGATTTTACTAAATCCAGATGTCGCTCCCAAACTATGCCAAATACTACTAGTTCTGGAGAAAGCACTGCTAAAATAACTACGCAAACTGTAAGAACATTTAAAAGTTTGGCTTTCATCTTGGCTCTCCCTTGCTAGGTAGTATGCACCCAGTAAGAAAATATCATTTGCTGTTTATCTGAAACAGTTTTGATATTAAAATATGTGTAAACGGTAACTTTCACAATTGTTAGCTGTCAGTTGGTTTTCTAATTATCACTGACTACTTACCACTGAAAAGTTACTAACATTTTTGCAAAACTTAGGATTATTCAATCAGAAAGAACACACTTAGATTCTCGAATGTGGTTTCATCTTGCTCTCAAAAGGGAGATTAAGAAGTCCCCCCTAGTTCACTCAGCTTTCGCTCAGGAATGTTGGGGGGTAGAGGGGAATCTCTGCGTAAATCCTATACGATTTATATCAGTCGCCCTCCACAAAACAGTTTACCCCAGCCCTGTTAAGATTATTAAATTCATTAGAATAGTACTCAACGGCTGTAATCCTCATCTGATAAGTATTATAAAAAAATATTGGGGTATGGGTGCTAGTGTTTTTGAGATGGGGTGCTAGTGTTTTTGAAGTGGGGTTCTGGTGTTTTTGTACTCAATCTAAAAGCAATGTAGGCAAAGCTTTAGAACTGTTTTGAATGGAAGTTTTAGTAGACAAAATCTGTACTCAAAAGTAAATATCGATGTCTTTTGATAAAGATAAACTAATAAATTCAGAAAATCCATTAAATGTTTTGAAATTCAGTTATATTTCCCTAACAAATAAAGAATGATGATAAAAATTATTCATATATACAGAAATATAAAAATTTATCTTAGCCTAAGAGACAATAGTCAGCAATTCTAAATGGTAAAATAAAAGAATGGCAAGCTAGACATCTGCTGAAGTGAGAATCAATGAGAGCATCTGATAAAAGTTCTGCCTAAACTTTCAGATTTTGTGGTTTAGTTATAATACATACTATATGCACTCATTGGCACTAAACTGCAAATTAAATACACAAAAGCTTATTGTTATAAGTAAATACTCTGTACTAAGATTTAGGATTTATAGGAGTTAAATAATGCGAATTGCTCAAGACATAACAGAACTGATCGGACGAACTCCTTTAGTTCAACTGAACAAGATTCCTCAAGCTGAAGGAGTAGTAGCAAGGATAGTTGTCAAATTAGAAGGGATGAACCCAGCGGCCTCGGTGAAAGACCGCATTGGTTTAAGTATGGTACTTTCAGCAGAAGCGGCAGGCTCAATTCAGTCTGGAAAGACTATTTTAGTTGAGCCTACTTCAGGTAATACAGGAATTGCTCTAGCGATGGTAGCAGCAGCGCGTGGCTACCGTTTAATTTTGACAATGCCAGAGACGATGAGCCAAGAACGACGCGCTATGTTGAGAGCTTATGGTGCAGCTTTAGAGTTGACACCAGGCGCGGAAGGAATGCGGGGAGCGATTCGCAAAGCCGAAGAGATTGTGGCTAATACTCCCAATGCTTTTATGCTGCAACAGTTCCGCAACCCTGCTAATCCTAAAGTTCACCAAGAAACTACCGCCGAAGAAATTTGGACAGATACAGACGGAGAAGTCGATATTGTTATTGCTGGGGTAGGTACTGGTGGGACGATTACCGGGATTGCAGAGGTACTTAAAGGTCGTAAGAAGACTTTTAAGGCGATCGCAGTTGAACCTAGCAACAGCCCTGTTCTCTCAGGTGGTGAAGCCGGGCCACACAGAATTCAAGGTATTGGTGCCGGATTTATCCCCGATGTTCTCCGCCTGGAATTGGTTGATGAAGTAATTAGAGTCAGCGATGAACAAGCGATCGCTTACGGGCGACGTTTGGCAAAAGAAGAAGGCTTATTATCTGGGATATCCTCTGGTGCAGCTTTGTGTGCTGCCATTCAAGTAGGTAAACGTCCAGAAAATGCCGGACGTTTAATCGTGATGATTCAGCCTTCCTTCGGCGAACGTTACCTCAGCACCCCCATGTTTCAAGACTTGGCCTTAGAACCTGCTGGCGTGCGTTAAAAAGAGTGGGGTATAACTGAATGGCACTAAGATAAGCGCAAACCCGTGATTTAACTGGCTTTTGAGTGTGGGGAGTGTGGGAAGTGTGAGGAGCCAGATTTCTTCCCCATCCTCCCACACCTCCCTCAGACAAAAGTCTCAGATTTTCTTAGTGCCATTCGGGTATAACCCTTGTAGAGACGTAGCAATGCTACGTCTCTACTCTTATGTCTAATGTTTACAGCCACCTTCCTTATGGTGTTGATGGCTATGATCTTTACCGTGGGAACAGTTTTGCAAATCTTGCTTCAAAAGCTTGTCGCTAATTTCTTGCAAGGATTCATCCACAGCTTGTAAGCCAATCCAAGTATCAATCTTTTGGATATCAAATCCTACTTCGCGGCGATCGCCTACTTCTAACAAAGGACGGCGAATTAGCAGTGGTTCTTTCAGCATCAGCGCCAAAGCGGTTTGTTCATCCACTTTTTCAGGAACCACCTCACCAGATTTTATCTTGGGGGCGGAAAGATTAAACCATTCGACTACGGGGCGATCGCCAAAAAATGAGCGCAACCGTTCAACTGTCCAAGGTTCTTTGAGCAGATTCTGTGGTATCACTTCATGACCCGCAGCTGTTAGCAAAACTTTTTGCTTAACTCCACCTTTACAGCCTGGTTTGCTATAGAAAATTACCTTTGCCATTCAACTATCTCCTAATTACTCTTTCGCGCTAAAGCGCCAACTACGAACCGATGAAATTAAAAATTCCTAGCTTTATGGCTAACTAAGTCAAACTCAAACCTCTCATTCGGATCAGTTTCGCCATAAATATTAAAAGTCACAGTTGGTTCATCACCCACTGCTTCTACACTGTGAATTGCATCGGGAGTAAAGCTAATAATGTCTCCTGGAAAGAGAGTTATCTCTCCCGTTGCTTCAATTTTGTCCTGAAATTCTGGGCTAGTGGTGCGTCGCCAAAAAGTATTTTTTTCCTGGCCTTTTAGCACCGCTACGATTCCCCACGTTCCATGATTATGAATGTTTGAACGGGTTCCCGGTGCAAATGTTACTGTTTGCACAGTTAATGGAAAACCCAATTCATCATATAGGAGTAAAACAGAGCTTCCCGTTTTAGGTGAAGGTTCTAAATGTTGACTTTGTACCCAGTAGGAATTTACAATCAAGCGCCTTACAAGCATCCGAATTTCTGGCAGACAATTGGTTTCATTATCAATGCTATTGAGAACATCTTCCACCTCAGTTAAAAACCGATAAAGGCGGTAATTTTCTCTCAATAAATCCCATGCTCGTACAGATTTACAGGCTTGATGCTGACCGTCCCCTGTTAGCAGCCAATCCCTACCTTTCATAACTTTTAAATTGATAGCTGAGAAGATTGGATCACAATGATCGGTGAGACATTAGGAACGTTACCTACAGGAAGCTTAGTAGGTATGTTAATAGGAGGGATGATAGAGTTACTATCAGTACTTGCTCCTAATAGAGAATAGGATTTAGTAGATAACCAATTGTTCATGATTTTCACCTTGACTTTTCATTGCTGACTAATTAATCGTCTTCTTCTGGTGGACGTGTCAAAATATCCAGCAGAATCCCAGAACCAAAATCATTTTTGTCGTCTATCTGTTTGACTCTGGTGCTGATCTGTTTTGCTTGCTCAATTTCTCCTAACTTTGCTAGCACTAATCCAGAAGCAGCATAAGCATTTAAGTACAATCGAATTTGTGGATCTTCTTTGCGATTGACTAATATAGGCTGAAGTTGCTCCCAGTTATCAGGAAATTTCTCTAGTTCTTTAATTTTATCTAATAATTTGACTGTTGTTTGTAATGCAAGAGAATAATTATTTTTATAATAGAAAAATCTATATGCTGCTACCAATACATCTGTATTTTCACCAGTCTGTGCTAAAGCTTGTTGAATATATTTTTCGGATTCAGATGTATTTTCCCAGTTTTGTGCAGCTAAAATTAATAGGTTTTTGATATCATCTGGAACCTGGAACCATGAGAATTTGTTTGTATTAGCTTGCATATTGTATTGGGAAATGGGGAATGGGGAACGGGGAATGGGCAATAACTCAACATAATTACGATTACGAATTACGAACTTGTGCTGAGCGCAGCCGAAGTATTACGAATTACGAATTGTTAATGCCCCATGCCCAAGTTAAAACAAAGTGAGAACGTACACCAAGGTGAATAATACAATCCAAATAATGTCTACGAAGTGCCAGTAAATTTCTGTCATTTCGATGAAAGTATGATTGGTTGCAGAATATTCACCAGGGAGACGCGATCGCCACAATGCACGTAATATCAATAACAGTCCCACAAAAACGTGCAAACCGTGGAACCCTGTCATGATATAAAAGCAGTTGGCGAAGACGTTGGTAGTCAAACCATACCCTAATGTTGAGTACTCATAAACCTGACCAGCCAAGAAAATTGCACCCATGATTGCGGTAATTGCGTACCACAGTTGCATTCCCTTGACGTTATTCTTTTTAATTGCTGTATCACCGAAGTGAATCACGAAACTACTAGACACCAGAATAATGGTGTTAATCGTCGGTACAAGTAGTTCTACTTCACTCCCTTCTGGAGGCCAAACCGGTGTAATACTTCGGAAAAACAAGAAAGTTGCAAAAAATCCCCCAAACATTAGGGATTCAGAGGCGAGGAACGTCAACAATCCCCAAACTCTTAAATCTGGATGTTCTTCGTGTCCTGCACTGTGATCTTCGCTTGTCGTAGCTATGGTCATATTGTTTACCCTCAAAGGTGAAGCGTCGGGCAATTCAATTCTTCACAGTCCTGATTTGTTTGTGGGATGGGTGTCTCACTTGTCCTAAATTAAAGCAGGATGCCCAAGCCCACAAGAGTTATTTTTTGCGAATGAAATTTGGTAATAACCCGACAATGTTAATGCGTTAGCTTGCATCGTGAATGCATCGGCTTGCATCGTGAATGCATTGGCTTGCATCATGAATGTATCGGCTTGCATTGTGAATGCATCGGCTTGCATCGTGAATGCGTTAGCTTGCATCGTGAATGCATCGGCTTGCATTGTGAATGCATTGGCTTACATTGTGAATGCATCAGCTTGCATTAAAAACGCTACGCTTTCACTAAGCACTAGCTTCCGGTGTTGCAGATGGCTGTACTTCAGTACTATGACCATGACCGTAGTCATAAGGCCCATGAGTCACAACCGGCAATACTTCCCAGTTTTCAATTGCAGGTGGTGAGCTAGTTGTCCATTCTAAAGTCAAAGCTTGCCAAGGATTATCACCAGCCAAAGGCCCTTTCAACCAACTGTAAATCATGTTGATGGCGAAAGGAATTACCGATATCCCCAAAACAATTGAACCAAAGGTACAAATTTGATTGAGGTCGATAAATTGGGGGTCATACATTGCCACCCGTCTAGGCATTCCTTTCAAACCCAACTCGTGCATGGGTAAAAAGGTAAGATTCGTGCCGATGAAGGTGAGGGCGAAATGAATCCGTCCCAAGCTTTCATTCAACATTCGTCCAGTCATTTTGGGGAACCAGTGATAGATACCTGCGTAAATACCAAACACGGAACCGCCAAACAGAACGTAATGAAAATGTCCGACAACATAATATGTGTCGTGGACGTGAACATCAAAGGGCGCTGTTCCCATCGTCACACCACTTAAGCCGCCCATGACAAACATAGACAACAAGCCAATGGCGAAAAGCATTGCACCGGTGAAGCGAATTTTACCACCCCAAAGGGTAGCAACCCAGGCAAAAATCTTCACGCCAGTGGGAACTGCAACGATGAGAGTGGAGATGGTGAAGAACATCCGCATCCAGCCGGGTGTACCACTGGTAAACATGTGGTGTACCCAAACGAACAAACCCACAACGCAGATGGCTACACTAGAATAAGCGATCGCTTTATAACCAAAGATTGGCTTGCGGGAGTGAACTGGAATTACCTCCGACATAATGCCGAAGATGGGCAGAATCATTAAATATACTGCCGGGTGAGAATAAAACCAGAATAAGTGTTGATAAATTACAACGTTACCGCCTGCATCTGGTTTAAAGAAGGATGTACCAAAGTTGAGGTCAAACAACAGCAGAACTAAACCGGCTGCTAATACAGGTGTGGAAAGCAACGCTAGGATGGAGGTTGCCAAGATTGCCCAGCAGAATAGGGGTACTTGATCCCATTTCATGCTAGGAACCTTCATCATCAAAATGGTGATTACGAAGTTCAGTGAACCCAAAATTGAAGAAGTTCCTACCAAAACGATCGCAAGTATCCACATAGTTTGAGCAATTGGCGCTGTCACCAAACTCAAAGGTGGGTAAGCTGTCCAACCAGATTGCGAACCGCCAAAAATGAAACTACCTAATATGAGTAATCCGGCTGGTGGGTTTAACCAAAAGGCGATCGCGTTCAGCTTCGGGAAAGCCATATCCCTAGCACCGACCATCAACGGCACTAAATAGTTACCAAATCCGCCAATAGCGCTAGGGACAATCCACAGGAAGATCATAATCGTCCCGTGATTGGTCATGAAAGCGTTATACAGATTGGGGTCGAGTACGTCTGATTCTGGTGTTGCTAATTCCACCCGCAGAGCGATCGCCATCAGTCCGCCGATGAGATAGAAGACAAACGCCGTCACCAGGTATTGAATACCAATAACCTTGTGGTCAACATTAAATGTAAAATAATCTTGCCATTTCCACGCCTTCGGATGCGAAGTGTGGCCAGTCACCGTTTCCGGTTTCTTTCCTTCTGGTGGAGTATTCCGTGGAAATCCTACCTGCGTCATATTTTTGTCCCTTGTCGTTTGTCATTTGTCATTTGTCTTTTGTCTTTTTGTCCGTTGTCATTTGTCCGTTGTCATTTGAATGACTAATGACCAATGACCAATGACCAATGACTAATGACTCATGACTACTGACTCTAAAGTTGCTGCACTAATGCCCATATCATGGGTGTGGGGCGCGAGAAACTCTGATGTTGATAAGTCGGCTGGATTAACTGCAACAACTTGATTAAGGTTTTGCTGTTGAGCAATCTGGTTTTCTGTCCGCCAGTTATTATATTCTTCCGGTGTGTGGACAATTACCTCTGTCCGCATTGAACCGTGATAACCACCGCACAACTCAGCACAAACTACGGGATATGTACCTGGTTTGGTGGCAACAAATCGTAGTTCGGTAGGGATACCAGGAAGTGCATCTTGCTTCAAGCGGAAGTTTGGAACCCAGAATGAATGAATTACATCTTGTGCTGAAAGGTTGAGTTGAACATCAGCACCGACGGGTATGTGCAATTCCCCAGAGGTAATGCCACTATCGGGGTAATTAAATATCCAGGCATATTGTATGCCTTTGACATCAACAACTAAATCGGCTGGTTTCCCTAGAGTTTGAGGAGACGCGCCGATACCGATTGTTGGAGCGATCGCTGGAGCAGCTTCAGAGGTATCGCTGAGTGTAGCTGCAAGAGCCGTTCCCGACTTATGAGCAACATGAGCCGCTGAATGAGGATGACCCGCAGGCTCAAAACCGCCCATTTGGTTAAAAACATCTACACTGTAGATGCCCAAACAGAGGACAATCACTGTTGGAATTGCTGTCCAAAAGATTTCTAAGGGAACGTTACCTTCCACTCGCACGCCATCGGTATCGTCACCCTTGCGGTGACGAAACTGAATCAAAAAAAGTACAATGGTTCCTTCTACCACCAAGAAGAGTGCGATCGCAATGGTAAACATGACGTTGAAAAAACCGTCTACCAAAGGCGCTTGTAGCGATGCCTGCACCGGCATGAGAGTGTGGTTTTGACCGATCCAAATGCTGATTGCTGTAACTACTATCCCAGCAACCAGAGTCCATAGTGAAACAGGAACTTGTTGCATACATGCTACCTGCTTTGTAAACAGTCTTTAAAGGTGTGATTTTCTAGGTTTAGGTTTTAGGTTTTAGGTTACAGGTTACAGGTAATAGGAATTCATCTATTCCCTGTAACCTGTACCCTATTCCCTTCTTCTTTCCCCATTCCCCATTTCCCTTTCACTTATTAACTTTCTAACGTGCAGCCATAAAAAAAGGGGGAAAATTCCAGATTTTTTCCATATCTTTCCCCCAGAAAATTACAAATTATATTTCAACTCCTATGAAAAAGTTAGCCCCCTGCTTTCAAAAAAGCTAGTTGTTCCAAGAGGGCACTGTTGACCTAATATTGATTAGGCTATATTAGCAGCAAGTTTAATTTTGTTAATAGCTAACATTTTACGATTTACGGATTTGTTTACTGTGAACTATTTATTAGTTACAGTAAATACTTAGTATTCCCCTCAAGTTACCTTGCCTAGGACATTTTCGCTTTCTACAAACAGTGCCTCCTTGAATTAACAACCATTTTGACTAACTTCAAATACCTTAATTATTTACTGCAACATGGGTGTAGCAATTCTTCGGACAAATGCGGGAACACGCTTCACAACCAATACAGTTTTCTGGAGAAGTAACTGCCATTACTTTCCGTTCAATTTCTTCATCATCTTCGTCTTCTACAAATTCACCTTCTTCATTGAGTGCCTTCAAACCTAGCACGTTGTATCCGCACACTTTAACGCATCTGCCACAGCCGATACATTTATCCTTGTCAATTTCTTGAGCAAATTTTGGTGTCCAAGCTTTACCGCCAAATGTCAAACCTGTGAGTTGCGCCATGAATAAATCCTCGGCAATTTTGCCTATCAATCTGTTTGTGCATTAATCATCATATTATCCTAATCTTTTCTTTTTTTGTATTCAAAACTCACTTTCGCATCATAAAAAATCGATGATTTTGAACACAATGAGAAATCATTTTTTAAACTACAAATAGATGCAAAATATTGCCAATAATAATTGGCAATGCTTAAAATTATCTCGTTCTAGCGATCCGTATGGAAACGCATTTATTGAGTCAGAGACTCAATATCTGGCTGGAAGCAGTAGCACCTAATCAGCCACTCCCATGCAAAGTATAGAAAGGAGAGACGCATAAATTACAGCTTTGAAACCTGCCCTAGTCAGCAAAGGCTTATGTAAATGCAAGTATATTTCAAATACTTTTAGCTTTAGACAAATAAATCTAGATAAACAGTATACATATATACAAAATTAAATGTTCATTAATTACATTTTGATATATGCAATATGTATTTTCCAAAGCAACAATTTGCAATTTAATTTGATTCAACTATTTATATAAATGATGACAAAATAAATACTGCTTTTCGATTTAAATA
>NZ_JACKZS010000204.1 GCF_014222285.1 Nostoc sp. UCD121
TAACATTACCTCTTTCCCCTTTCCCCCTTACCCCCCGCTTCCTTGCTTCTTCCCCATTCCCCATTCCCCAATTCTTAATCTATCGCCTCATAATCAACCTGTGCGGTACTTTCTTCGTCAAAATCAAAGTTGAATTGTGGGATTAGTGTACCGTTCATTGGTGAGTCTACTTCTGGGGTAAAGAGACTAGCTGAAGCCTCCTCAATCTCATCTGTTTGGCTGTTAGCTCGGTTATAGACATCAGCACCAATTGCAAACAGTGTTTGTTGGAAGTCGTCTAAGCGCTGCTTAAACTCCACAGTTGAGATGCCGGAGTCAGTCATTGCAGCTTGGAGTTGTAAAGCTTTTTCACTAGCCAAAGTCTTCATCTGCTCGCCGATAAAGTCGCTATTATCCTTAATCGTAGATTCGTAACTGAACAACAGATTATCTGCTTGGTTTTTGAGTTCAACCAGTTCTTTACGTCTTCTATCTTCTTCAGAAAATAGTTCGGCCTCTTGGCGCATCCGTTCGACTTCGTTAGTACTCAAGCCACCTGTATTGGTAATCCTGATACTCTGTTCTCTACCTGTGCCTTTGTCTTGGGCAGAAACCTTCAGGATGCCGTTGACATCAATTTCAAAAGATACTTCAATTTGTGGCACACCACGGGGCGATGGGGGAATTCCTGCTAGTAGAAACTTGCCAAGACTCTTGTTGTCTCGTGACATTGCCCGTTCACCTTGGAGAATGTGAATTTCTACTGAGGTTTGCCCATCAACTGCCGTGGAAAAAATTTGTGACTTACTAGTAGGAATTGTGGTGTTGCGTTCAATAATTTTGGTGAATACTTCACCCAAGGTTTCAATTCCTAAAGACAGGGGAGTGACATCCAATAGTAAAAGATTATCGACTTCTCCACCCAAGACCCCTGCTTGGATCGCTGCTCCCAATGCTACCGCTTCGTCAGGGTTGATAGAGCGATCGGGAGCTTTGCCATTGAAAAACTTAATCAGCGCGTTTTGGACTGCGGGAATCCGGGTAGAACCACCTACTAAAATAATCCGATCTATGGCTGATGGTTTGAGATCCGCATCTTTGAGTGCTTGGATCATTGGTTCGATGGTCGCTTCAATCAATTGTCCTGCAAGCTCTTCAAATTTAGAGCGGCTGAGTTCCATTTCCAGATGCTTTGGACCGGTTTCATCAGATGTGATAAACGGCAGGTTAATGGAGGTATTAACCATACTGGAGAGTTCAATTTTCGCCTTTTCTGCTGCTTCCCGTAGGCGTTGCAGTGCCATCTTATCTTGGGAAAGATTGATTTTTTCGTCTTGCTGAAAGCGTTCCATCAGCCAAAGCACGATCGCATTATCAAAGTCGTCTCCACCTAAGTGGTTGTTACCACAAGTCGCCTTAACTTCAAAAACGCCATCCCCAAGTTGCAGGATCGATACGTCAAAAGTACCGCCTCCTAAGTCGAATACTAAAATTAGCTGCTCTTGGTCTTGCTTTTCCAATCCGAAAGCTAAAGCCGCAGCTGTTGGTTCATTGATGATTCGCAGAACTTCTAATCCTGCAATTGTGCCAGCATCTTTAGTAGCTTGTCTTTGAGCATCTGTAAAATATGCAGGTACGGTGATCACTGCTTGAGTGACTTCTTCACCCAAAAAGTTTTCCGCATCCTGCTTAAGCTTTTGCAGGATCATGGCGGATAGTTCTTGTGGCGTATAATTTTTGGAGCGGATTTGGACATCAACGGTATCGTCTCGACCTTTGACACAGTTGTAGGGTACACGTTCGCGTTCTATGTCAGTGTCTTCCCAACGCCGCCCGATGAATCGTTTAATACTATAAATTGTGTTTTCGGCATTGGTTACGGCTTGGCGCTTTGCCAATTGACCAACCAAGCGATCGCCACTTTTGCCAAATCCCACAATACTCGGAGTAGTTCGTCCACCTTCAGAATTGGAGATCACCAGTGGTTGACCGCCCTCCAAAACTGCGACGCAACTATTAGTAGTGCCTAAGTCGATTCCAATAACTTTTCCCATATTCGCCAGTATTTTTACTGAGTCTTCCTGCTGTAATATGTCGCGGACTAACTTTTTAGCTCCGAACTAAGGCTAGCGGATAACGTCTGTGGAACCCATTTTGCTAGTAGCAAGAGGAAGTTTAAACACAGAAAGTTATCCAAAGCCTTGTCCAAGTTTTGGTACGCGATGCTCGTCCTTGCTAGAACCCAGGCACTTTTGGTCAGCGAGACGAGCGACTACAGCTTAACTGAAGGCTTGACTCGACTGATCTTCCTCCGTAGAAGGTGTATCTTCCTTTGGAGCAGCTACTTTGACCATTGCATGGCGTAGCACACGTTCGCCCAAGTAATATCCGCGCACTAACTCTTCTAACACTGTTCCTTCAGGATGTTCATCCGTAGGTTCCCGCATTACTGCTTCGTGCAGGTTAGGATCAAATTCTTGACCTTCAGGACGCATTGGTGACACACCCAACCGCTTCAGGCTATCTACTAATTGTTTGTAAACGCCTTGGTAGCTTTTGTGCATGGTCATTTCGCCATCAGATTGAGGTTTGAGGTGCGATCGCGCCCGCTCAAAATTATCGACCACTGGCAGCAATTCTAGAATCGTGTTCCGCTTCATCAGCGTCTCTAGCTCTTCTTTTTCTTTGCTAGTGCGTTTCCGGTAATTCTCAAAATCAGCAGCAATCCGCATATATTGAGTACTACGCTCTTCTAGCTGCGTTTTGAGAGACTCAATTTGTTGAGTCAGTTCTGCCAAAGCTGCCGTTTCCACTCCAGTGTTCTCGGTTGCAGCAACACCAGTTTCTGAATTTGTAGTGGCTGCATCTCCCGATACATTAGTTGGGGCTGACACTTGCTCTGTCACCTCGCTACCAGATTCATTGAAATTAATTTGGGCTGGGAAGTCACTCTTCATTGCTTGCTTTACCTCTGTTGGTTCACCCAATTGCTGGCTAGTATTGTTTATCTGTTTATTTTCATCCATCATTGTCCACTCATTCCAGATGCTTGCTATTTATGGCAGTGTATCTCCATTGCTTGCAACCGTCGTCATCCACAACTTGCAACTGAGGCTGATTTTATTGCCGACAAGTTTCTGGAAGTGATGTAACCATTTTCTTATTGTGACAAATGGTGAACACGTTCGCGTAGGCACTATTAAGGCGGGAACCCGAACGAGTAGTCTACCTCTAGGAGTAAGTAATTTGGAAGACTGGCAGGAGGCAGTATCTTTAATTCTGTTAGCGCAGCATTAGTGAGACCGCATACTCTGTAAGAGTTGCAAGCTACGCTTTTAGCGTCTCGTAGAAAGCGTCATTTTGAATTCCGAGCGTAGTCCTTTGGCGGAGCAAGCAACTTGAGTCAGGACTTTTTTGGGAAATGAGAATTCTATCTCACCGGCTGGGAATACTTTAAGCAGAGGTTCCCCTACTCATTCGCTCATTTATGACTTACTCGTCACCACAACGGCGCAGTACCGCTCTAACTACCAGAACAGAGTTTTCGCCCTTTGGCAACAAGCTAGTGCAATCTGGCTATGTCAATACCGAACAGATGAGGCAGGCACTAATTGAAAGCCGCAAATCTGGCCTACCCTTAACGGAAGTACTAGAGTCAATTACTGGGCAACAACTATCACCTGAGTTGCTCAGGCAATACAAAAAACAGCAGCTATTTGAACTTAAAATACTATACGGTGTTGAATTCCTCGATCCGGAAGTCAACTCCATTGCTAACACGATGATGGGGAACCTGATTGAAACCCTCATCCCAGTGGATATCTGCCGTCGCCATCGTTTAGTACCACTATCGAAACACGAAGACCAAACCCCGCCCTCAGTTTTAGTGGCGATGGTCGCTCCAGATAATCTAGAAGCTTCCGATGACCTGAACCGCATTTTGCGCCCCCAAGGGCTGGCATTACAGCGCATGGTGATCACACAGGAAGACTACCAGCAGCTAATCAACCAATATCTGGATGAAATGGCTGTTCGGCAAAAACACCTGGAACAAGAAAAGTTTACAGATATTAATCAGGATTTAGAAAACCTCGGAAATCTTGATCTTGCAGATGCTCCTGAAGAAATGGAGGCTGATTTAGGAGCAGCGATGAAGGGTGCAGAGGATGCCCCAGTCATTAACCTAGTCAACAGAATCCTCGCTAAAGCTTTGCATGAGGGCGTTTCTGACATTCATATAGAACCGCAAGAAGAAAACTTACGCATTCGCTTTCGGAAGGATGGGGTACTCTGTGAAGCTTTCGATCCCCTACCGAAAAAAATCATCCCGGCAGTGACAGCCCGATTTAAAATCATCTCGAATCTAGACATTGCCGAACGTCGTCTACCCCAAGATGGACGCATCCGAAGGCTTTTTGAGGGACGTAAAGTAGATTTCCGTGTGAATACCTTACCCAGTCGCTACGGGGAAAAGGTCGTGCTACGGATTTTGGATAACTCTTCAACCCAATTGGGATTGAATAAATTAATTACCGATCAAGAGACTTTAGATATTGTCAAGGACATGGTTAGCCGTCCCTTTGGGCTAATTCTGGTAACTGGGCCAACTGGTTCCGGGAAAACAACCTCGTTGTATTCTGCACTCTCAGAAAAGAATGATCCCGGTATTAATATCAGTACTGTGGAAGACCCAATTGAGTACAGTCTTCCAGGGATTACTCAAGTACAGGTGATTCGCGAAAAAGGGCTGGATTTTGCTACCGCGTTGCGGGCTTTCTTGCGACAAGATCCAGATGTGCTGCTGGTGGGTGAAACGCGGGATAAGGAAACGGCAAAAACAGCAATTGAGGCTGCCTTGACCGGTCACTTGGTATTAACTACTTTACATACCAATGATGCCCCAGGTGCGATCGCTCGTCTGGGAGAAATGGGCATTGAGCCTTTCATGGTTTCTAGTTCGCTAATTGGCGTTCTAGCTCAACGTTTGGTGCGGCGTGTATGTTCTGAATGTCGTATTCCCTACACTCCTACAACTGACGAACTGGCTCGTTATGGTCTATCAGCTTCTTCTGATGTGGGAGTCACCTTCTATAAAGCTAACACCTTGACATTAGATGCGATCGCCGAAGCCAAAACCAAAAATCAGCTTTGCTCAAAATGTAATGGTGGCGGCTACAAAGGGCGTTGTGGTGTTTATGAAGTCATGCGAGTCACCGAAAACCTGCAAACTCTCATCAACGAAGATGCACCCACAGAACGCATCAAGGAAGTGGCAATAGAAGAGGGCATGAAAACCTTGCTGGCTTACAGTTTGGACTTAGTGCGAGAAGGTTCCACCACCCTAGAAGAAGTAGAACGGGTGACGTTTACTGATACTGGTTTGGAAGCAGAGTTAAAAGCCAAACGCAAGACTGGCCTTACCTGCCGCAGTTGTGATGCCACATTGAAACAAGAATGGCTGGATTGTCCTTACTGTATGACATCTCGGTTTTCAGGCTAGTCATTGGTCATTGGTCGATGGTTAGTAACTTTAAACAAATGACAAAGGACAAAGGACAAAGGACAAATAACAAATATAAAAAGGAAGCAGAACTATGGAAATGATGATTGAAGACCTGATGGAGCAGTTGATTGAATTAGGCGGCTCGGATATGCATTTATCGGCAGGTTTGCCCCCCTACTTCCGTATCAGTGGCAAACTCACCCCCATCGGTGAGCATGTATTGACAGCCGATCAATGTCAAAGGCTGATTTTTAGTATGCTCAACAACACCCAGCGTAAAACCTTAGAACAGAACTGGGAGTTGGATTGTTCTTATGGTGTTAAAGGTTTAGCTCGCTTCCGGGTCAATGTCTATAAAGAACGTGGTTCTTATGCTGCTTGCTTACGGGCATTAAGTTCTAAGATTCCTAACTTTGAAAAATTAGGTTTGCCAGATATCGTGCGGGAAATGACAGATAAGCCCAGAGGGCTAATTCTAGTGACAGGCCCTACAGGTTCCGGGAAGACAACTACCCTAGCGGCAATGATCGACTTGATTAACCGCACCAAGGCAGAGCATATTTTAACGGTGGAAGACCCAATTGAATTTGTCTACGAACCAATTAAAAGTTTGGTTCACCAACGACAACTGGGTGAAGATACTAAGAGCTTTGCTAACGCTTTGAAAGCAGCTTTGCGGGAAGATCCAGATATTGTTCTGGTGGGAGAAATGCGCGATTTAGAAACGATTTCTTTGGCGATTTCCGCAGCAGAAACAGGACACTTGGTATTTGGTACTCTCCACACCAGTTCTGCCGCCCAAACTGTTGACCGGATTATCGACGTTTTTCCCCATGAAAGACAAACGCAGGTGCGGGTGCAGTTATCTAACTCGTTAGTGGCAGTATTTAGCCAGACTTTGGTATCCAAGAAAAACCCTAAACCCGGTGAATATGGTCGGGTGATGGCTCAAGAAATTCTGATTGTCACTCCCGCTATTTCCAACTTAATTCGAGAAGGCAAAACATCTCAAATTTACTCAGCTATTCAAACTGGTGGCAAATTGGGGATGCAAACTCTGGAGAAAGTTTTAGCTGATTTTTACAAATCAGGAACGATTTCCTTTGAAGCCGCGATGTCTAAAACTTCTAAGCCAGATGAAATCCAACGTCTCATCGGGAATTCTACACCGCAAGCAGGCGCTGGTGCAAAACCCGGTGCGGCTGCCAAAGCGCATTAAATGAACTAGGGAGATGAAGGAGATAACGGGACAAGGGTACAAAAAGAATAGCTCCTAACTCCCCACTCCCCATGCCCAATGAATAACAACTATTTTGAATTTATTTATGCCAACCTTCGTTGCCCGTGTTCGCGATTCTCAAGGAAAATCCCGAACAGAAAAAATTGTTGCCGAATCCTTAGTACAAGCTCGCACTAATCTGAGAGATCAAGGTTTTGTAATCCAAGAACTCAAGCAATCTCAAGGATTTCAGCCAGATGTTGCCTTCAAAAAATTCCAGAATTCCTTAGTTAAGGTTTCTGTGAAAGACAAAGCAGTTTTTTCCCGTCAATTTGCCGTTTTGATGAATGCGGGAGTTGCGATCGTTAGAAGTCTGGGGGTACTTTCCGAACAGTGTAGCAATACTAAACTCAAACAAGCCCTAGTTGAGATTAGTAACGATGTTCAAAGCGGAATGAATCTTTCAGAGGCAATGCGGAAGCATCCTGACTGCTTTGATGGATTATATGTGAGTATGATTCAAGCCGGTGAAGTGGGTGGTGTTCTAGATGAAGTATTGAATCGTTTAGCTAAGTTGTTAGAAGATGTTGCTCGTCTACAAAACCAAATTAAATCAGCATTATCTTACCCAACTGTTGTGGGTTTTATAGCAGTTGCAATCTTTCTCGGTATGACCATTTTTCTTATTCCCATTTTTGCAAAGATTTTTACAGAAATCGGAACTCAACTACCGCCTCTAACACAATTTTTGATGGATGCTAGTCAATTTTTAAGAAGTCCAAAGGTTTTTGTACTTATTGCTGTTATTGTAGGATCGAAAATTGCCTTTACACAATACGGTAAAACTCCTGTTGGCCGCATCACAATTGATCGTCTTTCCCTCAAAATGCCATTGTTTGGTGACTTAATTCAAAAATCTTCAGTTGCCCGCTTTAGCCGAACTTTTGGTTCTTTGACTCGTTCAGGCGTACCAATTTTAACTTGCTTGGAAATTGTCAGAGATACGTCAGGAAACCAAGTAATTGCCAATGCCATAGACGCAGCTCGGATGGAGATTCAACAGGGAGGTATGATTAGTCTTGCTTTACAAAAAGATGCCGTTTTTCCGGCTATGGCAATTCAGATGATTAGTATTGGAGAAGAAACTGGAGAACTAGATGCAATGTTGATGAAAGTTGCTGATTTCTATGAAGATGAAGTTGAGCAAGCAGTAAAAGCAATGACTAGTATTTTGGAACCAGTGATGATTGTAGTTTTAGGTGGGATGGTTGGAACTATTTTGCTAGCAATGTATTTGCCTATGTTCGCGGTCTTTGAAAAGCTGGGATAAGGGATTAAGAGTTAAGAGTTAGGATTTAAGGATTTAAACTTTTTACTGTTCATGCTCATTTTTAACTCTTAACTACTTAATTTTATTTCTAACTCCTAACCATTTAACAAACTATGATTGTGCAAAAATCTCACTATGAAGCGAGTTTGGCAGAGTACAGCAATCATCTAGCTGCGATCGCCTTACTAAAGCAATATCGGCCATACTTAGAGATGATTCCCAGTCTGCGCCGTCCAGATGAAAGTGTTATCACTATCCCCTTGCCAATTGTCCGTCTTCGCAATACTGCTACAACAACTCCACAAACAATCTGCTTACCCTGTGATGTAGCAATTTTGATGTGCGATCCAGAGTGGAAGATCAAAACTGGAGCCGAGATTTTAGTCTTTATTCATCGCGCTCACGAAGACTTTTCTGATTTGTTAGGACGTTGGCGACAAACCCAAGTTTTCCTGGACAATGATTATGAATGGTTAATGCCTCTCCGTCACAGTCATATTTTGAGCGAGGGGGGTAATATTATATATCCTTTGTTCGTTGTGTTTAGTGATACTTTAGAACGTATAAAAAGAGGACTTGTAGGGGCGGAACTTCCATTTATTATACAAACACCAGATTCGCTGCTTGAAGAGGATGTGACAGATATTTTTTGTCCAGAAATCCCACCAGCTTAGAAAAAATTAGGAGTTAAGAGTTTTCAATTGCAACTTTTAAACAAAACCAGAGATTTTTAAGCCTCAAGTTTAGTTTTTTAACTCCTAACTCTTGTACAGACGCGATTAATCGCGTCTCTCCTAACTATTACCTCACAAATTGGGGCATAATTTCAGCAGCAGTGAATATTCCATAAATGCCGCGTTGGTGCAATTGTCTACCAGCTTTGAGATAACCAAAGGCAGGGCCGCAGACATTAGCTGCCATGCTGGTTTCATCTCCCAGAGTAAAGGTATGGGTAGAAATCTTCCCTTCAAAGGTGCGTCCTGTTACCTTAACGTTGGTGCTGAGGGGCTTTTTTGGATTGCGAGTATCGACTACACCACCAACAGTAACGCGATCGCGATCGCAAATTCCCGCTACCTCTAGCATGACATCATCAGCGTGTTCCATATTTTTCAAGGTAAGCACGCCATTAGTTTTATCTAGTAGTGCTTCTACTTCTGCGTCAGTCATTGCCCTAGCGGTTTCCACTGTGTAACCAGGGATATGACCAATATCTTCCCGAACGGTGGCGCGGTAAGCTTCCCAGTTGGCAATTCCCAATCCAAAAGTAATTTCGACTTGATGAATTTCGGCGTAGCTTTGGGCTGCTAATGCGGCGGCGGCGGTTAACAATCCGGGTGTTGCACCGCAGCCTGTCATATAGGTAATCCCGGCTGCTTGCAGTTCTTCTTTCATCGCCAGTAATTGTTCTACGGCAGTGGTGCGCTTAATTGCATCCACTAGCACTCCACGCCAACCAGATTTAATAAACTCTTTCGCTACAGAGGGTATAAAATCATTTGGTAGGTTAGGTAAAGCCAGAAAATACCCATCCACGGGTTGAGCTATTTTAATTACATCTTCAATACTTTGATTTGTTAATGTACCAACTGGCTCCAAATAACCTACGGAACCTTGGGATTGGTAGGTTGCAATGCATTCTTGAGTATTTAAACCTTCAGCAGCATAAGCGTAACCTTTTTGATCTGCGGCTGCGACTAAAACCATTTCCTGTTTAACAGCAAGTACTTTGGCGGCGGCTTGTCCGAGCCCACCGAAACCTAGTACTCCTATACGTATCGCTGACAAGATATTTGCTGTACTCATAGTCAATTACTGAAGTTGAATCACAAGCCTTCAAACTTTACCATCTCAGCTTGTGGCTGATGGCTGACAGCTTTTAGCTATAAAGGTTAATTATGCTTCATTATCCTGGTTTGTTCCCCAATCAAATCAGTTTTTTCACCAGAAATTCTTGCTGAGTGATTTAGGCTTGGGCAAGAAGCGTATTCTTTTTGGGATCTTCAGTATGTATTATGCGGAAATTTTCATTAAATTCTGTAAAATACCTTGAAAATCAAGACTTACAGTCCGTTTTAGCATTAATTTCAGAAATCTTACCTCAAACGTTAAGGATAACGACTGTTATTATTGCCCAGTAAAGGTTTCAAGCTTATTTACAGACGTATTTGGCATACTGTTTACTGAAGAACCAAAATTCTTGAAAAATTAAACGCTTGTTGACAAAATGCTTAATTGTAATCACAGTGTAATTACAATTAAGGATAACTATCCTCATGGGGACAGCAATTAGAACCTGTATTATTAAAATCGGGAACTCTCAAGGTATCCGCATTCCTAAACTTTTGCTAGAACAAAGTGGTATTGGTGAAGAGGTAGAAATTGAAATTCAAGATTGTCACCTAATTGTCCGTGCAGCCTCTCAATCGCGTCAGGGATGGGAAGAAGCATTTGCTACTATGGCAAATCAACACGATGATGCACTACTCGATGATGCGGTAACTACAGAGTGGGAGCATCTAGAGTGGGAGTGGTAGTCAATCGATTTGATGTGTTTTTGGTTAACCTCGACCCGACGATTGGCAGTGAGATTCAGAAGACAAGACCCTGTGTAGTAATTTCACCAGATGAGATGAACAGATATATTTCCACGGTCATTATTGCTACCATGACAACTAAAGGACAGTCTTATCCAACTCGTGTTGCTTGTCAGTTTCAGAGCAAGGACGGGCAACTCGTTCTGGATCAAATTCGTACAGTTGACAAAAATCGATTAGTCAAAAAGCTAGGTCAGATTGACTCTGACGAACAAAAAGCAGTTTTGGATACTTTGGCTGAAATGTTTGCTGAATAATGGGTAAAATTATCCAAAAACCCATACTACAGGGTAAAGATAGTACGATTTAAGGTTAGCTTTTACTGGGAAAAATGCTAAATGAGTAGTCAGATTAGAACCTTTAAAAGAGTAGAAGATGCTTACCAGTTCCTTCAACATTTGGGAGCTTCATCAAAGCTGATTTTCCACGTCATGTTAGTTGGTGAAGCTGCTGATTTCTTGATTACAAAACTGCAACAATTACGAGTTGCATTCGATAAAAGTTTTGTGCATCTTGGCGTTGCGTTTCATGATGCAGGAAAGATTCTGCATCATGATGAGCTTGTTGCAAAAGGAAATAATCACGAAGCCGACGGTGAAAAGTTGCTAATTAGTAATGGTATTCATCCAAAACTTGCACGATGCTGTCGTTCTCATGGGCAATGGCAAACAATTGAATGCTCGCTTGAGGAATTACTTGTTGCCTTAGCTGATAACCTTTGGAAAGGTAAGCGCAATACTCAACTTGAAGATATTGTAATTAAAAAGTTGGCTACCCAGTGTAGAAAAGATTACTGGGAATTATTTCTTGAAATGGATTCTTGTTTTGAGATAATTGCTGCGGATGGTGATTTGAGGTTGTTACGTAGTCAAGCGGAATAACATTTTGCTACATCAAACACATATTTCAATAGGTATAAGGCTAGCGATCGCATTATGACTGGTGAACCCGGAGGATGTACGCCGTTCATAATAGCTACTATCTTTTAGAAAACCCTGGAGGAATAGGACAAACTTGATCATAATGATAAAGTTTTTCAAGAATTTTTATATTTTTGTAACTCAACTAGCTGGCTATACTGCTTCTAATGCTTATTTTTCGGACTTTTGCCGCTTAATTGGCAGGCTCGGTTGTTACCTTGACTAATCGATGAGGTTAAGAGAGACTAACTAAATACTGATGTGACTGCTTATAAATTTAATAAGTTTTGTAAAGATTCTGAGATATATATGTTGAAAGATGGAACATTATTTAACAAATGGCAAGTTTGTATCTAAGTAAAAATGTTCCTACGGCTATATTTATAGCCTTCTGCTAAGGCAGTACAATTTAAGCGTACTTATCCTGGTTGGCCAAGAGCATGGAGACATTAGAGTTCATAATCTATCCAGACGGTCGGGTACAAGAAAAAGTCACTGGTATTGTGGGTGCTTCTTGCGCTGAGGTTACAGCAGCAATAGAGGCACAATTGGGGCAAGTACTTAATCATGAGCCAACCTCAGAATATTTCGCCGCGAAGGTGCAGCAATCTAATGTGGCGAATACGCACACCACTTACAGCGATTGGTAAGTTTTCACAGTAGTTTAGTGTTATTAATTCACAACCACCATGTCACACTTTAGCCAAATTAAGACTCAAATCCGTAACCTTGATTCTTTGAAAGATGCTTTGACTGAATTGGGCGTAGACTGGAAACCCGGCCCACGCGAAGTCCGTGGCTATCGCGGTCAAACCCATCCTGCGGAAGTTAGTATTGAGCAGGAAAATGGCTATGACATCGGCTTTAGATGGAATGGCAAGGAATATGAATTAGTGGCTGATTTGCAATATTGGCAACAAGACCTGTCTGTGGACGGATTTTTACGCCAGGTAACACAGCGCTATGCTTATCAAACAGTTGTGAAAGAAACCGCTCGTGTTGGTTTTCAAGTCTCTGAACAGCAAAAAAATGAAGATGGTTCCATTCGCCTGGTAGTACAGCGCTGGAGTGCGTAATGGCTGATTTTCTGCCGTCGCCGGAAGAACAAGAAGATAACCGTTCCGGTTTGGAACCAGAATTAGGGGGTTTTTTACGGGATGCCCCAGAACGTTCTGGTTTAGAACCGGAATTGGGCGGTTTGCTGCGCCAAAATGGTGTTTATGTTGATGAAATCACCTGTATTGGTTGCAAGCATTGCGCTCATGTTGCACGTAACACCTTTTATATTGAACCAGATTACGGGCGATCGCGCGTGGTTCGGCAAGATGGAGACGCTGAAGAAATTATCCAAGAAGCAATTGATACTTGTCCGGTTGATTGTATTCACTGGGTTGATTACACTGAATTGAAAAACTTAGAAGCAGAGCGCAAATATCAAGTAATTCCCTTAGTGGGTTATCCGGTAGAACAGGCCGTTGCTGCTAGCGAACGTCGGCGTAAAAAGCAAAAATTAAAGACAAAAAAATCTCGTTATTAACAAAAAACATTAAATCAATATAATAAAGGACTGGGTATATCCAGTCCTTTTGCTTTTCGTAATATAGTTAATTTCTGACAGCTTTTCGGTAAAGTCTTTTAATCCCAAATCGTTATGGTTGGCTTCATTTAAAATTTAGAGGATCGTGTTGTGAAAGTAATTTTTCTACTTTCGCCTCGTCTAACCTAGCGGTTAATCTTCTATTTTCATGCAAGTCTCTAGTAGTTTTCGCCAACGTAAAAGTTGAGCCAACAGAGAAAGCCATACCCATACCCATAAAGCCCTTTACCCAGCCATTTACAGGTAAGTTTACAATGCCAAAGGTGGTCATAGAAATAGAAATCACAAAAGCTGCCCAAGTTTGAATAACCCAAGCTGGACTGTCTTTTTGAGTACCAATTGTTTGCATATTTCCTAACTTTGATATGAGTGATTTATACTAATTCGTAATTACAGCTATTTTCAGGTAAATAGACCACAGCATCGCTATGCCCCTACGTCAGATGTGCTTCAAATACATGAAAACTGCTTTCAGAAGGCAGGAGGTCGAAGCAGGGCGAACGCATCTTATTTACTAATAAAAACTAAGAAAGATTTCAAAATGACATAAATAATTGTAGAAATTGAGT
>NZ_JACKZS010000568.1 GCF_014222285.1 Nostoc sp. UCD121
CACCACATCCTGGGGCTGTAGCCGGTCCCAAGGGTATGGCTGTTCGCCATTTAAAGTGGTACGTGAGCTGGGTTTAAAACGTCGTGAGACAGTTTGGTCCCTATCTGCCGTGGGCGTTGGAAACTTGACGGAGCCTGCTCCTAGTACGAGAGGACCGGAGTGGACGTACCTCTGGTGTACCGGTTGTCATGCCAATGGCATTGCCGGGTAGCTAAGTACGGAAGAGATAACCGCTGAAGGCATCTAAGCGGGAAACTCGTCTGAAGATTAGGTATCC
>NZ_JACKZS010000205.1 GCF_014222285.1 Nostoc sp. UCD121
ATATAAATCATGATATAATACCGATTGGAAAAGATGTATTTCCTTTTTTAATTTTATTTCAGAAAGATGCTTTTTATCATATAAATAAACTCCAAAGTTACATATAATACAAAACCAGAAAATATATAAAATAAACGTCGAATTATATATTTCTGGATGATCTGGAATTGGTGTTTTTAGTCCTAACGCTGTATTCACAGCAAAATAATAAACTAGGATACCTAATTGTGATAGTAAATGCAGAGGCCATCGGACTGGTATAAATATGGCTTGACTGAGAAATAACAGCGACCAACTGATGGTGTCAGCCATAGCAAAACCTCTAATAGTGGCAAATAACTGTGATGCTAAACCAAGTGACCAAGATGCTCCTAAAAATAATCTTCCTGGATGACGATGACCAAATTTAGTTTTATATAAACCAAAAAAGACAACAATAATCAGTATAAGAGAAATGTTAATAACTAATCGCTGAATTCTTAACACTTCTGGTAGATTTGCTAGCTCCTTGAAGGCAAAAAATAAGCCATAAATATCTCGTAAAGTAAAACTCAGTATAATAATAAATGCTAACCATAACCAAATATACAACCTATCCCGTAAAAAATTTTCGCACCAAACTTTATAATCAACTAAGTAGGAAGAATCTTGAATTCTATTAATTAAGTTAAAAAAATTCTGTTCTACTATTTGTCTATCCTGTTTTTCTTTCTGTAATTTTAATTCAGTTTTGCATTTTTCTAACTCACGACTAGCATCTAAAAATTTATAATCTTGGTAACTTAAGTTTTGATTTTTTGCCCATTTTAAAGCATTTTGCAATTTCTCACCTTGCAGCAAATATAAACTATCTTGACAATCTGAATTTATCCAAGCTATGAAGGCTTCTCCATAAGGTCGTAAATTTACTAATGCCTGATCAACCCAACTCAGATCATAGACTGATTGATAAATACGGTTATATACTTTTAATTTCCCCTGTTGTTTTACTACTAATCCTGATAATTGTAATTCTCTTTGTTCAGTCCTATTAGTATGTATAATTTCTCCCTTTTGTAAAATTTCTTTATATAGTCCCAACAACTTAGCAGCACGTTGCTCATCGATTAGGAGACGAACGCATATCGTACGCAAGTGTTCAGGATCGTCTTGTGATTCCCAATTTTCAATAATCCTTGACCTGACAACTTGTTCTACTGAACGAGGATTTTCTTTTTCAGATTCTTCAACCATGAACTGACACAGCTTTTGAGTCATAAATGGTTGTCCCCCCGTCCACCACAATATTCCCTGCATTACCGCTTGGGGATTACTGAATTTACCGCGCAAACCCTTTTCTAAAGGTTCAACCTCATGCAATTGGAAACCCTTGAGGGAGATAGCCTTACCAATATTAAATGGAGTATGGTTCTTATCTTGTATTAAACTGCTAGGTGATGCGACCCCCAGAAAACAGAAAGTGAGGCGATTGTATTCAGGATTATCAACTCGCTGATTATAACAAGATCGAATAAAAGCAAAAAAATCATCTGTGGGGAAATTAAGACTTAAAACACTATCAATCTCATCAATAAAAATTACTATTTTTTCTTGAACTTCAGCTAGTAATATATTTGAAAGAAAATTACTATATCTTAACAGTGGTGAATTTAATTGGTTTTGCTCCCACCATATTTTAAAATCTACATTTAATGCAAAGCTATCGATGAGCTTAACAATCAAGTCTGCATACCAGTTTTCTTGAGTTGCAGTTTGGATACTAATAGAGGATAAATCAATAGATGCACACTCTACACCAGTTTCACCTAAGCGGCTCATTGTTCTAACACGCAAGCTGGACTTTCCGCTCTGCCTGGAATTTAGTACATAACAAAATTGACCTTGTAATAGCGCCTCATACAACTCATCATCTGCTTGTCGTGTGACGTATGTACTGGCATTTTCAGGTAAACTTCCAGAGAAAATGTACTGGTCAACCATAAATTACTCCAAACGTATCAAGAAATACTGGCGGTACAAATCGCAACTAGGAATACAATCGTTACGAACTATTTTCACTAGACCTAAACTGTGCAATTTAAAAGTAATCTCAGGACTAAGCTGCAATGGCTCATTTGCCGTTATTACTCTTTTATAACCCTCATGTAGCTGAGAATTATTTTGTAAGCACTCCAGTTGCTGTCGCAGATAGGAACTAAAAATTCCTTGTTCTGTCGGAGCAATAGTCAGGAGTTCTTCTAAAGATATTTCCTGGCTTTTGAGGTTAGTGAGTGCCTCTTGTACTAGGTAAGGATGTCCACCTACCAGATTGATCAACTGGCTCAATCCATCTTCTTTAAAAAAACCATCTAATTCATACAGCTTTGCCATTTTCTCTATCTGTTGCTGATTAAACTCAGGTAAATCAATGGCTAATCCCACATTAAATGGTGAACGATTGATGTCTAGGGTTGGGTAAAGTTCTGTGGAGTTAACTACTATTAAACGTAGTTTCTTCCAAATTTTACCCATCCTATCTCCTTGTTTGGCTGTTTCATACCAACTCCTCAAGAGTAGACAGAATTCAGAAAATATATTAGCACGCTGAAATAGACGTTCAAAATTATCTATAGCAAAAACTAGAGAGGTATTAGTATTCGATAACAAATATTTTTGAAAATATCTAGTACAACTTGTATTGATACCTAAACTATCTTGCCAATATTCGTCTACTTTGTCTTCCAGATTCAGGTTATGAGAAACATTGAGGCACAACCAATGTAAGAAACTTTTTAAATCAGTCAGAGCAGAATTATTAGCAAGTTTTAAATCTAGTTTTACTGTCTGGTAATTATGCTGTCTCGCATAGTCTAGTATTTTCTCTAAAAGTAGAGTTTTCCCCATCCTTTGAGGAGCTTTTATACGGATCAATGCCCCTGGCTGCATAATCGCCTTATAGCATTTGTCCTCAATCGGAGGGCGTTCAATATATATGCTTGCGTCTGCTTCTAGTCTAAAATTCTCAGTAGCTTGCAACTGTTGTTCAATTGCATTCAACTTGTCATCAAGCTCCTTCAGTGTGCATTCTTCTTCCTGAAGCTGCTGTTTAAACTGAAACTTACGAGATGGATCTGTTTCGAGAATCAATGCTTTCCGTATCTCAGCTACTTTTTCACTTTGGAGTGTATAAGTTTTTGCCAGCGAGCCTCTTTCTTGTTGCGATCGCTGCTGTTGGTTTTGTGATTGAACAAGATTACTTGATGCCATTGTCTGTTGCCCAAGATAAATATTGTAGATGTCGCCGCCTACTCTCTGAGCGTTCACTATCTCAGCATTAATTAACCCACCACCAAACTGGGAATTGCGTAAGTCATTATTAGAGACTTGATTTGTATCTTGTGGCTCTGACATGGGTTGAATTTTGGCGTTCTTTTTTCAAGACTTATATATCGTTTTCACTAAAATCTAATTACTCAGCATCCTGCCAACCTTCCAAAGCAGCCAACAAAACATTAACTACTGGGTGGTCAAGTAACTCCTTGAGGGCTTCCGTACCACCTGCTTTTAACGCACCAATTATTCGTGCTTTCAATGTAGGATTACGCTCAATTTCCTTAAGAGCTTCTGTTACTACTATCTGTTTTTCTAGTGGGGTATTAGTTGGGTAAGCCTGCCCTAATTGGTTCAGGAGTTGTTGAATTTCTGCTGCGGCTTGAGCCAAATTCTGCCGTTGCTCAGGTGTGTAGTTGGTGATATTCCCACCTATTTGATTTGCAGTCACGGTTTCAGCATCTATAAGACCACCTGCAAATTGAGCGCCTTGCAAGTTGAAATTAGATTGTTTTTTAGGACTTTGTGACATGGTATCTCCTTGGTTATTATAATTTTCTGCATAAAATCTGCACCTCGAATATCTGCATAGCTAAAGTTTGCACCCTCAAGATTTTTACCTTTGAAAGAACGACCTCTGAGATTATGACCGGAGAAGTCCTGGGGCATGGCTGGGCGCTGTATACAAATTTCTTTTTGGATACAGATATACCATGAACAATTTCGGATTTTTAACGGTTTAAGTTAATTTTATATTTCTACCGTCATAATTCACTCTTAATTGCAAGTCATGAACCCCTACCTGTGATAAGTTTTAGTGGTGTGAACCGTGCTTCATTTCCCGCAGAATCACTGTCCTGTACTTGCTTTAGTGGTTCAGGCTGTGGTTAGGGGGGATTTTATTATCAATAAACAGTCGTGCTATTGAGAATTGGCTAATCCTCAAAACTCAGTGGTTTACCGTTGAAATGCTGGTGAATTTTCTCAGGGTGAAACCAATCGGGCAAAGTTTTTTCAACATCATCAAGATTATTCCCTTGCTCATCCACCAGCCCATAGCGCACAACGACTCTTTTTAAAGGTGTTTCACCATTAGCTGAGAACTTCTCAAGCAATACAGTACCTGATTTACGAGCGCTTGCTGTACCGTCTGGAAATGATTCATTAGTGGCATTGTGAGTTATACCAAGTAAATATTCCTTGGCTTTGCGAGTATCAGTTAAGCTCATCTTGAAAAATGCGATCGCACTTTCACCACACAAAGATTTCAAATTTGTGAATTCATCACAAATTACCTGCTGTTTAGTGGTCGGTTTCTGCTTAATCCTGGTCAACCAACGTTGGCAACAATCTTCAAAAGCAAGGCTAATTTCATCCTCCGACTCTGCCTTACTAGTAGCGTCTAGTAGTTTCCAGACATCGGCATTATCCCCAGTGGCATGTCTATCAATCAGTTGATGAATTGGAGCATCAAGGCAGTATTTTCTAATCAATGCAATAGCTGTAGCAGTGTAAGTTTTACCGCTTCCTTGATTGCCTATCAGCCATAATGGTTTTAGTGAATTGATTATCTTCCACAAATAACCGTTTTCATGGTTTTTAAGGGCATCTATAAGGGTATTTTTAAGCTGTTCATCTGGTGATACCTGAGTATAAGTTTTAGAATCTTGCTTGCTGTCTTGGAGCTTGTTCAATTCCTTTGTCGCTTTAGCTGCTGCCAGCCGATTATCTATGATTTGTTTATCTAACTCAGATAAATTTAACTCGTGACTTTTAAGTGCAGTTTCACCTTGCAATCTTCCATTAATCTCATCAAGTGCTAATTCATTGGGTGATTTCATCGCTTCTATCGTCTCTGTCGCATTACGGGCGATGGCCTGCTTAGTCACTGCGCTTTGTTGCTGTTTTGAAAATTGGGTAAGTTCTAAATGATTTTGCACTATGAAGTCATTCTCAAGTGCTTTAACTTTGAGTAGCGATAACTGACTATGAATAGCTTGCTCCTGGCTATCTGTAAGTCTTTTAGACCCAGCGTAAGCACTCAACAGGGCGACTGTACCAGCTAAACCATATAGAGGTGCAGCAGGTGATTCAGCAGGCAATATACGTAATGTTTTTACATGAGCATCAAAAGTAAAGTTCCTGCGCTCCTGTTCAATCATCCAGCTAATACCGCGCTTGATTTGTTCACCTTTGCAAGGTTGATTATTGTCTGTGAAACAAAATAATGTTTCACTATACTTGGTGGCATCATTCCAGAGTGGTAACGTTAAACTTAGTCCCCCAATGAGCAAAGTGCCTATGGCAAATGTGGCAATCTGGCGCTCTGTTTTTAATCGTTGGTTAAACTGCTCTATCTCTTCCATAAAATCAAAAACATCAACCCAAAAAATATCATCAGGGGAAAGTAAGCATTAAGCAGAAGTAGCACCTGCCGAACAAATAAAAGTATTTGAACATCTAACCCAGACTGTTTACCCCAAGAAGTAAGGTGCTTAAGATTTACAGCAGTGTTTACGGCATCCATAAACAGATTGTTTACAGCAAATATGAAAAGCAGAGTTCCGCCTATAACTGTTAAAAAGTTTCTTTGTCTATACATTTGGTTTTCTTCTTAATGGGATTGTTAATACCCAAGTTGCAACTAGTCCCAAAATAAACATTGCTGGCGTTAATACCCCTTCTGGGAGTGTGAAAGCATTCGTATTCTGTGCTGATTTAATTTCTGTGTACGTCTGTTGGATCTGACTCTCAGTTGACCTAACTTCTCTGACTATTTTTTGTGTAGAGTTCCACCCAATTACCCCACCGATTGCAAGTTTACTCATTGCTACCAATGGTTTGGCATGACTTAATGACCAGCGCTCACTAGATAGCTCAAAGTTAAAACTTTCACCACAATCAATTAGTCCTGGCAGTAGTGCCAATATCATCGACATTGCCAGAATAATGCTAATTGATATTTGCATTGAGAATAGAAGCCAAGCCAATGATGCCGAACCAACTTGGCATGATAGAAACAGTAACCCACTATCTATACGTTTCCTAGCCTGAATATCAGCGTAAAGTTTGGATTCAATATGCTGTAAATACCGTGCTGTATCTTGGTTAATCCCCGCACTGTTATCGTCATTTAGTAGGTTATCTAATTCGTCATTGTTGTGTGGTAGCATGGTAATACTAAACTTGATTGTTGAAAATACCTGAGCAATTCGCAGTTACTCAGATATTTGTTTTGAAATTAGAATCCTAATGCCGATTTAATCGCTGTGAACTTCTCAGCTAGCAACCCGCGCACTGTATTGGGTTGATAGTTCTTTTGAGTGATTAAATCAAATCGAGCATCATCACCACGGTTTAAAGCTTCGTTAACTATTTTAGTTTTGTAAGTTTCATCAGCCGATAATTGCTTAATTCCTGGTCTGTTCGATTGGTCGATTAGATTAGCTTGATTGTCAACTCCCACCAAATAAGCATCGATATAACCTTTAATTTGGGTGTAATTCATCTGGTAATTATGACGCTGGTTTTCAGTGTGACGAGCGTTTATCAATTCAGCCGCAAGCTCACTTCTCTTGTGGTCATATTGAGTATTTGCAAGAGTAGCGTTGATTACTGCTTTATCAATCTCAATGGCGCTCTTGGCAGCATTCACCAATACTTCCGAGATGGCTTTGTTGTAAGCTGTACTGCCATTGATTATTTCTTGATATGCCTGGGCAAGCTTAGGGGCAAACTCTGCTGAGAGCCTACCTTGTCGCGCTAACTCCCCAATCTTTTGAGCGCTGGTAACGTCACCCATCATTGCATTTGTAAAATCATCCAGACTTACACCAAATTTAGTCTTGAGAACTTGATTAATCTTCCGTGCTTTGGGCGTTACGTGGTTTTTGAGTGTAAGCTTGCCAGAATTTGAACTTTTCACCATTTTGGTAGTTCCTTGGGTATTTCCAAATATCGATTAGGATCAACAAAATCTCTATGCTGTATTTGCTTAACCCTGCCTTGTGATAAACTCCAATTGTCGTAAGCTTGTAGGCTAAAGAGCAGGCTTGCAATGGCTAAGATGATGAATCCTACTTTCTTGGGGTTAAACGAGATTGTGTAACCTTCAGCCTGCTTTATTGAGTAATGCAAATCTTGATAAGATATTGGCTTTTGAACTTTTGATATTTTGGCGGATACCTCCTATATCCGCTTTGACATTAGTTGAGAAGTTTTCTACCTTTTGATTTAACCTAGTTGCCCTATCCGCTATGTGCGTTCTCACAGCATCAGCGTTGGTGTCTAATGCGGTCTCTACCTGATCAAAACGATGGTCAACATAACCTCTAATTGCACTGGTTACGTTGGTTAAAAAACTTGCATAATCATTGAAAACATCATCGACACTATCAGCAACCACTAGACACTCTTGTTCACTCAGTTCAAAACCCAGTGCCAAAGATTGAGTAGATACCAACGCCTGTTTATCAGCATTGGTAACAGCCAGGGATTGACTATTATTAATTTCTGGAGGTGCGTAGTTTACAGCCATAGACATCGTGTTTACTTCCTCGGACTCTGTTTCTTCCTGTGCAAAGATTTCAGACTCTTGGTGCTGGGTGAGGGGTTCTTGGACGGGGGATGCATAGTTTACTGGTGCAGGCATTGCGCTTACTATTCCAGTTGATTGGTGGTCTTGGGTGATAGCCTTAATCACTTCTGTGCGGACATCATTACTCCAATCAGTTTCGTAGTTTGGGTACAGTTCTAAAATTTTTGATTCAATAACTATTCCTGAAACTTCTAAAGCATTATTTTTGAGAGTGCGGCGGATAGAGTCTACTTTGTTCTTCAGGTCTTTACCCATGCTATTTATTCCTTGAAATCGCGGTAAAAAATACAACTTTTGAAGCTTGATTTAAGGTGTATACACTCTGTTTGCTAAACTGTATATGGGCTTTGTAGAAAGCATTTAGCAGCATTCTGTCTGTTACGTGTGGTTTTATTTTTCTTAGAATATCTAGTAATTCTTCCCCAGTAAATTTGTGTGTTGGGTGACAATTGCTTTGAAAGTCCTCAACTATTTGGATTGCCTTTTTAGTCAGTACTGTTCTGGGGTATTGGGTTTTCAATCTGGCATAGGATTGCACAGATTTTTGAGTAACAACGACTCCTGAACGCTCTAACTCATTTCGGATCTGTCGCCAACGCCTATTGCTTATCTCCCCTGAAATTAGTTCAAAAACCTTGCGGTAATAGTCTGTTGGTTGCTTCATAAGCGCTCGACAGTAAATTTTGCAATGCAACTGCAAATATCATACTGTAAAATGGCTATAGTGGCTATAGTGGCTATGAAGCCATATACAACCAAGGTGGCTAAAGAGGAATAAGATCCTATTTAGCCACTATGTTTATGGAGAATGTCTGATAAAGATAAGGAGCTAGTTCAGGTGCGAATTTCGATTCCAGAACACTACAGGCGATTGTTCAAAGCCCTTTGCACAGAACAGGACACTGATATGAGCAAAAAAATCGCTGAGTATATCCGCCAGGAGTTAGTCAAAGCTGGCAAAATTACTGGTTGAAACGTATGTGCAAGAATTTCATGAATCCTAAGTTGCACTACTGCGACCGCGACAACGAAAAATCAGTACTTCCAGAAGTGCGATCGCGCTTGTCGCCTTGTTTTGGCTGTCGCCTGTATAAATTTTTATGAAATGTAACTGTCCGGCGACAACTGCGACCCTTATGATGCAAGGATTCCAGGCTGTGAAATATATCTGCAAGGCTATTTTTAAATTAAAAACCTGAGAATTTTCCTAGTTTTGGATAAAAAGCGATCAAATAGCCATAAATGTAGTATTCTCTTATACGTATACCTAAAGCTAAGGAATTAGATGACCGAACGTAAGAAGTTTAAACCAGCTACGCCATATGCAAGGAGCGAGAATAAGGTCAAGAAAAACCTGATGCTCACTCCAACTGCGATCGCAAATATGGAATCGTGGGCTTTTGCGTTAAATCTTAGCCTTAGCGAATATCTTGAAAGGTTCGGACGACAAGAACTTCCCAACGTGATTAGAGTTTCTAATGAGGAGGAAAGCAAATTTCTGGGGGAGTCCTTGCCGATGCAATCGCTGCAAGACAGGAGTTAATTGCAAATGAGGAGCAGCGCTCAGTAAAAGCCGGCGTTAAGGAAACAACTTAAATTATTGGATATGTTTGCAAAAATTTTAGTTGTCAACTAAATTTAACCATTTTAGATTTCAATCCAAAAAAAAGCTGCTTGACAAGTTATTTTTCAGGAATGATAGACGACAAACACGTTTGCTAATGCTAACAATGCTTTTCACCCAAACCCAAACTTATCAAACAGACAAAAAATTCTAGATTAATTGTAGCACTTGGGTGAATTAGTGTAAGACTTGTATACCAGTCTCTCACTCATAAAATCTAATTTGTTGGGCAGAAGTCCATCTCACCAAGACTTCTACCAATGTTGAAACAAATTACAGACTCTTCTCAAACAACCAAAGATCAAGCAAAAAACTGGAAATTAATTTACACGCCTGCCTTAGCAAAAGTAATGAGGCAGCTAAAGGTTCGCCATCCTGGTGAAGCGACAATCTTCATAAATCAGTTAGCTTTTTGGATGCAGACCACTTCTGGTTACTTCACTAAAGATGGCAAGAAATGGATCTACAATTCTTATGCTGAGTGGACTCAAGACCAGTTTGAATCCCTTACTCCGTGGCAATTTGGCGGAATGATTAGGGATTTGAAAAAGTTGGGAATTATTGAAAAAGCTTGCTATGCCCAACTAAAAAACCAACTTGTAAAAAAACTTTCAGGGATTTGGCATCCTGACCAAACTCGCTCGTGGATTACGCTTGACCTAGAACGTCTAGTTGAGCTAACTGGATATAATCCTTTTGATGGAACCTGGAAACCCTTACACAGTACCGAAATTGTAAATACAACGACGGGAGATTGCAATCACAACGACGCCAAATTGCGATCGCAACAACCATCTATATACAGAGAAAACTCTATCTCTACTCAAAACGGGAAATTTGATAAAGAGAAAGATAAAGGCGTAAACCAGGAAGATAAAAAGATTGACCAGTGGGATGATGACTATGACCCTTGGGATGATGACGTAAAACAAGATACTCACGATACTGAGGATTTCAAAAAAGAGTCACTCAAGGATCAGGTAGCCACTTCTGTTCGCGTAGCCTCTCCTAGAGAAGAGGAATGTTCCGCCGCGCCGCCGCCGGATTTTGAAAAACAATTCTCTTCAACTAAGGTAGATAGCCCTGAAGGTAAAGGTTTCGCCACGCCAGGGCTGGGCTTCAAAAAGAAATCTAATCCTTCCCCTGATGTAAAAGAGGAAGTGCAGGAGATTTGGGAGATTGCCCCCGGTCGCCCCTATCCTGTATTCCTTAATTGGAGAGCGGATAAAAAGTATAAACCCCAAGGTGGGAAGTGGGAAGCGGACGCTCGTGGCAATGCCTATGCGGAGTTTTACAATAACCGTGAAAAAACCACTGTAGTAATATTCCCAGAGTTTTTGGAATATATGCAGCAGGTTGCCCAAAATTGTAATCAGCAGGTAGCTAATGGAATTAAAGCAATACTGCCTAGCTGCTTTGTAACTATGCCAGAAGCAAATCATCACAACGTCAAACAGGTAATGGTTAACATTCAAGAGCTAGTGGATAAAGGAGTGCAAGTGGCATTACCAACTAGTTATGCAACTCCATCCTGCACTCAATCGATGACCTTTACAGAAGCGGCACAGGCTAGTGTAATCAAATCTTTGCCTAACTTCCAGTCAGATACGTTAAGCAGCACCTCTGAACCAGAAATAAATCAAGCTGATGAGCTATTAGAAGTACTTAAGATAAAACAAATTAAGTGGAAGAACATACCTGCATTTCGTACTGCTATTAAACGATGGGCTGAGGAGACTCCTGGCATCATCATGACTTCAGAAGGCCCAAAATTGGATTTAGAGTAGTAATTGGGGTGAGCTGGCAATCTGGATATTGAAAGCGGCTCATCTTGAACCAAAAAACTTTTTTTATTTGCACAGAATGTGGTTTCAAAAATGCCTTGTTTGCAGTTTTATCTCTGGATATTTGCAGTTCGCCACCAATTAGGATTATGCTCGACAACTTACATAATTTTCTGATGAAGCATTGCGGCTAAGGACTGACGTTGTTCAGGAGTTAAATTCTGTAATTGACGAATTAATTCCTCCTTGTCAGGAGTGGATGCAATAGATGTGTTTGGAGGTGGAAGTTCATCAAAAATTGTAAAATCATTAAATAAAAGCCTTTCAACAGCTTGCTCGATTGGTCGGCGTTTTTCTGCTGGCGTACACCGCTCATACATTTTTTTGAGCGTTGTCAAACTATGACCCATAGCATAAGCAAGAGATTCTTTTTTTTGGTTGTCGAGATGTAACTGGTAAGCCCAAGTTGCCCAAATATAGCGCATCGTGTGTGGAGAAATTGACTTACCAATTAATCGGCGAGCCGTAATTTGAATGAAAGCAGCAAATTTAGAGCTATTAAATCGCAACCCAGCACTTGCATTGACAAATAAATATCCCCATGACCAGATTTCCGGATCATGTTTTTCTTGAATACAGCAAACATCAGCCGGATTACATTCATTGCGACCGGAATTTACCCATCGGCCACGACAGCCCAGTAAATTTGATTGCCACCAATCATAAAGCATCTGATTTTTCCTACCTCCAGGCATCCAGTAACCGTATAAGTAGCTTTCAATATAGTCATACAAGCAAGTACCATCATCAAATTGACGATTAGAAATTACAATCGATTGCGGACCATAAACTTTCCAGGTTTTATAAGATTGGATGTCTAAAACCCAAATGCCATCTTTGTAAAATTTCTTTTTGTGAAAATAGGTTTTATAAAGATAATTATCCTTAAGACTATCGTCATAGCGTTTATCACGCTTTCTATCAGACGGCAAAGGGTGATACAATCCATCAGGTGGCACCTCTTTGGGGCGTTGAATTGGGCAAGTAAGAGTAATTTTTAATTTTCTGTATTCCTCTTGTCGTCTGGCTGGCATATCTGCTAAAAAACTCCAGATCAGGTATCGCTGTAGAGCTGAAACCGGACCTACACCATAACGCGGCTTGCCATCTTTATTTCTGAGTCGACATTCTTGGCGTAAAGGTTCTAAAACTTTTTCACGCACAGTAGTTAAAACAGTCTGATTCGGAATGGCTTCAGGCCATTTTTTATCTTGCTGAGTTACGTAACGTTTTTGAAGTTGCCAATCTCTTTCTTCTCTACTGGCAGCAAGAAGATAATTACCAATAGTTTTAAGAATTGGAATTTTAGCATAATCACTTGCTTGTTCCACTTCTTTGTGGTAAATAAATTTTCCTAAAGTTGAAAGAACAACAAGTCGAGATTTTTTAGTTCTAGGGCTTTCAGAATGAACAATTTCTCTCAAAAACTCTAAATACTTACATAGCCAAGTTTCCAGTGTGATTTGATGCTGCTTCCAAAGCTTTTTTTGTTGCTGTTTACTTAAGTCATATAACTCGTCCTTTGTCAGTTTGGGAACGAGTAAAGACAAACTTAATTCCTCTGGTGAGATTTCTTGGTATTCAACAAACCAACCTAAAAATAGCCGGATTCCTCCTAAATATTGTTTAGCAGTAGATTCTGCTATTGGTTCAGTAACTCGTCCTGTCGATTCAGGTGCTGTTAGAAATTTAAAAAATTGTTGCAGTTCAACTTGTAAACTAGGAGAACACTTTTGAATTGGTAGCGAGTAAATTTTGTATTTACCTTGACGAGATGTAATTTTTCTCCCTGTAGAAAGACCTTTCAGCCTTAGAGAAGTGGGGCAGTTTTGATCTAAATTTATGGTTTTTTCAGTATACCAATCTTGGTGTTGAACCCAAATCAATAGTTGGTTCAGTCTAGTTTCGCCAATATTTTGAGTTTTAGATGATCTTTGCAGAATTTCAAAACCTCGCTTTTGAAATGTTCGTGCTTCTTTTAACTTCTCTAACCCCTGCTTTCTCATAAACGCCTTAGCTGAATCTAATTCAGCTTTTGAGAGTTTGTTAGTACCAATTATTTTTTGATAACCAAGACCGACCAGTAGAGGACGTATGATAGCAGAGCGGGTTTCGTTCAAAATATTTCTGGCTCGTTTAATATTATGTGTAGATTGAATATGCTTCTCGTATAAGCTGTATACTTCCAGTAAATTTTTTGGTTGATTCATAACATAATTTGGAAAATAGTTGAGTTACGCTTTCAATAGTGCCGTACTAAATTTAATAAGTAAATCAAGTAGTTTTGAAATAATTAAGTT
>NZ_JACKZS010000206.1 GCF_014222285.1 Nostoc sp. UCD121
TTAGAAGAAGTTTCGTAGTCGAATAAAATAATGAACTTGCGTCCCGCCTGAGCCATTGGTACTAAGTCAGGATGCAATCGTTCATCAAAATCCCGTCTTCCGACCCGCCCGTTCCAAATTCCCGGAAGTGCGATCGCTACAAACCCCAAAGAGAGCAAGCAAGCGGCTTTCTTCTCGCCCTCGCATAAGATAATCGGAATTTCTGGATGCTGTTTCACCCACTCCCAAAATATTAGCGGATTGAGTTGATCCAGTAAGCGTAGCGCCAAAAGCGAATGATAGCGCTTAATTAAATAGCGTTTTGCAACTTTGTCCCAAATGGGGTTAGCGATATCGAAGTAGGTAACACGGTTTGCTGTCTTGGGTGGCGACTCGTATTTGACTGGTTTACCTTTTTGCCAATCAATGCGAGGAAAGTTGGGCTTGATCCGCCCCCATTCCATCGGTTGCCAGTTTTTGAATGGGTCAAGTGATTGAATCCACGTCCCACCTAGTAATAGATGCTGATACATTTTTATGTATCCATCTGTTACCCGACCCGCATTCTTGCGTGGCAGTTTATCAGATATGAACAGGAAATCATAAACTGATTCTCCCTCAATGTGGAAAAAGTTGCGCTTAATTAACGCCGGATGAATGGCGCTACCAGCTAACAACTCATGGTATTCCGCAGCCGTGAGATTGTTTGGATATTCAGTTGGAGAGGCATTCATCGGTTCTCCCCTCGGAATTCCTTAGAGAGAACTCTTTCAAGCTGCGAAACTCTTGCTCTAGCCTGGATATTCCGAAAATTTCCCTTCGTCACAGCACAAAATTGCCATACGAAAGCTGCACTCGACCCCATGCGCTCTAATACTGCGCTCTTGGGGCGTTCTCTGTTTTTCACTATATTTTCCCCTGATAACTCGGTTTACAAGTTCAGAGGGGGTTGCATCAGTTATCAGTTATCAGTTATCTAATCTTGGACTCTACTCCCAACTGATAACTGGTAACTGTTATTCGCGCTACTACTGCTTTTAACTACAAAATTCGGGATATTTCTTAACCAAACTTAACTTTACCTAAAATTTATGAATTTCGACAGCAAAAACATACCGCAGGGAATGGACTTTCCAGGCGGCAGACCCTATAATGGATCTGGTAGCGCGGTAAAAACTCTCGGACAATTTAGTAGTCGCACCAGTGGCCAAACTTTAGCGACAACTTCTTTTGTTCCTTCGAGATCAAACCCGCTCTAGATCAATATGAAATTTGCAATACGTAGAAAGCGCGACTCCTTAGTGGCGCTTTTTGCATTAAACAGTCGTACTGTTGTATCTTCACCTCCATGCCTCCTTTCAATTAGCTTGATTTTACAGAAGTTCTGGTCGTCTTACTCAGTCGAGGTAAGAGCTTTAATTCAAATGTATTAGCAGAAGATATTTGGTTTAGGTTAAGATACCTAGACACAAGCTTTTCAAAACAAACCCATTGAGTTAATCAGTGATCAAAAATACCCACAGGCGGTGTTCCTTGGTTGACGTTGGTCAACTTCTTTCACACTTTTATGCTCAAGCTAGACCGGATAATGTACTAGGATGCGTTAATCTCCCTATTAAGATGTAGCATTTAAATCAATATAGCCTAGAAAGGTAATTTGAGAACCTAGCTTCAGTTAATAATTGTGAACTTTGTAGACATTTTAAGTACTAAGGAGTAAAATATAACCTCATGTATACCTACTTACGTAAGGAAAAGTCGGCATGAATTCAAGCCAAGTTTTAGACGTAAAAAGAGTATTAGCAGTATTAGAAGAACAAGTGTTTCAATCTACAGGAAGGTATTTAACAGAAGTAGAAAAAGTTCTTATTAGGGGAGTTTGGGATAGTAAAGATTATAAAGAGATGGCAAGTGATTCGGGGTATAACGCATACTATTTGCAGCAGAAAGTAGCTCCACCACTATGGAGTATGCTTTCAGTAATTATTGGTGATGGAGTAAAAGTAACAAAAATATCTTTGAAATCTATTTTGCTTAAGCTAGCAAAGAGGGATTATCTGAAGGAAGAGGCATCCCGATTGGATAACGATGGTTTCGTTGGCAATATTAGAATTTATGGAGAATTGCCTAAAATCAAATCTTTTTATGGACGAAAAGATGAAATTAACTATTTTAAGAAACAAATTACTCTATTTAAAGAGCGCTGTATAGTTTTTACTGGAGTTGGAGGAATAGGAAAAACTTTATTAGCCTCTAAATTGGTTGAAGAAATAACTTTTGATTCTTTAAGCAGTATATATGAATGTATAATATGGAAAAAAGTTAATCATTCGTTGTCAATTGATGAGTTAGTCATTGACTTAAATAAAATTTTTGAAATAGACATGGAAGCAAGTGAAAACTCTTTTATAGATAGCATATCTTTACTATCAAGACAGCTTCACTTACATCGTTGTCTACTAGTAATTGATGGATTTGAAAAGCTATTGTTAGCAGATGATTTTGGAAAAAGATTACAATATGAAAAATTCCTTTTAAAACTTACAGAAGGGAAGCATGAAAGCTGCATTATTATAACAAGTCAGTTGCCTTTGAAAGAATTTGCTTCTGTGACTACAAGACTACCTATTCGCTCTTTCAAATTAGAAGGTTTAGATGTAAATGCTGGAATGCAAATATTACAAGAAAAAGGTTTAAGTGGGCAGGAATGTAAGCGATTAATTGAAAACTATTCTGGGAATCCATCAAGTTTAGAAGCGTTGGCTGACAGAATTAATCGCTTTTTTGATGGGAGTGTAAAAACATTTTTTAGATATCAAACTACTATGATTGATCCTCAGCTTGAAACAATGCTACACCAGCAATTTGGACAAGTTGGACTTTTAAATAATCTTCAAAGGCAAATAATGATTTATTTGGCAGAAGAAATGTCAGAAAACTCGACTCCCATTGAATTCTCTAAACTCATTGATAATTTAAAAGAGCGAGTAGATTTGAAGTTGTCAGTTTTTGAACTAATTACAGCAATAGAAGTTTTAGAACAACGCTCATTAATTGAAATTGCTGGGAAATCGAACAAACGAGAAGCTAGTTATAGTTTACAAGCATCTATTAAGAAGTATATTTTAGTTGATCCATTGGGATTAGTACATAAAATACCAGATACAATACAAACAAGGGAAGTTACCTTGTGGGCTACTGCATAAATCCTCTTTGCACCCAACGTCATAATCCTGATAGCGCTGAAAATTGTTTAGTATGTGGAAATCCATTGATAATAAACGGGCGTATTCGTTTGCTGCGCCCGTTGCGTTCTTTGGAGCAAAATCCATATACTTACACAGATGTCTTTGAAATTGAGGATATTGGCACAGAAGAACATCCTCAGCCTCAAATAAGAGTAATGAAAGTATTAAGATGGATTGATGATTCTAAGTTAGTTGAGCTACTTAAAAGAGAATCACTCATATTACAAATCCTAGACCATCCTGGAATTCCCAAGTCTAATAGGGAAGATTATTTCACATTTAGGCTGAATGATAATCTTCTAGAACTACATTGTCTAGTTATGCATAAGTTTGAAGGAGAGAACTTGACTCAGTGGGTACAATCTTATGGACGAATTAGCCAAGAAATGGCTTATGAATGGTTATTGCAGTTGATGGAGATTCTTGATTTAGTTCATCGGTCTGGTTTCTTCCACAGAGATATCAAACCAGAAAACATTGTTCATCAACCCGATGGGAATTTAGCACTTGTTGATTTTGGTGGAGCAAGACAGCTTAGTAGAACCTACTTTGCCAAAGTTAGTACTAGTGGAGGAACTACTACAGGATTCGGTAATGGTTACGAAATAACTGCTGTTAGGACAGCTTGTTACTCTCCTTTAGAGCAAATTCATGGACAAGCCGTACCACAGTCAGACTTTTACGCTTTAGGTAGAACTTTTGTTTACTTAGTCACAGGTATTTCTTTAATTGAAATCAAAATGGACGAGCAGACAGGAAGACTAATTTGGAGAGATAAAGCACTTCACATAGATAAATTTCTGGCTGATTTACTTGATGATATGATGGCTCCTTTTGTTGGCCAGCGCCCACAAAATACTCAAATAATAATACAGCGTTTGGAGCGCTTACCTAATCAATCAAAGCTTAATCGAGTAATTAAATCAAAGCCGTTTCAACTTAGTGTGTTTGTATTAGGTTTATTAAGTATTGTTGGTTTGATATATGCATCTTTACCTTTAGTAGCTAAATATTATTTAGATTCCGGTAAAAATGCTTATAAAGAAAATCAATTTGATCAAGCTGAGAACGATTTTCAAAAAGCAGTATATTTGAATCCTAGCTTAAAATATACAGTAGCAGATTATTTTTTAATTCAAGGTAAAGAAGCTTATAAAGAAAGTAGGATTGCCGATGCTGAAAAAGACTTTCAAAGAGCAATAAAGTATGGACATGATTTAACTAATTCAGTCTCAACTTTTTATTTTGAGAAGGGTTTACAGCATCAAAATGACCCTAAGATTGCTAGAAAAAATTACGAGCTAGCTATAAAGTACAACCCGAAGGACGATACTGCTTATAATAATTTAGCAATTGCGTGTCAGCAGTTATATGACTATAATTGTGTTAACAAAACTTACGAAATAATTTTTAAGTTAAAGCCTAACAAATGGGAATCACATTACGGATTAGGTGATTTTTATGATGGACAGGGAGAATATGATTTAGCAGAAAAGCAATATGAAATCGCTATTAGAAGTAGCGATCAAGCTATGTTTGCTGTTGCGGCTTTAGCAAGATTGAAAAATAAAAAGGGGGATTATAGAGCAGCAGCTAGTTTAGCTTTAAAAGGTTTGCAGAAAACTAACAATCGGGAATTACAAGCATCGTTGTATAAAGATTTAGGATGGGCAAGGTTAATGGAAAATAAGTTAACTGAAGCCGAAAAATATCTAGAAAAAGCGACAAAGTTAGATAGCGAAAGAACAGATGCATATTGTTTGCTATCTCAAGTAGAAGAATCATTAGGTCAATTTAATTACGCCAGAGCTTATATAGATGCTTGTATTTTGACTAAATCTAGTCTACCAGAAGTGTTTCGCTGGAGACAAGAACTGCTAGATCGCATACTTGATAAATGATAAGATGCTCAAGCCATTTATGCTTGTAAAAGAATGAAAAAGCTGATGTTTTTTGGGGGAATGCACTGTTTAACTTCTTTAATACTAATTCATCTACCATTGCTAGCAAATGTACCGCTCATAAGAGTAAGAAGAAATCAGGTTCATTGTGATCCACAAATGGGAAGGATAATAAGTAAGGGTAACAAGCACTTGTCAGCAGGGAGCTTAATTTGTAAGGGAGATACAATAAAAGTTGTAAATGGTGATTATGTAGAATTTTTATGCTTTAGTTCTGGAAAGATTTTAAAATTATCTAGTGGAACTATTCCTCTTGATAAATGTGCAGAGCCTGACGAAGCCTTATCCACTTGCAATCCAACCAATACTAATGCGTGTCACATACGAAAAGGTGGCACAGAAGGGAGCGATGAGCCAATAATCATTTCTCCTCATAGCACATCAACATTGAATTCTCGTCCAGAAATAACTTGGACTGCTGTTAAGGGTGCTACTTCTTACAAAGTCAAAGTAAAAAGTTACGAGTTTGGGTGGGAAAAAGTTGTAAATCAAACTCGGCTTGCCTACCCAAGTGATGAAAAAGAATTTCAACCTGGGACTCCATATACAATATATGTTTTTGCTTATAAAGATGGTGAAGCTTTTAGCTATGATGAAACGTTTGTGGACGTATTATCTGTAGCTTCCCAAGAACAAATTGCACAAAATATTAAACGGATCAAAGACTTAGGGCTACCTCCAGATGAAACTATTCTTGACGTAGATGTTATTTATACGGCAGAAAATCTTTTAAATGAAACAATTGAGATGTTAAAAACGGCAACAGCAAATAATAGGCGAAATCCGACTCTTTACAGAGTACTGGGCGATCGCTATCTGAAGGCCAAGTTGCCAAAGGAGGCGAAATCCGAATATATCAAGGCATCTGAGTTAGCGAAAAGTAGCAATAATTCCAAAGAGTTCCAAAAAGCCCAAACAGGGCTAAAATTAGTGGAATTTTACAACCAGCTTCCAACCAGGAGGAACCCACCCCAATAATAAGCCTTCTTATATTTAGGATTTGACAGTAAACTTAATTGCGCCTGACGTAGTGCTTCTGCTTTTGGCAAGCCATTGTTCAAACCTTTATAAAATTCTTGCATAAGCAAAGCGGTAGAATCAGCTTCCACGCGCCACAAAGTAGCAACAGTACTACGCGCTCCTGCTTGGGCAGCCATTCCCGCAATACCCATTGCTGACTGCTTGTTGCCTTTAGCTGTTTCGCAGGCGCTGAGAACAAGTAACTCAATTGCATCTTGACTATTTTCAGTTTTACCTCTGATTAAGCTGTCAAAATCTCTAATATTAATTAGCTTGTCATAGGCAACCAGTACTGTTTTGAGTGGGTCAGAACTAAATTGACCGTGGGTAGTAATATGTACAATAGGAAAATTATTTTGAGTTAGTTCTTCTTTAAACTTTTTAAGGGTAAACTTATTGTCTAACAAGGCAACTGACGATTTAGTTTGTTTTTCTACATTTTTTATTTCCTGTTTTGATGAGAGCAAATTATCCATATTTTTAGGTGCATTTGGATCTGTAGAACTGGGGCTAAGTTTTGATAGTCCAGCTATTAAAGCTATCATCTGGTTTTCATGTAAGACTCTAGGTTGTCTAATTTTAGAACCTAAAGTTTCTGCAATACTGTAACGTTCTATTAGATAATGTTTTCCATCATATAACAATGCCATTGGTATGCTTTGGAAAGATTTATCTAAAGTGAATACGAGTGTTCCTGATGTGGGTAGATATTTTTTAATTGGTGCAATTAGCTTTTCATAAATTCCTTGAGAAGAAGTAGTAATGCTGCTTTCGCCAATCTCAGAAAAATTTTCATTTTGTAAAGCTGCTAAAAGATGATCTATCTGGAATCGAACTAGTTTAGAATTAATAGAATGGTGGTGAAGTGAGCCATCTGTTGACTGAGCAATTACTTCTATACTATCCCCTAAATCAATAATGTGAATTACTGTTGGGGCGCTATTGAGGTTCTGAAGCTGATTCAAAGCAACAAGGTCAAGCTTGCCACATCTGAGAAAGTTTTCTAAGCGTGCTATCTGCAACCCTTCGTTTATCTGTATTACTTTTTTTAAATCAGGATTAGGAGCGGATAGGAGTAATCGCATATAGTTGCGATATGTCGGTTCCATTTCCTCCTGAAAAGAGAACTGTAAGTCCCCATTAGTTGACAAAAGGCTATCACGAACTTGAGTCATATTTGTGATAGCCGCATTATAATTTTTAGTCGCTAACTCAGTTTGACCCTGTTTCTCGTAAATCTGCCCTAACTGCTGCTGCCATTGATAAGCGATATCCGAAGCTTGAATTGATTCAGCTAACTCTAAAGCCTTGCTAAAATATGCCTGTTTTTGTTCTGTTTGTGTTGATAATTTACCCAGAGTTCCGAAACTATAGGATAACCATCGGGTACTATTAATAGTTCGAGCCATTTGGAGAGCTAATTTGGTATACCGAATTGCCACAGATTTTAACTGTTCATCTGGGATCTGACTCAGGTTATTAGCCAAGTTCAATCTAGCATGAATAGATGGTTCAGGTGATAACTCCAAAAAGGCAGAAGAATTTTCATCTATTTTATTTACCAATACTCGGATTTGTTGATTAACTTTCTGATGAAGGTTCGCTTGATTTGGTTGATGAATTAGCCATTTTTCAAAACTTATCAGTAAAGTCAAATGATTCAACTGAGCTTGCAGTTTAGCTGATTTCGAGATATTTGGTATGTTTTCTAGTATTTGGTAATACAAGAGTGATTTTTGCGCCTTTTGTGGAATAATATTAGCAATCTGCTCTCGAAAAAGTGGTTCCTCTATCCAAGAATATTTATCTTGCAATTGCTGATAAATTGTCTGTTCAATATTACCCAAAGATAGATAAATTCCACTAATCTTTGATGAAGATACAAGGTTTGCTAACGTTAATGTTTCTTGTAGAACTGTTTGAGATTCATTTAACTTCCCCAAAATCCGCAAGACTTCTCCTAGATTATTTAATCCAAGCAAGTTAACTGATGTTGGTTTCTGCTTACCAACTAATGTCGTCAGTTGCTCGTTTTCAGCAAGAGCGGGTTTTTGCAAAGTCGTGTCACAAAGACCTAGATTTGTATTCAACTTCAAAGCTTCTAAAAGTATATTGCAAGCTTCTTTGTGTAATCCTAATGCTTGGAAAGCAAGGTTTTGATTAATCAGGCTTTCCGTAATTCCCTCTTGATCGTTTAGTTGACGATAAATTTTCGTAGATTCCTGCCAAGTTTTTAAAGCTTCGTCCGCACGATCTAGAGCTAATTGTTCGTGACCTGAAGAAGTCAGGGATACCGCTTGATTTTTGAGAAATTCTTTTTCTTTTTTTACAGTCTGGGCAGGGGAAGATGATTGAATTAAAATTAGAGACAGCCCTAGAATACCTGAGAAAACATATTTAAAGCAACATTGAGGTGAAATCATTTTTATATCTTTTTACCACTGAGATCCTGAAAAACAAGAACTTGCATACAGTGAAGCATTATCCCGGGTTGGATTTGCTTGGTCTGTCGTCAAAACTAAATTACCTTGAGAATCCCGAATCAAAACGTTGGCTTCTATGATTTGTGTAGCTTGGTTACTTCTTAATGATTTTGGATTATGTGAATTATTAAAAGGTGGAACTGGAACAGAGTTACTTTGCTCAACATTGTTATACATCAGGTTGTTAGGCTTAGATTGGATATTGCGAGTACTACTAACTCGAAAACTATTTACTTCTGTGCCTGCTTGTGCCTGACAAACTGGGATGATTTCAGGAGTTATTGGAATTATTTCTGTTTTTAGTTGAATAGGGTAAATGTTAGTATCAGCGATGTTGTATTGAACAGTACCGTTAATTCCGTACTTGGAATTAGCTGTAATCAAGCTATCAGGGGAAAAGAAAAGTCCCTTAGCATTAATTGTGATATTCCCACCACGACCCTCAAAGGCATTTGCGGTGATGCTGCTATTTTTTATTGTAACTAGGATATCTGTGTTGATAGTGATGTTGCCGCCGTCGCCATTACCCCCAGCAGTCGCAGTAATGATACTGTCACGTAATTGTAAGTAACCAGAGTGTAAGAAAATGTCGCCTCCTTGGCCTTTTGTGCCGCCCTCTGTGCCAGCTGTGATAGTACCTCTGTCTAGATTGATACTGTCTGCGTTGATTCGGAGGGTTCCTGCATTTCCTTGTCCTGGCTGAAAGTTGAGATTTTTTGGAATTTTTTCACCACCAATATTTACTCTTCCACCATCAGTGACAGTTAATCGTTCTACTTCGATTGTCAGATTTCCAGCCTTTCCAGTTCCTCCAGTTCGAGCTGATATTCTGCTAGGAGAATTACCAGTTAGTGACTTTCCGGTTACTTGCACTTCTTCGTCAACATTTATAGATACGTTGCCTCCCGAGCCCTGCCCAAATGTGCCTGATGATATCACTCCTCCAGAGCGTAGACTTAACCGCGCAGTTTCAATCTTAATGTTACCGCCAGATCCGGTAGATCCTCGTTGGGCCAAACTTGTTATGGAACTGCCTGCATTGGCTGTTAGTTTTCGCAGTACTTCTACTGAATCATGAGCTAAGATATCTATAGAACCAGCATTTCCGAAGCCATACGTACCAGCAGCGATCCCTGCTCCATCCCGGACATTTAACCGCCCAGTTTCCATATTGATGTTACCACCAGCTCCGGTAGCTCTTGGGTAAACTAGGCTCGATATACCAGTGTTGAAAAACGAATCAACTTCTGGTAATCCCACCAGGTTCACTGAATCTGAAGCATTAATTTTCAATGTTCCCCCCGTTCCTGCTCCTAATGTGCTGGACTCAATCTGAGAACCACCGTCTAGCATTAACTTCATGGCTTGTATTTGAATATTGCCACCACCATTCCCACTGGCATCAACTGCTGCTGCTCCAGACAACTGGATCTCTCCAAAGGCTGAGATGCCTGAATATTCCAATGTCCAGCCTTTATCTGTAGGAATCAGATTGACCAAACCTGCTCCAGCCACGCTGCCTAATTCAATCTGTCCCCCTGTTGTTTTAAGGGTTCCGCGTGAGAGTAGTATATTACCACCCACCAAAGCTAAGGTTTGATTTGACTGCACGCGCAGACCAGAACTAGTATCTATGAGGTCTGAAGTTTTTCTTATACCTTGGCCGTCTCCAAAGACGCGAATATTTCCCGCATTTGTCCCAAATCCTAATCCCACAGGCACGCTCACTGTCAACAATGGTTCTGCACCACTAAGGGGTTTAGCATCGAAGGAGATGCCATCAGCAAATTTAATATTACTGGCAGTAGTGCCGACAAACGAGCCGCCAATGTTTAGTGAAGCATTCAGCCCAAAAACAATCCCATTGGGATTAATAAGAAATACGTTGGCTATGCCGTTAGCTTGAATTAAACCATCAATATTAGATACTGAGCTACCTGTCACTCTTGTCAAAATGTTTTGGATGTCTGGGGCATTTTTGAAGTAGACTGCGCTTCCTGTGGGTACAGAAAACTGTTCAAAGCTGTGGAACAAATTGCTTCCGACTTGGGTTCCTCCCGTTATTGCATTGGTATTATTGCCCTCTATTGTGACGCTGGAGTTGACTCTTAGGGTTGCATCTGGAACAATTTGTGCCGCAATTGGCTCCCAAGGCAATAGACAAAACAAAGTGCTGCCCTTAATAAGCCAGGATAAAGCTTTTGTCATAAATCATGGTAAAAGTTTCTCGGTTGGTCTCTGAATTATTTGTTTTTAGTACAGACTTGCACCCTGCACCCGAATTGATTACCAATGATATAGATTAATAGTAGCGGTAGCGTCTTGTCAAATTGGATTGGAGACAGAGGCTTTTTCTCTAGTGGTAAAACTGTTAATATTTTCTCAAATCCGAGCGAAAGTGATCGGGAGCAAAATACGTTTGTGGATTTATCAGTGATGAGCAGAAAACGTAGTGAGTCCTTTAATGAAGTTGCAGAAATCTATGATGCAGCACGCCCTAGTTATCCATCTCAATTGATTGAAGATGTAATTGAGATGGCTAATCTTCCAGATTCAGCTTCAATTTTAGATATTGGAACAGGGACAGGTAAGGGAACTGTTCCATTTGCTGAAAAGGGCTATGCTATCTGCTGTTTAGAGCCAGGTGAAAGACTGATTGCAATAGCATCTCAAAATATGCGTTTATATCCAAAGGTGACATTTGAGACAGTTACTTTAGAGGATTGGAATTTACGCCCAAAAGCCTTTGACTTAGCAATATCTGCTCAAGCCTTTCATTGGGTAAATCGTGAAAAAGGGTATCCAAAAGTTGCACAAGCTTTAAAAGAAAAAGGTTATATTGCGTTTTTTTGGAATTTCTCTATTTTACCCGATACTTCAATATTTCAGGCACTCAAAAAAACGTTTCAAAAATATGTACCTACAATATCTAATGCTAAACCATCCTCAGTTGAATCACTAATAAAAAAAAGAGAAACCTGGATATTAAATAGTTTTTGTTTCAAAAATTTAGTGGTCAAACAATATCCTTGGTCTATTGATTATGATGCAGAGCGATATCTAGGTCTTCTGAAAACTCAAACTGCTTATCAAGAATTTACTGAAACTAAAAAGCAAGATTTTTCTGATGCTATTATACAGATATTAAATGCTCACGGGGGATATGTTACCAAACCCTATTTATCGGTTCTTTTCTTTGCTCAAAAAATTTAAATAAGCCCTTTCATTCTAAATAAAATTCAATATCGAGTGTGGGTTACAACTCATTTCAAACCCGATAGGGAAAAACTACGGGTTTCAACCTAGATGAGATTCATCTAGTCACCCCAAATGCAATACTCGCCGTCAAATAATCAAGCATTAGCGGTTGTTTTACCCATGTCTTGAAGAGGGTATTTTCTAGAATACGCCCAAACAGTATTTTGTTGTGGTACCTCTGGCGTAGTGGTTTTTTGATAATTGGTCTATGAAATTTTTTAATGAGTTTTATATTTGGTAGTGCTTTAAGGCTGCAAAATATAAAAAGCAATGAAAAACCCCAACCTGTTTAAAGGATGGGGGCATAAATAAAAACTCTATACTTCATGATGACACAACTCAATATTTGTTCGACTGCTGTCAGCCTGGAGGTGGAATAATGAACAAACCACCATCCAGACGCAAGAAAATTACCCCTGCGACATCTGAGGAACCAAAGCTAGCAGCCGACTCTGCTGCCGAAAATATTTCTGCCCAAGATAAGCCAGCATTAGCAACCATCGAGGTTGTGGCTGTTGAAATCAGAGAGTTGACCCCTGAAGAACAAAACGAGCGGCTGAACTTAGAACGCCGTGTAGAACGTGCGTTTTTAGAAGCAGGCCAGGCGCTGATGGAGTTGAGGGACAGACGGCTGTACCGTTCCACGCACCGGACTTTTGAAGAATACTGCCGCGAACGCTTTGGTTACAGCCGTGATGCAGCGTACTTGAAGATTTCGGCTACTGCTGTTTACGAGAATCTTCAAAAGTTTTTGCCGACCAATGGTCAGCAAATTCCAATGCCGACCAACGAACGACAACTGCGGTTTTTGGCAAAAGCTGAGTTGGAACCGGCTGTGCAAGCGAATGTATGGCAGCAGGCAGTAGAGCAAGCTGGCAATAAGCTTCCATCTGGTCGCATAGTGAAAGACGTTGTGGATAGGATACGCGAAAGTCCAAAAATCCCCAATCCTTACCATATTGGTGAAATATGCATTCTTCTGCCAAAAGACAATCCAGACTTGAGAGGGAAAGCGGGTTATTGGGGTGTGGTAACTCATGTTGGAGACTATAGCTGTACAGTTCAAACCTGGGATGGTGACTATACCGTAAAAATCGAACACCTGAAATCACTGGAACTGCTTGATGAAGATTGCCAATTCATGCAGCAGTTATGTGTAAGGTTACGGCAGTTGCATCAAGTAACCAACCGTGACGAGGCTGTGGATTGGCTGTTGCAGTGGTTGGGGAAACAGGCCAAACCTTATCTGTCATCCTTGCAGTCAAAGCTGCTGGCATTTGTTGAGAGAGAGTACAACCTTGTTTGGAAGCAGCAGAAGTGACGATACAGCTAGTAAACAATAATTTAATGCAACAAAGTTTACTAAACTCGTTCACTTTCAAATATTTCTCGCCACAATTCAAATTCTGGA
>NZ_JACKZS010000207.1 GCF_014222285.1 Nostoc sp. UCD121
TCCCCATTCCTTCACTTTGAAGTCGAAGATACTGGACGGGGAATAGCACCAGAAGAAATGAATAACTTGTTTCAGCCTTTTGTCCAGACAACAAGTGGTATCCAAACCAAAGAAGGAACTGGACTAGGACTGACAATCAGCCGTCAATTTGTGCGTTTGCTGGGTGGTGATATTTACTTAACGAGTACCCCTAGACAAGGATCTATTTTTAGCTTTGACATCCAAGTAAATTTAGCCGCAGCATTGAAAGTTTCACCAAGGTTGAATAAGGGACGTGTGATCGAGCTAGCAGCAGGCCAACCCTCTTACCGGATTCTGGTAGTGGATGACCGTAAAGAAAACCGCGATTTAATTGTGCAACTTCTTAGTAGCATTGGTTTTGAAATTAAGGCTGCGAATAATGGACAAGAAGCGATCGCAATGTGGCAAACTTGGCAGCCTCATCTTATTTGGATGGATATGCGGATGCCTGTAATGAACGGCTACGATGCAACTAAAGAGATTAGAGCGAGGGAAAGAAATACAAATACAAATCACCGCACTGTAATTATTGCCCTAACTGCCAGTGCTTTTGAAGAACAACAGGCGAGTATCTTAGCCGCAGGTTGCAACGACTTGGTTCGTAAGCCATTTCGTGAGCAGATAATTTTTGAAAAGATAGCTGAATATTTGCAGGTGCTATATATCTGTACAGAAGAAAGCAGTGAAGATGCAACAGACAACAATTTAAAGAATATTCAATTTTCCATTTTGGATCTTCGCTCTGCAATTACCATTATGCCTGCCCAATGGGTAACAGAACTTAATCAGGCAGCCGTTGAAGTCGATGCCGAAAGGATTTTTCAACTAATTGAGCAAATTCCACCAACACATTCTACTTTGGCAGAAAAATTGACAAATTTAGTCCGAAGTTTCTGCTTCGATGAAATTATTGATGTAACGGAAGAAAATTGTAACTGAGCCAACTTAACGTTAAATAGGCGGTTAGAAACCGCGTTTACACGAGGCTTTACCCACGGAGGTGGGTTTCAAACACTCAATTCTCGCCCAATACAGTTCAGTTAAGCATGAGCGCACTGGCAACGGGGTTTTCTTGCTGTAAAAAATCGCGCCAGTTTAATTGATTGAGTTGAACCAACCCATAGTTAAATTCCAGAACATTTTTATCTGGAAATTCCATCCGGTAAATATTTTTTTGGGGTGTGCGGGGAGCGTCATAAGAAAAAACTACAATTGGATATACAGGTAAAGCATATTTTTCAAACAATCGCGCAAAGTAACGAAACATTCTGCGTCCAAAATCAGCTTGTGGATATGACTGATTTTCGATATGCACAAGAAAAAAAGTTTTTTGTTCTCGAAATCTTACTTGTACTACTAAATCAGCTTCGTATTGTTCGCCAGCAGTGACATCGGTAAATACTTCTTTGTCCAAGAATTTCAATGAGTCAGGTTCTAGATAAGTAATTACCTGGGGAAAAATAATTCTAAAAATTCTATAAAAAATGTTGCAATCAGTTCTTTAAATAAACGGTCGTGGTCAATCATGTTAGTACTGGTTTACCTATAAGTTGATTCTAAATCATTGCCTTTGCTCCTTTATTCACTTCTGTTATTTACCATAACTAAAGAGCTATGCCCGCCGCAGGCATAGTTCTTTAGTTGCAAACGTACTTAAATTAAAGAAATTAATATAGCAATTCTGAATCATTCGCGATCAACAAGATCCCCGATTTATTTGAGAAGCCGAGGATCTGCGGTTTGCGAGAATTGCAAACCAAATAGGATTGCTATAAATATTTATCAACTTGTTGCTAAAGCTGGTTGTGCCACAAAATATTTTAGATTTTCTTGCTGAGTGGCGAATTTCAAATATTGAGATGCCATTTCTGGTGTTAGCAATTCAATCATTAATCTATTTTCCACCCAGAACTCAATCACATCAAAGAAAGAATCGCGGTTACAGCGCACTACACGCCAATCTTCACGGACACCGATTTGTTCAATTTCTTTTTGGCTGATGGGTACAGAAATAGCTGCATGAATATCTGTGTACATAGAAGTAATTGCAGTACGGACAAATACGCATTCTTCATCATTTTCACCAGGTTCAATTTGAGAGCCTAAAGGATAGAGTTCAATGGCTGTACCGTATTCATCAAAAGGTATAACCATATAGCTTCCTGGGTTAGGAGGAAATGGAACAGCTTGTGCTTTTAAGATTTCCGCTAGAACTTGAGCAACATGGCTAGGGTTTCTAACAGCAATTGAAATATGGTGAATCATGGGATAACCTCAGTTCGATATTTTATAGATTACGAAGCAATCGGGGAGAACTAGGGGAGAGAAAAAATGGATAATCCAAGATGTATTGCAATAGGGTTCGGTTAAGGCAAGAGACGCGATAAATCGCCATCTCTACAAGGTTTCTGGGTAACGCATATTTAATTTCTGGAGATGCCTATTGTAGAGACGCAAAATTAGACTGGGACGGAACCCCGCTACTCGCTTTCGCATCTCTACATTCTTTTAAACAGATATCTATTGAGGTCGCCCATAGTGAGCTAGACCCTTGCCATCGGGGGTCGCAAGCAATAGAACTTGCTGCCCGGATTCATTTGTCTCAACCGACCACTCGTAAGTCTCAGCCTTTGCCGAATTGCGGCTGGAGTAGGTGCGCCCGCTATTGCAGATTTGCCCTTTGGATGTGCTGTCGCTAGGTTGAAAAGTCAGGCGTTGACCTTCAATCTTAACTTTGCCTTTTTCCTGTATGAAGAGATTAGATGCACAGTTATAAGTGGTGATTTGAAGCAGCCGATTTCGCTTGTAGTTTCCGTTAGATGCGAGTTGAAATTGATCGCTTGAACCATTTGGGGCTGCTGGCCGACCTGTGTAGCTGTCTTGGTATTGGATAGACGAGATTCGACCGTACCGCCACTCGCCCTGGAGTTCGGCAGGTACTCCAGCATCATTTTTACTCGCTTGACTCGCGCTTGGGTAAAAAACAAGGCTAGCGATAATTCCCAAACTCAGCGCACTACTAGTTAAAAGGTGGGTAGCTTTTGGTTTTGTTATTGAGTACATATTGCTTTCTAGAAATAGATTTATTTATCAAAAAATGCAAATTCTGCGTGTTTATATATAGCTTTTCTCCGTAAGGGCGTACTAGCTGTACACGCTACATCCAAACGAAAGATTCACGCCAGAAATCGCAATCCATATTTGTTCAAAAGAAGCTGTATTTTGTCCATGTTTGGCGATGGGCTATCTGCGACTTGACCCATTTCTTCATAAAAGTTTTTCGCACCTTGAGGTGCAATTAAAACCAGAAATTTAGCGGTAGCAGAACGAATCTTGAAGGCGTGTGGTGCATTATGAGGAATGTTAACAAAAAAGCCGATTGATGCCAAAATAGTTTCTGTACCAACTTGGATATCTAGTTCTCCTTCGAGAATATAAAATGCCTCTTCCCAAGGGTGAGTGTGCAGTGGTGGCCCATTTTCTTCTGTGTCTGTAATTTCATAAATTTTCCAAGCTTGATTTGTCTCTTCACCAGTTGCTTTGGTTGTAAATTGTCCACCCATAATTGAAAATTGATTACCTTCTCCTGGTGCAAGAATAATTGGTTTACGCATGGTTGAAGTTTGCATACAAGTTACTCCGTACTGTGTAATTTGGTAGGTGTGAGCTATTAATTTGATTCGATGCTTTTAAGATTAAAAATTAATCGGGGAGAACTAGGGTAGATAAATGGGTAATTGGGATTTCTTTTGTAAATGATTATTAAGACCTAGGACTAAGGTTACAATTTCTAGAAATCATTAGTAGCCTATTCTGGCTAAAGTCGATATTGCCATGCCTAAAGAGTCGCTCAACTTTCCCAAAGCAGACATACTGGTGATTGATGACACGCCAGAAAACCTGAATCTCTTGTCTGCCATGTTGACGGAACAGGGATATAAAGTTCGGAGTGTAACTAAGGGTTCTACGGGTTTACGAGGGGCAAATGCAGTTCCTCCCGACCTGATTTTGCTGGATGTGAATATGCCGGAAATGAATGGGTATGAAGTCTGCGAACATTTGAAGGCAAGCGATCGCACTCGCAAAATCCCGGTAATTTTTATCAGCGCTTTGGGTGATGTGCTAGATAAGGTGAAAGCTTTTGCAGTAGGGGGGGTGGACTATATCACTAAGCCTTTTCAACTAGAAGAGGTTTTAGCACGAATTGAAAATCACTTAACGATTTGGAAGCTGCAACAACAACTCCAAGCCCAAAATGAGCGGTTGCAGCAGGAAATTCACGAGCGCGCCAAAGCAGAAGAGAAGTTTGCTAAAGTTTTTCGCTCTAGTCCTAATCCGATCGCGATCGCTACAATCTCAGATGCTCGTTTTATTGATGTCAATCCCAGTTTCTTGAAGATGAGCGGCTACTCTCTAGACGAAGTGATTGGAAATACTGCTACTGAACTTAATTTGGGTAAAAACACAGTCGCGATGTCTAACGACAAGCCGGTAAGCGTCTACGCTCAAACAATTCAACTTCTACCAGAAACTGGGTCACTATACAATCTAGAATTTGAATTTTCAACTAAGTATGCAGAACTCAAAACCATACTAATATCTCTCGAATTGATTGACTTAGCTGGAGTACCGTGTGCTTTATTAATTGCCAATGACATCACCGAACGCAAACGCCTAGAAAACGAATTTATCTCTTTAGTCAGTCATGAATTGCGTACACCTTTAACTTCCACAATGGGAGCATTAGATTTATTGGGTTCAGAACAACTGGGAACTCTGAATGAACAAGGCCAAAAAGTTCTAAGCATTGCCACCACTAATACTGAACGCCTAATTCGTTTAGTGAACGATATTCTCGATTTAGAGCGGATGAAATCGGGCAAAATCTTCACGCGGAAGATGAAGTACAACGCCGCAGACTTGCTAACTACCGCCACAGAAGCGATGCAAGCAATGGCAGATCAATTTCAAGTCAAATTGATCATAAATCCTGTAGAAGTTGAACTTTGGGCAGATCCCGATCGCCTGCTGCAAACCCTGACTAATTTACTGAGCAACGCTATTAAATTTTCTGAACCAGGAGACACGGTGTATATAAGTGCCACTCTCTCAGAATCTCAAGGCGTTGAGCCTAAAGAAAATGAGCCTTTATTACCCAAATACCTTTTGATTACTATCAAAGATCAAGGGCGAGGAATTCCTGAAGATAAACTACAAATAATTTTCGAGCGCTTTCAGCAGGTGGATGCATCCGATTCCCGCAACAAAGGAGGAACAGGTTTAGGACTTGCTATTTGCCGAGATATCATCCAGCAACATGATGGCAAAATCTGGGTTCAAAGCACTTTAGGTGAAGGTAGCACTTTTTATGTACTGCTACCTTTACCAGTGCAATAAACTGCTTCTAACAGCTTAATTCTTCCCTACTTTTCCCCGATCTGGCTTTAGAATAGCTCAAGAGCGATCAAGCAAATCAGCACATATATTTTGTAAGAGTGCCATTATGAACAGAAATATCTTGATTGTTGATGATGAAGAAGATGTGCGGGCGATCGCTAAGTTGGGATTAGAAATGGCTGCTGGCTGGAATGTATTGACAGCAAGTTCTGGTCAGGAAGCTTTGAAGGTAGCTGCTACCCATAAACCAGATGTCATTCTACTAGATATGATGATGCCTGATATGGATGGGCGTGCAACTCTGCAACAACTGAAAGCTAACCCCGCCACTAAGAAAATTCCAGTAATTTTATTAACAGCTAAACTCCAGCAATCAGATCGAGAGAGTTTTACTGATATGGATGTCGCTGCTATTTTTGCCAAGCCTTTCCGTCCATTGAAACTAGCAGAGCAAATCAATGAAGTACTGGTTGCCCTTTAGTTTTAGATAGGACTGACGCAAAAACCCTCTCAAACTCTCATTCCTCAGTGACCTCTGCGTCCTCCGTAGTTCGTTTTCCGTTACCTGTACGTAAGTCCTATTAGATTCATAATCCTTTCAACTCGTCGTTATAGAGGCTCTAGCTCTGGTTACACAGTTAGGGCTAAGATTCAGTTCCCGTGTCGCCAATTATTTTCCACCCAAAAATTGGCATTGCTGAATTCAGGTATGAAAATGATTTCAAGGGGCGACAATCGCTTCTAAACCTCGCCAGCAAAAGGTTTTGGGCGTACAGACCCCTTGAAAAAAGTGGGTACTTATTGAGAATAAACTGTACGGTTATTAAGCAGCTACCTGTAGGGTACAGTTTAATGGTAAAAAAGAACGGTCTCGTAATTTGACCAAGACCGTCATCATAATGCTGGCATCATTCTACCAAAACTTCTTAGAAAAATATCTGAATAAAGCACAGTTAATCACGCTAAAGATGTTGGTGTGGTTATTACAAAATCAGAAACAAGTGAGAATAGAAAGACTGGCAGCGACTCTACCTTTACCTATACAACAAAATAGTCGTAGACGGCATATACAAAGATTTTTAACACTAAATGCCTTGAGTGTAGTATTGTTGTGGTTTCCTATCATTGAAGCAATAATTAACCGACATTTTCAAGTAGGGTCACAATTAGCCATTGCAATGGATAGAACACAGTGGAAAGAAAACAATGTGTTGATGGTTAGCGTAATTTACCAAAAAAGAGCGTGGCCAATATATTGGTGTCTGTTAGAGAAAGATGGTTGCAGTAATCTCACTGAACAGCAAAAAGTATTACGCCCAGTAATTCGTTTATTAAAAACGTACAAATTAGTGATTATTGGAGATAGAGAATTTCACAGTGTAGAACTGGCGCATTGGCTCCAGAATCAGAACCTCAGTTTTGTATTTCGTCAGAAAAAGGATACTACTTACCGCCAAAAAGGGCAAAAATTTCAGCCTTTAAGTAGCATTGAGATTTATCCAGGCATCCGCCAGTTTTATCCCAATGTTAAGTTTACTCAAAAACGGGGTTTTGGTAGGTTTAACTTAGGAGTTTACTGGAAACGAAAGTATAGAGGTAAACAAGAAAAAGAAGCTTGGTACTTATTAACTAATTTACCTGATTTAAACACTGCCCTCAAAATATATGGTCAACGTTTTGGCATTGAAGCGATGTTCAAAGATTGCAAAACAGGTGGTTATAATCTAGAAGCTTCTCAAGCCAACCCTGATAGACTTGTACGTTTGATTTTCTTAATTGCTGTCTTCCTTGACTAGTGCTTGGTTACATGGACAAAGGACTAAATTTCAAAAACAAGAATCATATATTTGTCGTAGCCAAGAAAAAAATAGAAATCAAAAACGTCACAGTAATTTCTGGATAGGTTTATATGGTCAAAATTGGATAGTAGCTTGGCATGAGTGTCAAGCATGGGTCGAGGAACTGGTCAGTTTCATTCGCAATAAGAAAGCATATTATCAGCAAGGTTTAAGGGCTATGAAGCTTATACAGCAAGCTCTTTAGCTCGCTTGTCGCCCCTTGAAGAAAATGATTTTACGTGATTTCAAAACCCTTGTAGAGACGTTGCAATGCAACGTCTCTACACCAAGATCCATATATCTAATCAGCAACGCTAAAAAATTTTTCTGCTATTGCAACTATCTCCCCTACTTCTCCCCGATTCTTCTCTAAATTCAAATCAGAAGAGCAGAGAACACCGCACAAAACAAGTGTAGAATCTCTGCGGTTTAGATAAGTCAACCAAAACGGAGGATAGACGGATGTTACACCAAATTAAAGAATTACTGCAAAACGCTCAATTACAACAGCAAGTAAAAGCAGCAACTAATCAAGCAGAAGCTATGAAAGTATTAGCGATCGCTAGTGCAGAGAAAGGTTATAACTTCACAGTTGAAGCCATTTCTCAAATGCTGGCAGAACTAACCTTTGTAGACTCCAACGAACTGAGTGAAGAAGAATTACTTAGTGTTAGTGGTGGAATGATGGCTGATAGTGCGCCTAAGCTATGTCATACAGAAGGCTGTGGTGGCGGACACTGCTAAAAAAGATATGTAGCTTCTCTTTCTCTCTGGCATTGTAGCCTCCAAGGTCAGGTTGTTTTTCTAAAACAGCTTTTTATATCCAACTTTCCCAATATTTTAATTTGGATAATTTCCATACTTGGTACTGAGCTTAAACTCAGGAAGAGATGCTGCATAACAAATTCCCTCTTTACTTTTTTAATCAAGAAAAAGAGGGAATTCTATTAACAATTACTATCACCAACTCTGAGAAAATACAATTATGTTGTCACAAATTCAAAGCCTACTCCAAAATAGCCAACTACGCGAGAATATACAAGCAGCAGTTACCCAAACAGAAGCCATCAAACTGTTGTTAATTGCCAGTGCAGAAAAAGGTTATACTTTCACAGCCGAAAGCGTAGCTCAAATGCTGGCAGAACTGACCTTTGTGGACTCAAGTGAACTGAGCGAAGAAGAATTACTCAGTGTTAGTGGCGGTGCAATGGCTGATAGTGCGCCCAAACTATGTCACACAGCCGGCTGTGGTGGCGGACACTGCTATCTCTCGTAATTCGTAATTTTTGGTGAAATATAGGACTCAGACTTGATTTTTGAAAACATACTGAAACTGAAAAGACAGTTTTATCTTAAATTTGTTCAAAAATCATAATATATGAGTCCTATAATCCGCCAAATAGTCAAGTTTTTGGTCTTTATCTGTTGTGAACTTGTACCCCGACTAATTCAATTAAGAATTACAAGTTATTTTAATTATGCCTAAGTAGGTAGACATAATTAAATATAAAATAAACTCCTAGTTTGTAGTGAGCGATTTATCGCTCAGAGCAAGGATTATCAGGACTAAAGTTCTTACTACAAATTTTAAATCTATTTATGCTTAGATACTTACCTAATTAGTACTTAATTTAAAACTTATTTCAGACGAACGCTATTGGTATTAATACCAACTATTAAAACGTAAACCAGAATTGATACTTACCTTTTAACTCCATCATGAGAAATCCAGCTATGGTTCAACAAATTGTTCGCTTATCCCAACAGAAAACATCAGACGATTTAAGAGCGATCGCAGCCAATGCTAGCTTTATCTGGGAACGGCTTGATGAAAGCAGATTTGCAATTGATGTCGAGCAAGTAAATGAACAAGAAATTAACCGTCGTAGACATCGCTGGTGCGAAGTTGCAGCAGAAGGTAAATGGGATACGTTGCACAAACGCTTACAGTGGGAAGGGCTAGACCTCGATACTGTTAGTTCCAAATTGGGAGCCATTGAGTTACTTGCCGATCAACCTTTGCCTGAGTGGGCAGAAACCTTGCAGCAAATCATCCAAACCGCTACAGGATTCAATTCTGCAACCGAAGTATTTCTACCAATCGATTCACAAAATCCGATTACCTTTGAAGATATCCTTTTGCCTGCTATCTTAGTAGCCAGACAGCAATTACTGACTCGCTGCGACAGTCAATTCACCCAAGATTGTCTTCCCTTATCGATTCTTTCCCACGACGCTTACAGTTCTCTAGAACGTGGTCTACTGAAACGATTAGCAGGGATTTGCACTAAGACATTAGATTTTGAATTTTCTCAGGTGCGTCCCTTTGGTCAAAGCTTGCTCGGCTTACTAGGACTGGAAGCACAAAACAATAACACTCATTACACCAAGTTTGTTAATCAACTCCTAGAAGATGGAATGCTGACGTTCTTCCAAAAGTATCCAGTTCTCGGTCGGTTAGTGGCAACAGCCGTCAATTTTTGGGTTGAGTTCACTGCTGAATTTATCGAACGTTTAGTTGCAGACAGGATAGATATTCAACGAACTTTTGATGAAGCGATCGCTCCATTTTCTCAAAACAAAGTCGCCGAAATTCAAACATCCCTTTCCGATGCACACAAACGCGGACGAACGGTGATTTTGCTCACCTTTGAGTCAGGACTTAAACTTGTTTATAAACCCAAAGATTTAGGATTAGAGGTTGTCTTTAACCAATTTTTGGATTGGTGCAATCAACACAGCAATCTTTTAGATTTTAAAGTAATTCGGGTGCTGGAGCGCAACGGTTACGGTTGGGTAGAATATGTTGAACAGTTGCCTTGTGTTGATGAAGCAGCTGCGAAGCGATTTTATCAGCGTTCTGGGATGTTGTTGTGTGTGCTTTACGCTTTGCGCGGAACAGATTGCCATTACGAAAACTTAATTGCCAATGGTGAACATCTGGTGCTGATTGATATGGAAACGCTGCTGCACCACGAACCGAATCTCATTGAAGACTCACCGCTTACCCAAGATTTAGAAACAACCGCCACACGACAATTTTGGGATTCCGTACTCCGCACCGGACTTTTACCGCGTTGGGACTTTAGTGGCGATCGCAGTGTCGCTTATGATATTAGCGGGCTAGGCAGCACAGATCCTCGACTATCTCCCCGCAAAGTCCCACGCTGGCAGAACATTAATACAGATAATATGCACCTGTTATCTGAGCCTGTAACCTTGCCGATTGGGAAAAATGTGCCGTTATTGGGTGAAGTTGCTTTGTCTCCAAACGATTATCAACTCCAAATCACCACTGGGTTTGAGCAGATGTATCGCTTTTTGATGGCGCACAAAGATTTCTTAATTTCACGCCAAAGTTTGCTATCTGCTATGCAAAATCAGCAGGTGCGTTTTATCTTCCGCAACACCCGCATCTATGGCATCATCCTTCAAAAAGCTTTAGCACCCGATTACCTCAAACACGGTGCAGATTACAGTATTCAACTCGATGTTCTCAGTCGTGCTTTTCTAGTTGCTCAAAATAAACCGAACGCCTTTCCTGTTTTGAGCGCGGAACTACGAGCGATGGAACAATTGGATATTCCCTTCTTCACGGCTAGTGCGGTGGTTGATGAACTGAGTTTAAACGGTTCTTCTTCCATTCCCAACTACTTCAAAAAATCCAGTTACCAAGACCTGCTCAACCAGTTACAATCTCTAGATGAAATTGACCTAGCTCGACAAGTAGCGATTATTCAAGGCTCCTTCGATGCCAAGATTGCAACCACCTCCAGCCGCCAAGGTGGACAATGGCAAGGCGAATCGTTACCGTTGCTAAATTCGGAACAATTGATTGCTGAAGCCAAGGAAATCGCCACTCAACTGGAAACCAGAGCCATTTCTGATCCTGATGGCAGCGTTAACTGGATTGGCTTAGACTTTGTGCCTCGCGCCGAACGATATCAACTGCAAGTATTAAATAATTGTCTTAGTGACGGACGTTCTGGAGTTGCTTTGTTTTTAGCTGCACTGAGTCAAGTAACTGGTGATTCCCGTTACCGTGATTTAGCATTGAGGACAGTGCAATCTCTGCGTCGTCAAATCCACACCATTGAACCCGAAACTTGGGAACGCATGGCTCGTTTCATGGGCGTTGGGGGTGCAACAGGTTTAGGATCGATGATCTATAGCTTGGTGAAAATTAGTCAATTCCTCAACGATGCAACGCTGTTGCCAGACGCTCAAGTATTAGCCAATTTGATGACACCAGAACTAATTGCTGCTGATGAACACTTGGATATTATGAGTGGAGCAGCTGGGGCAATTTTAGGGTTATTATCTCTGCATCAAGCCACAGGAGAAGCAACCGTTTTAGAAAAAGCGATCGCCTGTGGACAACATTTAATCAACCGTCAAGTTAGCCACAATGGTGCGCCCAAAGCTTGGCATACTTATTGGGATAAGCCCTTGACTGGCTTCTCTCATGGAGCCGCAGGCATCTCTTATGCTTTGCTCAGACTTTATGCCGCCACCTCATCGGGCAAATTCTTAGAAGCAGGTTTAGCAGGAATTGAGTATGAGCGTAGCGTTTTTTGTCAGTCCACTGCCAACTGGCCAGACTTCCGTAGAATGGGACAATCAGGACAACCTGACTTTGCAAATAAGTGGTGTCATGGTGCAGCCGGCATTGGTTTGGGACGCTTAGGCAGTTTGAGAATCGTGGAAACGCCGGAAATTCAACAAGAAATTGAAATCGCTCTCCAAACTACTCAGAATTTTGGCTTACAAGCGATCGATCACTTGTGCTGTGGCAACTTCGGCCGGGCCGAAGTACTGTTAGTCGGTGCAAAAATCTGTTCCCGTCCTGATTGGCATCAAATTGCTCACCAGAATGTAACAAATGTTGTGGCTAGAGCCAAGCGAACTGGAGCTTATCAACTGTTCCCCAACTTACCCAATTCTGTATTTAATCCTGGCTTTTTACCCGGTATATCTGGAATTGGTTATCAATTACTGCGTTTGGCTAACAATGACTTGCCTTCAATATTGTTGTGGGATTGAGCTTGTTGTTAATACTCAAAAACAGCTTTTGACCTTGCGAATTTTAGATTTTGGATTTTTGGGGGTACAAGCCCCACCCCCAATACGGTTCGGTTAAGGCAAGAGACGCGATAAATCACCGTCTTTACAAGGATCAGTCCTTTGTAGAGACGGCGATTTATCGCGTCTTTATGATCTAGGGCGTGTCATCAAAAAACCTTATCCGAACCGTATTGGCCATATTTAGGACTCATAATGCACCGATAACTACTGGATGCCTAAGTCACGAGGGTGATTTACTGGCTTAGGCATCCAGATAATCTGGTATTTTTCCCTAATCAGTTAAGATAAGTAGTCAGACAGAATTAATTACACAATGTCATTGCGAATAGAGCGTACCCCTACGGGGAAGCAAGCTACGCGGTAGCGTCTCCAAGAGTTGCGGAATGAAGCAATCCCAGCCCTTGTGATTGCTTCATTCCGGTCGCAATGACTGTAAATATTTTTGTCAGACTACTTAATCTTCATCAACCTTCTTTCCTTTTACCCTTCTCCTTGGAATTATGACGCAGGATGAGTTATTGGTACTGATAGATCGCGCTGTGACTGAGGGTTGGCAAGAGTTAGACCTGTCGGGACAGGAGTTGACTGAGTTACCTGTGGAAATTGGTAAGTTGCAGCAGCTTGAGTCTTTGATTTTGGGAAAGAAGGTTGAAGGTTATGAACGAGTAGGAGGCCGCAATCTCGAAAAGGTTTCAGGCAACAATTTAAAAACGCTTCCACTCGAACTGTTGGGTTTGTCTAATTTGCGTAAGTTGGATATTAGTGGCAATCCTTTAGAGAGCATTCCCGATGTGATAACGCAAATACTACATTTAGAGGAACTGATCTTAATTCGCGTAGAGCTAACTGAAATACCTGATGCGATCGCTAAATTAACCAATCTGACGCAGCTTGACCTCAGTAGCAACCAAATAACCCAGATTCCAGAGGCGATCGC
>NZ_JACKZS010000208.1 GCF_014222285.1 Nostoc sp. UCD121
AGTATAGTATTTATGTCAAAAATAATCAAGAATAAAAATTAATAAAATCACAGCCTACTACTTTCAAATAAGTTGAAAAAATTAATAGAGTATATTGGATATAATATGATATTATCCTTTGACTACAATAGTACTAAAAATTAATCGTTAATCTGGAATTCAAGAGTTTAATTAATACAGATTTGTCTAAAAATAGTGTTTTTATCAGCCGAAATGCAAATTCTCGTCTGAAATTGTCTTATTGCCAATTCTGTAAGGTTGCTCCAAAACAAGGAGATTTTGCGCCTTCTTTCACCAAGCAATCTTGATTTTGTGCAGTTTCACAAAGAGCTAGTATGAAATTTTGAATTGTGAATGAAATAGTATAAATTAAAATTATTTCTTGGTTTTAGCTAATATTAAATCACAAATTGTTTTAACTCAAAATATGCAAGTTAAATGTTCATCAGCAAATAACATGATTTCTTAGTGTTTTCTGATAACGAGCAAGTGCTGGGGGCAATGGCAGGAAACATTCTCTTTGTGAGAGACTTCCGCACTCCATATAAACCCCCTCTTTTTGCTAGTTTATAGATATTGGCAAAAAAACACGTTTTGTGCTTTAGATATTGGGCTTACTTTTAGTAAGTTCAATGCTAATTTTGCCACCAAAATCTGGAATAGGTGCAGCAGGTTTGCTCAGAATGACTTGGACTTGTGTTACACGATCGCACTCTTGGAGAATAGAATCTGCGATCGTTGCTACCAATTTCTCCACCAAAGCAAACTTAGACGTTTTGACTAGATGTTGTATCAAGCTAATGACGCTGCGATAATCTAAAGTGTCTTCGATCGCGTCAGTCTTGGCTGCTGTGGAGATATCCAACCATAACCTCACATCCACCTCAAACCATTGTCCTAGCACTTGTTCTTCTGGTAAATATCCAGTGTAGCCATAGCCGCGAATTCCCGTTAAATGAATGCAGTCCATAAAAGTTTGAGAGCAAATTGGGCATTTTGTAGAAAGTGGAGCAAGAAAGTGTCGAGGATCGGCTTCCCTCCCTTAGACTTCTTTTCACCAAACTTTCCCAGATGGATTTTAAATTAAATTTCCCTAAACAAAATCTAAAATTTCAGATTGTTTTATCGCTATGTTTGATTTAATGCCGATCGCCTTTAGGAATGTTAATCAACTTTGGGCTTACATTTTAACAGAGACGCTAAAGCGGTTGGGATTGACTTGTGCCATAATTTGCCCTGGATCGCGCTCTACACCCTTAGCAGTAGCCTTTGCTCAACAAGCACCTGAGATTGAAGCGATTTCCATTCTCGATGAACGTTCCGCCGCCTTTTTTGCCTTGGGGCAAGCTCAAGCAATCGATCGCCCTGTGGTACTAGTTTGTACCTCTGGTACAGCAGGAGCAAATTTTTATTCCGCAGTCATAGAAGCTTCATATAGTCGCGTACCACTGTTGGTATTAACCACCGATAGACCCCCAGAATTGCGAGATTGTCACTCTGGGCAAACTGTAGATCAGTTGAGATTATATGGAACCTACCCAAATTGGCAAACGGAGTTAGCCTTACCCTCCGCCGATCTGGGAATGCTAGCTTATCTGCGACAAACAGTAATTCATAGCTGGGAAAGAGCGCAAACTCCTACAAAGGGGCCAGTACATTTGAATATTCCCTTTCGCGATCCTTTAGCGCCTGTTCTTGATGGAACCGACTTGAGTTATTTGCGATCGCAGTTTAAACCAGAAGACTTCTTCGCAGGAATAACAAACCCATCCCCCATTCCCCATACTTCTCTGCGAGACGCTACGCGTAGCTTGCTTCTCCGAAGGAGTACGACTGCGCTCAGTACAAGTTCCCCATTCCCCATTCCCCAAGAGTGGAAAGAATGCGATCGCGGCATTATTATCGCAGGTGTTGCCCAACCGTCACAACCAGAAGAGTATTGTAGAGCGATCGCGCACCTTTCCCAAACTCTCAAATGGCCTGTGCTAGCTGAGGGACTTTCCCCTGTCAGAAATTATGCCGAACTCAACCCTTATTTGATTTCCACCTATGACCTGATTTTGCGAAATCAGCAACTAGCAAAGCAGCTAGCACCTGAAATGGTGATTCAGGTGGGTGAAATGCCTACGAGTAAAGAATTGCGTAGCTGGATAGATACAACCCAACCCCGACGCTGGGTAATTGACAACAGCGATCAAAACCTCGATCCTTTGCACGGAAGAACAACGCATTTACAGATATCTGTAGAAGATATAAAAGCAGAGGAGATAAATTTATCTTTATCCTCAGACTATTTGCAGCAATGGTGTGATGTAGAAACTAAGGTTAGGTTAGCTGTTGATGAGACGATGGGAAAAATAGATGAAATCATTGAGAGTAAAGCAGCTTGGTTAATTTCTCAGATTTTACCGCCAGGAACGCCTCTGTTTATTGCCAATAGTATGCCTGTGCGGGATGTGGAATATTTCTGGAAGCCGAATAATTTAGGAGTGCGATCGCACTTTAACCGGGGTGCAAATGGCATCGATGGCACATTATCCACAGCTTTAGGAATTTCCCATCGACAGCAAAGTAGTGTGATGTTAACGGGAGATTTAGCGCTGTTGCATGATACCAATGGTTTTTTAATCCGCAATAAGTTTGTCGGACATCTGACAATTGTGTTAATTAATAACAATGGCGGTGGGATTTTTGAAATGTTACCCATTGCCAAATTTGACCCACCATTTGAAGAGTTTTTTGGTACTCCCCAGGATATTAATTTTGCTCAGTTGTGCGCTACTTATAATGTGCAGCATGAATTGATAACCTCTTGGCAGCAATTGCAGGAAAGATTAAGCCCTCTCCCAACTCAGAGAATTCGGGTTTTGGAGTTGCAAACAAATCGTAAAGCTGATGCCAAGTGGCGACAGGATAATTTACGTAATTTTGCCGCGAATATTAGAATTTAACTATATTGGAAGTTAAGATAATAACTCAGAGTTAGTATATGACAATAATACAAAAAATCATGATAGATGAAAGAAGTCTGATTGGAAAGACACTTGAAGAAGCTACTGAATATGTAAAAAGTAACGGTTATGAATTGTTTATAGCACAAGACAACTGGATGGTACAAAATCCACTTACTAGAGGAGTGTATGTAGTTGTAGTTGATAACAAAATAACTAAGCTTAAAGATGTTCGTCATTAAGGTTGAGGCAAAATAGCTAGTACAGCACGGCGGAAATCCAGCCACCATCTCAATTAACCAGACAAGGGGCTTAAGCCCTTTGTTAAAGGTAGGGAAACTTCCGCCACAGTGTACTAGACATTCTGAAGTTAAAGCTGATCTCCACAATCTAACGCCAACTGAGCAATTAGTGTAGACAATCACACATTTCGCAAGTATTGAAAAAGAATTAAGCAAAACCACCATCCAGCCTTGCTCTTAGGGCGCAAATATAAAGAATAGCTGGAATAACTCTCTTATAACTAGGACCTGCCAACTGCCATACTGTGAATAATCCTGCACCTATCCAACCAACTGGCCCGATAATTACAGCTATTGCACTAGACATTGTTGTATAAGCAACAAAGGGTAAAGTAACCCCTATTACTCCCGTAAGTGTACCCAATGTTGTTGAAGCCAGTAAATAAATACCAAAACCAGACAATTGAGCGCCTGTCAAAGCAAGAAAAATACTAGTACTTCCTAATAATTCACTTCCTTTATCAAATTGTGATGCTGTTTTTCGTAACTGCTTTTCCATTTCTCGCTTTTGTTCTGGTGTCATTTTCTCCAACATTGTTTCTTTCCATAACCTTCTGTGCAATTTTTACCTCCATTCCACTAGCAGATTCATATTTACTACATTTTATTTTTAACTTTTTAGCAGCTCGCCTAACTGTTTTTTGATAACTTGGATGATCATCAAATATTTCATTAAATACATAGCTGGCAGGATCTTGACTCTTCTCACATAGACGATCAACAATAGAATCGGCTGTTGGTTGTGATGCCTTAAGAATTTCTGCCAATGCTTTCCTCTCCTCAAATGAGGCACGATTTAGTAAATTTTTAAGGTCATCCATATATTTAAATCCTTTTACTGAGAAAACAAATCCTAATAATAGTATTCCCAGTAATATTATTTTTATATCGATGAATTGAAATAAAAAGGAGAATGAAGTTATGGCAACAAAAATGAGTGATGTAATAGAAAAACTTCCACCAGCACGTCGAGCAAAAATTCAAGCTCTCGCTCAAGAGCTTATTGCTGAAAATATGAAGCTTAAAGATATCAGAAAAGCGAGAAGTTAATTTAGTAATCTAATAATTGATTTTGTAACTACCCTTCCAAGTCAGCGATCGCAATCTCAATTCCAACAACGCCAAATCTAACGCTTCCAACGTTCCTCAGTAATTTCACTAAATAGTCGTTTTAACAGTCGTAGGAGGAGCGATCGCTCTTCTCCTCTGCGTGAAACTTACCCGCTTAGTTGATCTTGTAACCACCCTTCCAAATCAGCAAGAGTAGAGAAATCTAACAAAGCATCACCTAAAACTTCCAACTGTTCCACCGATAACCCTTGAATCTGGGACAGAAGTGCATCAGGAATATTACCCACACGCCGATTTAATAGTCGTAAAACGATTGTTCTTTCTCCTTCAACCTTTCCTTCAACCTTGCCTTCAATTTTTCCTTCCTCTCGCCCTTCTTCCTTCGCTTCTAGAATAGCTCGTGATTCTTCCAAATTCAGTCCTAACATCGCTTGAATCTCCTCTCGACTCAGGGTAGAAAACTTGTAGACGATAATCGTCGTTACTAAATCAATTATCGCTTGCTCCGATTGTTGCCGAGCTTGTTCTAACAAAAACTGCGCTCCTTCAACTGCTTCAATTTCAGAAGTAACATTTGTCAGCAACATCAAACCCAATCCCAAAGGTTGTTCTCGCAAATCCCCCAACTCATCCAGATAAACCCGTCTGACTTGACCACTTTCCAACAAAGCGCGGTGAATCGTTGAGTTGGAAGGTTCAAGACTGCGAGAAGCAAAAATTATGACTCCAAACCAGTCATCGTAACGGATAGAGTTGCGGTAGAGAAACAAAAATAATTCGCTAAAGAAACGGTGATATAAGTCTTCGTCCTTCTGAAACTGGACTTCTGCAAAAAAGACGGTTTTGGAAACTGCATCAGCAGGAGGTAAAAACACTCCATCAATCCGAAATGCCGTTTCTTTCACTTCAACCGATTCAAACTGGTACTTTTGGGCTTCTGGGGGTGGTTCATCTACTAATTCAAATAGCAAACCGGGAAATTGCTTAAATAATTTATAGAAGATGGTGTCACGTCGCATTTTTATTCCTCAACACCCAGACAATTACAAGATTGTAAAGGCTTGAGACAAAAATTTAGCGTAGGTGTAGGTATCGCATATCCCTACGTCCGCGATAAAATTCTCAAGCACAACAGCGCACTTCATACCAATGCAAATTAACTGGCAAACTGCCAAAACCTACGAAGATATCCTGTATCAAAAAACTGATGGCATTGCAAAAATCACTATCAACCGTCCCCATAAACGCAATGCTTTCCGTCCTGAAACAGTCTTTGAACTGTATGACGCTTTCTGTAATGCTCGTGAAGATACTACTATTGGTGTCGTCCTGTTTACTGGCTATGGCCCACACACTGATGGCAAATATGCTTTCTGTTCTGGTGGCGATCAAAGTGTGCGGGGACATGCGGGTTATGTAGACGATACTGGCATCCCTCGCTTGAATGTCTTGGACTTACAACGCCTGATTCGTTCTATGCCGAAAGTGGTGATTGCTTTAGTCGCTGGATATGCGATCGGTGGTGGACACGTCTTACACTTGATTTGCGACCTTACCATCGCCGCAGATAACGCCATTTTCGGACAGACTGGCCCGAAAGTCGGCAGTTTTGACGGTGGTTTTGGAGCCAGCTATCTCGCCCGCATCGTGGGACAAAAAAAAGCTAGAGAAATTTGGTTTCTCTGCCGCCAATATAATGCACAACAAGCGCTAGAAATGGGTTTAATTAATTGTGTCGTCCCAGTTGAACAACTAGAAGCCGAAGGTATTCAATGGGCGCAGGAGATTTTAGAAAAAAGTCCGATCGCGATTCGATGTCTCAAAGCCGCCTTTAATGCTGATTGTGACGGACAAGCTGGTTTACAAGAACTCGCTGGCAATGCCACGTTACTCTATTACATGACAGAAGAAGGGTCTGAAGGCAAACAAGCTTTTCTCGAAAAGCGTCCACCAGATTTTCGCTCTTTTCCTTGGCTACCTTAAAATTGCAAAAATCGCACCCTTTATTGAGGTGCGATTTTTGCAAATGTCAATGTTTATGGCACTAAATATCTTAAAAGCAAATCTTATCTTAAGCAAACTACAAAATTGGTTCAGTAATAATGGATAACTAAATAAACACTGCTTCAGTCTTGGCCTCTTCAGAATATATAGAGGCAGTTATTTCTTCTACAGGAGCAGGAGCAGCATGATCTAAATCTGAAGCCGAGGAATGAGAACAAGCTAAAACTGGTTTTGCATCTGGCAAAGTCCAAGCATCTTCCAAGGTTTCCCAAGAAGGTGCAAAAGGTGGGAGCGCCAAAGAGCAAGCCTTCCAAGTTGCTTGGACTGGCGCTCCCAACTGCTGGCACGTTCCACCACGGCGACCTTCTGGCTGGTAATGACGGCAATATTTACAGGCAGATGCTAAAAATTTAATAGGTTTCATTCGGATTCATCTTTAGTGCCGTTTTCGGCTGAATTTCATCTTTATATTTTGCTTCTATATATAAAGACGGAGAAAAGCCAAAAAACCATTATTTTCTATAGCTTTCAGCGATCCCGACGAAAAAATAAACTTTAGGATATTTTTATAATCTTGTTATATTTTTAAATAATCTGGAGAGTGATTACCTATTGATTTTGGCTAAAACTTATTAGGGATCAAGATTAAAACTAAAGCTTTTGATTTATTTAGCCTTTTAACTTCCTCCTTAAGGATGGCTTAAGGCTTATAATTTCAAATAAATAGTCTGGTTTGTATACCACGTTTGGTATATTCTAGCTGTAAAACATCTTTTTTCTCAAGAATTAGAACGAACTTCTCTAGATGACGGCAGCAAATTACTTTAAGATAAATTCTGCTCAAGGAATAATCGCTGAAATATTTTGCGTTCAATTCAAGTCAAGACTGACTCGCTTTAAAACTGTTTAGCAGCACAGACAGAACAGACTGCCCAGCGCTGGAGTTCGCCGGGTGGGGTGGGAGATTCACATTGAGGACAAAGGGGTAAGCCATGCGATCGCGATCGCATAATCTTTGTCCAATGCCCAAAAGCAGCATTCACATCCTTGGTAGGTGTAACATCAGGGTGGCTAATCTCATCACCAAGGTAACTGGGATGCTCGTGGGGCAAAACCGTTTGTTGCTGTTTTGTCTCCACAGATGGATTCTGCCAGCTAGCAGTAGAGAAGCGAATATCAACCAAAGGCGTTGGCAGCGTCTTATTCAACTTTAAAAGCAAAGACGTGCGACCAAAAGTCAGGTTTTGCGCCCAAGCAGCACTAGAAGTTGCTACCGACAAAACATCGCGTTGAATCGATAATGGTCGAGTATTTGCGGCAACCACTGGCCCAACAACATTTGCCCAACACTTGAGCAAGTGTTGAAATGGTTGCTCCTGCCATTTAGCCTGCTTTTCCAGAACGCCTAAAATATCATTAATTGATTTAAACGACATCATTCCAAGTGCTAAGTGCTAAGTGGGGAGTGGGGGAGAAAGAATAACTAATGCCCAATGCCCCATGCCCAATTCCCAATTCCCAATCTATCTATTTAAATAATTTTCGCTAATATTGTCAGAAATATATCTATAGTTATTCCAGAAATCTACGTTTGAGGCACACAGGCAATGACTCAAAACCCCCTGAACGATTCCGGTACTCAATCGTCTAAAACGCCTGGGTTGAAACCAGCACTAACAGCAGCACTAGCAAGTTTAGAAGTACCGCTAGATCAAGAGTTAGCTCGATACCGACGCACGCGAAATGGTTTAGTCTCATCAAACCAACGCCGTGTTGCAAGTTACATGAGCAGTCAAACCCAGTCTTTGAGTGCCATTCCTACAACATTGGGAACAACTCAGTCATCAGTAACGGAAATTAAAACTAATATGCCGCCTGCTGTACCTGTGAATCATCAGGGAACCCCAGCGCCAGTTACAGAAATTGACGTACTACCAGCATCTTCTTTAGTTGTGAATCATGAGGTGAACCGAGCGCCAGTTACGGCAAATACCGAAGAACCAAATAATCTCAATGTGCCCTCTACCCAAGATTCTGCTAAAACACAAACTCAACTTCCACCGCCACCTCCCAATTTTAGTAGCAGCATCGTGCCAGCAATTGTAAAAGATACTAAGAGCGAAAATCTTTTGCAGACAGATAACACCCCTAAGCACCCAGATGACTACTTAGAATCTAGTGAAGCACTACTGCGAAGTCTGACAGAAGAACAACCAGAAAGCCAAAAACCAAGCAATTCTAGTGACAGTCTGTTATCACCTTTAGGTATCGGCTCAATGTTGCTGCTATTGTTAGCAAGTCTGACCTTGGGTTATGTAGTATTCAACCCCAAAAGCTTGCCTCAATGGAATTTAGGCAAGATGTTTAACGGAAACTCATCTCCCGCACCAGCAAATACTGAAGAAGTTGGGAGTAATGTCCAACCTCAGATCCAGCCACCAAGCACATCATCTATGTATCCCAATCTTGCGGCCCAAGAGTTTCCTGATGTGAGAGATCCTAACGATCTAGTTGGTTTACAACCTAAAGTCCAACCAACCGCCGCAGTAGTAACTAATCCAGGCGTTCGCCAAAACCCTGTAAATCCTCAAGCGCCATTGTCTAACCCCAATACAGCCCTAAAACCGACAAATCCGATCGCTTTAGCGCCAGTACCAACTGTACAATCCTTACCTCCCCTAAATTTACCTCCCATTTCAACGGCAAAAACCTCGCCTCAGCCAATCGCAGCCTCACCAAAGCCTAATGCAGAAATCAAACCAGGAACAGATGGGTTCTACCATGTCGTGATAGATAATAAAGGTGCAGCTTATGCTTCAGCACGGCAAGTAATTCCTGATGCTTATTTATCACCCAACAAAGAATTGATTTATCTCGGTGCTTTTAAGACTAAAGAGCAAGTACAAAAACAGATGAAATTATTACAGACAAAGGGAATTCAGGCACGAGTTCAGCAACCATAAGTTGTAAAAATCTACGATACCATGAGATAACAGTCTTGACTTATGAGTGCTGTTAGCGGATAGCTAAGGTTTAGCCTGTGCTGAGTAGTAGATACAAAATCTGACTTGTTTATGACACTACGACAGAAATTTTATACTCAGTTAAATTACTGGGTATTCAGCACTCCATAACTACCCTCCTACAAAATTTTTATACTCAGCACTCATTACTCAGCATTGAGTTTCGTGAATGGAGAGCCGACATGGAATTAATCAAGCGTATTCTGCGGGTGATTCGCGCTAATCTCAATAGTTTGATCGGTGGTGCAGAAGATCCAGAAAAGATTCTAGAGCAAACTGTCCTAGAGATGCAAGAAAATCTGGTGCAGTTGCGTTCGGGTGTAGCACAAGCGATCGCTACCCAAAAACGCACCCAACGACAGGCGGCGGCTGCCAACTCTCAAACAGAAGAATGGTATCGCCGCGCCCAATTGGCCTTACAACAAGGTAATGAAGCACTAGCACGTGAAGCTTTGACTAAGCGCCAAGCTTATAAAGAAACCAGTACAACCCTCTTTTCTCAGATAGAACAGCAAAACGATATAGTCGCTAGGCTAAAAAAGGATATGCGATCGCTAGAGTTAAAAATTTCTGAGGCGAAAACAAAAAAAGATATGTATATTGCTCGCGCCCGTTCTGCTGAAGCCTCTTCTCGCCTCCAGGAAATGCTTGGGGGAGTTTCTGCTACCAGCAGTCTGAGCGCCTTTGAGCGTATGGAAGAAAAAGTTTTGCAAATAGAAGCTAAATCAGAAGCGATCGCCGAACTCGGTAGCAACGACTTGGAAACACAATTTACTTCCTTGGAATCTACTAATAATGTGGATGCCGAATTAGCAGCAATGAAGGTACAGGTTTTAAATCAGGCAGAAAACACACAGCACAACAGTTTGCTTACCGAGGAGAAGCAGAACACGGCGCAGCCTCCCCAACAGCAGTTACCCAAAACTCAAGACTCTTGAAGTTCGGCTAATTACCCCAGTTTGGAGATATCTTAAGAATTAAGAGTTGTTATAACGTACTGATTCCAACCGGAAAGATTACATTGAAATAGGTAGCTATTAAAAAGTAAAAAAGCTAACTGTCCAGCAAAAAGCGTAAACCAAACAAGGAAAAACAAAGTTATGGGATTATTCGATCGCATTAAGCGAGTAGTTAGTTCTAACCTCAACGACCTGGTTAACAAAGCCGAAGACCCCGAAAAAATGCTAGAACAAGCCATCCTGGAAATGCAGGAAGACTTGGTGCAGCTGCGTCAAGGAGTAGCCCAAGCGATCGCCGCCCAAAAACGCAGTGAGAAACAGTACAATGATGCCCAAAATGAAATCAATAAGTGGCAACGCAATGCTCAACTAGCCCTACAAAAAGGTGATGAGAATTTAGCACGACAAGCCCTAGAGCGGAAAAAGACTTATACTGACACCAGCGCCGCCCTCAAAGCTAGTTTAGATACCCAAAGCACTCAAGTTGAAACCCTCAAGCGCAACTTAATCCAGCTGGAAAGCAAAATTTCTGAGGCTAAAACCAAGAAAGAAATGCTTAAAGCTCGGATCACAACTGCCAAAGCCCAAGAGCAACTCCAAGGCATGGTGCGTGGGATGAATACCAGCAGTGCAATGTCTGCCTTCGAGCGGATGGAAGAAAAAGTCTTGATGCAAGAATCCCGTGCCCAGGCACTAGGAGAGTTAGCAGGTGCAGATTTAGAAACCCAATTTGCCCAGTTGGAAGGTGGTAGCGATGTTGATGATGAATTGGCAGCTTTGAAAGCGCAAATGTTACCACCCGCTACTCCAGTAACTCAAGCACAACTTCCACCCCAACAAGAAACCACTCCTGCTAAGTCGAATGAAGTGGTTGATGCCGAGTTGGATTCTTTACGCAAGCAATTGGATCAACTATAAAATTGCCAGAAAACTTATTTGAGCCAGTCCCACACCTGTTGGTTGTGGGATTTTATATCATTAGTCAATAGTTAACAGTCAAAATAACTATGAATTATTGATTATGGACTATTGACTACTTTGGGATAAAGTATTGTGTGTGCCAACTTTGATCGCCACCGGATGGAGACTGCAATGAGTAAGGCTGTAATCACCATAACTGATGCTGAGTTTGAAACAGAAGTGTTAAAAGCTGAACAGCCTGTATTAGTTTACTTTTGGGCTTCCTGGTGTGGGCCTTGTCAATTGATGTCGCCCATGATTAACTCAGCTGCTAGCAAATATAGCGATCGCCTCAAAGTCGTGAAAATGGAAATTGACCCCAACCCACTCACTGTTAAGCAGTACCAAGTGGAAGGTGTTCCGGCTCTAAGACTATTTCAAGGACAGGAAGTTTTAATTTCGACTGAGGGAGTCATCGGTAAAGATAAGTTACTCGAACTCTTAGATACGCACTTAAATAGTAATTAGTCAATAGTTCATAGTCCATAACTAATGACTAATGACCAATGACAAATGACTAATGACTAATATGCAATTTGCAAAGCGTTTACAACCCCTGCAATCTAATGTATTTGCTGATATGGACAGAGCTAAGGCAATCGCTTTGGCGACTGGACAAGAAGTAATTGATTTGTCGTTGGGGTCTTCTGATTTACCAGTCGAGGCGCACGTTATTGAGGCGATCGCCCAATCTCTCCATGATCGCAGTACCCACGGCTATTTGTTGTTTAACGGTACTCTTGGGTTTCGTGAAGCCGCAGCCAACTGGTACGAACAAAAATTTGGCATCAAAGTAGATCCCCAAACTGAGGTACTACCTCTGATTGGTTCTCAAGAGGGTACAGCCCATTTACCTCTAGCATTGCTCAATCCAGGAGATTTTGCCCTGTTGCTCGATCCTGGTTATCCCTCTCATGCTGGGGGAGTCCACCTAGCCAGTGGTCAAATCTATCCCATGCCATTACGGGCAGAAAACGCTTTTTTACCAGTGTTTGCGGATATTCCCACCCCAGTTTTGGCCCAGTCGCGGATGATGGTATTAAGTTATCCTCACAATCCCACCTCAGCGATCGCTCCTTTATCTTTCTTCCAAGAAGCTGTCGCCTTCTGTCAACAACACAATCTTGCCCTGGTTCACGATTTCCCCTACGTAGACTTAGTATTTCAGGAAACTGGGGATTGGGCAGATTCTTCTCCCAATCCAAAATCCTTAGTCCCTTCAATTCTGCAAGCCGATCCAGAGAAAAGCGTCTCGATTGAATTTTTCACTCTTTCCAAGTCCTACAATATGGGCGGCTTCCGCATTGGCTACGCCATCGGTAATGCCGAGTTAATTAACGCCTTACGCCAGGTAAAAGCTGCCGTTGATTTTAATCAGTATCGGGGAATTTTAAATGGTGCGATCGCAGCCTTGACTGGCCCTCAAGCTGGGGTAAAATCTGCTGTCGCTATCTTCCAGCAACGCCGTGATGCCTTCATCACTGCTTTACACTCCATTGGCTGGAATGTTCCTACTCCCAAAGCCACAATGTACATTTGGGCAAAATTACCCTCAGCTTGGAGTCAAAACTCCATAGAATTTTGTACCCAGCTAGTTAAACAAACTGGTGTAGCTGCTTCGCCTGGTGCTGGCTTTGGCAAATCTGGGGAAGGGTATGTCCGTTTTGCCTTGGTACATGAGCCACCTTTGTTAGAAACTGCTGTGGAAAGAATTGCCAAGTTCCTTTATTAAATTTCTTCTCAAGCTAAACGCCAAAGATTTTTTGCGGCAAAGTCTATGGATAGAAGACGCAGCAAAGGCGCACAGCCGTGCGCCTCTATAAATCAATACGGTTCAATTAAGCAATTTATCCGTTGAGGCTGGCGTTGCGGGGGAGGAAAAAAAAGCTTATCTGAACCCTATTGCCCTATGAATAACCGTATTCTACTGAAATTAAAATATTTTACCCGTAATTTTTAATATTAATAATAT
>NZ_JACKZS010000209.1 GCF_014222285.1 Nostoc sp. UCD121
GTAATCATAATCTATAATATGCCTGCTAGTCAGAATACTCTGTATTTATAAGTATCATAAGCTACATTTAGTCTAGCGATCGCTCTTTGGGAAAAACTTTTTGGTTTACTGCTAAAGCGTTGAAGAAGCAAAACCATAGATGTGCCTCCTGCGGTTTAAAATTCATCGATGAGGAACGGGTTCACCTGCATCACATCGATGAAGATCACGCCAACTGGAAGAAAAATAATCTGGAAGCAATTCACGAGAGTTGCCACGATTACGAACACATGAGCAAAAGCAAAAGCGCAAGCTGAGAACATCGGAAGCTGGGTGCGGTGAAAGTCGCACGCCCAGATTTAACTGAGAGGTGCGCGGGATAATACCCGCCATCGACTCAACCCAGATGAAGCGATCGCAACGCATTAGAGTGTTGGCACGAAATACTTCTTTATCGTTGATCATGACTACCCAGCGTTGCGTTAAGTGATTGTCGTCATGGCTGATGCTGGCTATCAGTTGATTACCAGCGTAATATTCGTGATGGTCAAATGAGATTTCGACTATTGTGAGGAGTTCGGGAGCTACGGCTTGGGCTTGGTCAGCGATGTAGTTGTCGAGTTCAGCTTGGGCGAGGGCTTGGTTATCGGGGGCAGTGGGGGTGAGTTTCTGAATCTTGCTGGTTTGATATTCAGCGATCGCAGAAATCCAAGAATCTTTGCAGCGTTTGTCGTTTACTTCGGCTGTGCAGGCGATTTCGCTGTAGATTTGCTTGAGTCGGGCAATCGATTTCAGTTGCAGCTGTTGTTGGCTGTAGATGTTGTAAGTCATAATAAATCAGTTCCTAACGGGACGGAAAGCGCTCTAGATTCGCAGTCCGGGCGCTTTCTTTATATTTTTATTGTATCCTCTCACTAGACATTTTGTCAAGTGTCACTCTACAATTTACATAGGATCTACGAAATGATTGAATAGAGAGGATTGTTCATGTCTATAGATGTGCAAATAGAACGGGTTATACGGGTTGATGCCCCTGGCATCGGAGCAAGAATTAAAGAAGCCAGAGAGCGAGATCCACGATCGGTAGAAGAATTGGCTAAAGCGGCCGATATGACTCGTGCTAATTGGTATCGGATTGAACGTGAAGAAAATGATGTTTTACCAGAACCAACCCTTCGCAAAATTGAAGAAGTTTTAGGGGTGGATTTTGGAGTGCGTTTTGATGATTAATCCTGCCAGTGTCATTCCCCCTACTCTGTCTTCAGTTTTTATTGACGAGTTATTACTAAAGGCACTGCGCTTGGTCGCAGTTAAGTCCCACACTCAAAACCTATTTGCAATAGGTTCTAAGCAAATGCGACTAAACCAAAAACAGGTGGAGTAATGAATAAACCACCCCGTAAGCGCAACAAAGTCACCTCTGCTTCATCCAGTGACGACACGCCAGCAGATAACCAAGACCTTGAAGAAAACCCAGCTACAGCAACGATTACAGTTAGTGCCGTTGAAGTAACAGAGTTGAACCAAGAGGAGCAAAGCGATCGCCTGCACTTGGAAAGGAAAGTGGAAAGAGCGTTTTTTGAGGCAGGGAAGGCGCTGACGGAATTACGCGATCGCAGATTATATCGCTCCACGCACAAAACCTTTGATGAGTACTGTTTAGACAGGTTTGGCTACAATCGTTCCCGTTCTTACCAGCTAGTTGATGCGGCAGTTGTTGTGGACAACTTGCAAAAATGTCCACAAATTGTGGACATTTTGCCGACAGCAGAGGGGCAAGTCCGACCCATGACAAAGCTTGAACCCCAGGAACAGCAGGAAGCATGGCTAAGAGCAGTAGAAGTTGCTGGCGGTAAAGTTCCCACTGGTAGAATCGTCAAAGATGTGGTGCAAAGGATTATGGAACGTACTCAAGTACCTAACACTTATCAATTAGGCGAGGTATGCCAAATCTTAGCCAAAGATAATCCAGAACTCAGGGGCAAGGGTGGGTGCTGGGGCATCGTTAGCCAGGTGAATGACTTTAGCTGCACTGTAAAACTCTGGGATAGTGAGTACACAGTTGATTTGCAGCACCTCAAATCTTACAATTACCTGCCTGCCGAGTGTGAGCAGATGCGGGTAATTTGCGATCGCATTACACGAGTGTATTCGGGTGCGTTGGAGGAGTCGGTGCAGAAGTTTTTGGAGATGCTGGGGAAGCTGAACCGTGCTTATTTGACAGCTTTGGAGGAGAAGTTGTTGAATGTACTAGAGTCTGAATACGGGGCAGAGATAACACCCTAAAAAATTTTGGCAAATTGGCATCCAATGTCTTTGGGTTACAGTTTCAATGGAGTTAGCAACACAACGGGACAGTGAAGAAGTTGTAGGGTGGCCGCCGAGATACCTGCAAATTGGGACACGTTGTAAATAAATATTGCAGAGAATATCTTGTTGATTTACTAACTTGCCCAAAAATGATAAAGGACGAATAAAAATTTTGCTACTCAAAACCAAGCTTTTACGTTTCTTCGTCCCTTGCACTTGCTCATAAATGACTCATTTAGGGAATGTCTTCATTTGAATAGTCAAGTAATGGTTGAGGCTGAAACAACGTTAAATCAAGGTTTTTGGCAATTAGCTTTACAAAACTTTACAACGTGTCCCATTTTGCGCGTATCTCGGTGGCTACCCTTGTACGAGGGAAAAGATAAAACTTCCCGCTTCTTGACATCCAGCCGGAGCCAGTTGTTTAGTTGAGTGCTGTAGAACTCCTCTACATGATTTATATAGCGCTCAACAGAGTTCAGTTCCTACTCTACAACTGGCTAGAAATGAACAAAACTCAATAGAATCTCAGAAGATGTAGATAACTGGCATTTCCCGAAGAGCGATGCCTGCGGCGGGCTACGCTTACGCATCAGTAGGCTACGGGAAAATGAAAACTTAGAAGAGGCAGCCCGTGCTGTGCTGAAGCATCTGGGAGAACTGAAGCGACCGTATTTGACTGAGTTTGAAGAAGAGCTTTTGGGTTTATATAGAGGAAAAATCTTAATTGTAGGGATGAGTAACGCTCATACAGGGCTGCACTAACCAATTAACCAGATGGGGCACGGCTCAATGAACAAAGAAAGTCAGAACAACTCCTGGTATGACAGATTACTGGAAAAAGCTAATGTATTGATGCTGTAGTTTCACAAAATTAGGAGTTAAACATCTTAGTTTTGTTAATTTGGGAGAATGCAATTAGCCGGAAGGGTTACGGAGTTTGAGTTTCCACTTTTATCTATCAATTTTAGTTTCTGTGAGAAAATAAAATCTCAAATATTGATGAAATCAAAGTTTCAGAGCTTGGCTTCGAGTGCAGCCTTTGACTTCTGTTAGCATACGCACAATTTTGGGAATCATAAGTTTTAAGTACAAATTGTATTTATCCACCAAAACTTACGTTCCCCAAAAAAAAGACAGTATTTATGGAGTATACAGAATATGAATCGCTCAATCTTGATCAACTAAGAAAAAAAGATACTAACTTTTCCTCTAAACCTCCCTTTCAGCATCAAGTTGAGGCGTTTAAAAAACTTAGCAGTACATTTGAACTAAACAGTAAAGAACCAAAGAGTGGACTATTAGTACTTCCTACAGGCGCAGGCAAAACATTTACAGCTGTTTAGAACAGATACCGCCAGAAAATTGGGGAAAGACTCCAAGCAGCGTCAAAAAACTGGTGGAGGAGATGGCGCAGCAAATAGAACAACAATTAGAGGATCTAGACAAGTTATGCCAAGTAGAAATAGTAACTCTGGTAAAGAAAAATATCAGTGGATTAAGCAAGAAGAAAGATATATTGGTGCCCCTCCTTATGTTGTAGGACTTCCTAAAGGAGAAGGATTCACACCCTGGAAAATAATTATATTTAACTTTGTTACTTTGACATCTGCATTGGGTTTAATCTTCGCCCAATTTATCCATTTAATTGCTTTTGTTGCTAAAAAGATTTTCCAAGGAAAACAGATTTTTCTAGGGACGGCGGATTTAGGACTATTGAGTTTTTTCTCCACTCTGAATAACTGGAACAAGTTGCAAGATTTCCATAGCTTTTTCCAACCTTGGACATTCTTACCGAAACCAAAAATAGCCCAGGATTGGCATAAAGACGAAGCGTTTGGGGATCAGCGACTTAATGGACTTAATCCAGCTTTCTTAAGAAAGTGTCAACCAGAGGATATATCTGAAAGTGGAAAATTTCCTGTCACAGAGGAAATCCTCAAACCAGTCTTAGGTAATGATTTTACTTTAGCTTCAGCTTTCGTGAATAATCGCCTTTATCTGGTGGACTACAAATTGTTTGATGGGATTCTCAATCCTGGACAACAGGATCAAATAGGGAAATATGCCTATGCTCCCCTCTGTTTATTATATGTAAATGACCACAAAAAATTGGTTCCTGTTGCTATCCAAGTACAGCAAAAACTCGAATCAAATAACAATACATCTAACCCAATTTGGACTCCCAAATCATCACCTCAATCATGGTTGGCTGCTAAGATGGTGGTATCAGCAATAGATGCGGCTTATCAAGGGGTTGTATCTCATTTATATGAAACCCATCTGATCGTAGAAATTTGTACTGTTAGTACATACAGAACACTTTCACAAGACCATATACTTTATCAACTCTTAAAACCACACTTTTTCAATACAATAGTCATGAATTTCATGGCGAGAATCTTATTCTTAGGTAGAGGTGGTTTTTTTGATGTTACAGGAGCTTTGGGTTACACTGGCTCGAATGAGCTTTTGCACAGAGCTTACACGGGAGAAGGGCTAAACACCAGCTATCAAGGAGAACCTTGGGAATTTTACAAGAAAGCTTTACCTTATGATTTGGAAGCGCGAGATGTTAAGGATATACCAGGCTACTATTATCGTGACGATGCTCTATTAGCCTGGGATACAATCAAAGAGTATGTTAGTAATATCTTGAAAGGACATTATCCAGATCCGCAGAGTCTAGAACAAGACGAGCAACTTCAAGCTTGGAAAAATGAGTTGATTTCTCCTCAAGCAGGAGATTTGAAAGGTCTACTTTCCTGCAAACATTCCGAGCAATTAACAGGAACTTTGAATAATCTGGATTGCTTGATTGAAATTGTCACTACCATAATTTTCACTGCTACAACTCAACATGCGGCTGTAAATTTTCCCCAATATAACAATGTTGGTTGGATTCCGAGTATGGCTTTTGCGATTTACCAGCCTTTAAGCTATCTAGTCAAATCTGGCGATGGTTCCCAAGAACTAGATGTAGTTCAATTATTACCAAATCGATGGGAAACCCTCAAACAAATTGTCTTAGTCAGAACTCTGAGTTTAGCTCCTCCTTATACCAGCAAGAGTCTACTTACCCTGGAAAACCCTTTTCAAGATGAATTAGACAAGAATGTATTTACAAAATTTCAGAAACAATTGTCTGAAATAGAATGCAAAATCTCTGATCGGAATACCGCCCTTGTTAAATCAGGTCAAAAACCTTATACCTATCTCTTACCCTCCCAAATTCCTCAGAGTATCGCTATTTAATTAACCTGAGTTCGGGTTAAAGATAAGAAGGTAAAACCCCAGGGCAAACGCATCTAAATTACTCTTGATCACAACCAAGGTTAAGAAGCAACGAAAAAATTAACTACTTACCTGCCGAGTGTGAGCAGATGCAGGTGATTTGCGATGGCGTAACCGCCCACGGATACTGTTGGCGAAAGTCTTACAACTCAAAGCCGCAACGACAGATTAAAGGTTTGAGCTTACGAAATACTTTTATTTACAAAGTAGTACATTTGTCAACAGTATCCCACCGTAGGTGATCGCATCAGTCGGGTGTATTCAGACTCACTGGAGGAGACGGCCAAAAGTCTGTTGCAGTTGTTAGGGAAATCGCACTAAGCTCACTGGCTTCATGCGATCGCAACTGGGATATTTTTATTGTGGAATGCGTTCAGCTCCGAACTTGCGCTGATGCCAGTAAGGATAGATTGGCGCGATCACGCTAACCTGATTGAGCCGATTTAATTCCAAAGAGTGTTAGCTCCCACTGAGCAGCACCAAGGTTATCTCGAAGTTGTTGTTCATTTGCTGTCTTCAAAATGCAGCTATCAGTTTCAACTTCAGAAAGATATATTTTGCTGATTTGATTAATCAAAATAAAACTCAAAAAATTTTCCGTAAATGCGTTGAAGTGCGATCGCTCAAGCAGATCGTAGTCATTGCTTCCCATCGATTCTTTCTCTTATTGCCGAAAGCCCTGTTGATGTGGGCGATTGGAGTGATGAATGATGTGTTGTTTATTCAAGTTAATCAGGATAATATACCTCGATTAAGAACAGGAAACTTAAAATGAAAATTTTTGTTCCAGGCCGTCTTTGTTTGTTCGGAGAACACAGCGATTGGGCAGGAGAATATCGCAGTGTTAATCCTCTGCTCGAAAAGGGCTACACCTTAATTGTTGGTACTAATCAAGGAATTTATGCCAATGTCTTACCGAATTCTAATGAATTAATTATTCGTACTTCTCTCAATGATGGCAGGAGTTATGAACCGTTGAGATTATCTATGGAATCTAATACCCTGAAATGCATAGTGGCAAAGGGTGGTTTTTAGTTATGCTGCTGATAGGAAAAGTCAGGCTTCTGTCTGGCAGGATTAACGGCTTGATACTAGTCTGAGTCCCAGTACACCTGCCAAAATTAACCCAATGCAAATAAAACGCTTTACAGAAGCAGGTTCACCAAATAAAAATACCCCCAATAAAGCCGTACCCATTGCGCCTATTCCAGTCCAAACGGCGTAAGCAGTACCTACTGGTAATGTGCGTAGTGCTATCGATAGAAAGAAAAAACTCAATATCATACAAACAACTGTGGGAATACTGAAAGCCAGTTTAGTAAAGCCTTGTGAATATTTCAAACCAATTGCCCATGCAATCTCTAACAACCCTGCAACCAACAAATATACCCACGCCATTATTTATTCTCCTGCACACTGTAGAAATTAAAACTTTTATTTTTTAACGATTTTTCCTATATTAAATATAAAGAAATATTGCAGATCCACCCCATTGAATTAGCTGCATAAATTCCAAAGACACAATTAATTGAGTCCTATAGTATCTATCTGTTAATGTTAGAACTTTTATAAGGCAGCCAGGATTTGACTATCAATTAGTTAAATCCTGGCTGCATTGTAAATTATGAATCCTCTGCTCGTTGTCGCTCAATAGGTAGAGCTTCTAAAGTTGAAAAAGGTAACATATACAGAGGCTGCGCCCTAAGCGTACTACTAGGTCGAAGCAAGCGAGAGCGTAGCATCTCTAAGAGTTGCTATGCCGCAGGCTTTACGGGATTTTGTGCGAATGACTTGCTACAAAGGATTGTGATTACCATTGGGCACAGTAGTTAGAGGAAACCAGAGGAGCGATCGCACCCATTATTTAAAGGAAGACTAACAGTTAGGAGCGTAGCTTGCCGCCTTTGGCATCGCCCCTTAAGCTTTTGTTATACATAGATTTTAGGTTGGACAGTAAAGTTTTTTATACCGCATTTAACAGTAATTTTTATACAGTGAAATACCTTATTAGCACATTGTTTTGCAGGGAAAAGGCAGTAATCTCTATGTGCTAATAATGTGTTTTAATCTGAACTCAGGTTATGTTAAGCTTCCCCCATAACAAGTCCTTCGATCGTATGCGCTTGTACGATAGGTTCTAGTTCGTCAACGATCCGGCAGGCGAAGTGCTTTCGGTGTTCTACAGGGATAGTCTCGTAGTAAGACCGAGTAAACTGGAGATCGTGCCGCAAAGCGTTTTGGGCATCTGGAGCATCCACACCAAGCACTAGCGCGGGCCGCGATTTTTGAGATTGGTTGGCTGTACCCCGATGAATGGTCAGCGCTGACCGGACAGATATATCTCCACGCTTTGGGAGCTTCCTCAAGGTGCGCTCCTGGTATCGACCATAAAGAGATTTGGGCGGAAACATTTCGTGTTTGAAACCAATTGGTCGATCCCACTGAGTACCGGGCGCTATCTCGAACGGCCCCATATCTTCTTCGACATCCACGGTGGTTAAGTTGAAGGCAAGGGAGTTGAGCCTGCGTCCTGTCAGAGTGGCTTCGGGCGCGGGAAAGTCGCGGTGCCACGGCTGATTCATGGAGGCAGTCAGAGGCACGTCGAACCCAATCTCCACAATTTTGTAGTCCAAAGAGAGAACCGCAGTTGACACTGCCACTACCCAAGGATGTGTCACGAGGTCGAGAAACCCCCTGATTCTCTCCGGGTGAATCTCTACGTAGTATCGGTTAGGCCCCCGCCCTACCGCCCCTCTAGGACGGGCAAGCGCTTCTAAGAAGAGAATCTCAATATCCTCACCGAGGCGATCTGCCCACGTCGGCTCAAACGCTCCTTTTAACCCAATGATCCCGTCGCCGTAGAGCCCGCCCATTATGGTGGCAGTATCATACTGCTCATCAAGCGCGGTTGGGGAGATGTCTTCTGTTTTCTCGGCTTGGACGGTGTTAGTGTAGTCAAGGGCAACTTCGTGTGCGGTGGTATTCATCCCAATTTCCTTCTGAGAGCGTTTTAAAACAAGGTTATAACAGGGTCATCGTGGGCGGGACTATAGGCATAGAGTTCTGCTACCCGGCCGCAATGACCCCAAGAACTAATAATAATTTGGGATAGAGAGCGCGTAATTGGGCTATATTTTTCTAAATAGAAGGGTTTGAGGCAATAACATCCAAAAGATGCTCCAGTTTTTAACCGTAAAATTGTAAATAAAGTTAATAAATACTTCTGCTATCATCGCCATACATACCCAAAATTTACTTTTTCTACCCAAATGGTTGCCCCCAGCGCTCCCAGTTCTCCTTATTAAATGGACTGCGCCACTTCAAAATCAGACTCAACTCCAATTCCTGCCGTGAGCGTCGGGGAATAGGTGCATCCCACCAGAAAGCGATGCTCACTTCTCGTTGCAGTCCATAATTATGATGCAGTGAGTGGTAACTACCTAGATATTGCTTGCATCCATGCTCACCTTTCCACCGTTTACCAGATCGTCTTGTTTCACCAACATATAACAGCAAGGGCATGGCATTATCGATCACAAAATAAATAACGGCGCTACCCGCATCTGTTGGCATCCTGTAAAACGCCATTGATTGCAAGAGCAGAGTAAAAGGATCTATCGCGTCTGAATCGCAGTGCTTTGGGGTAAGGTTGAATAACAAATAAATTATTCCGAGAGCAATAGAATTTTGTGGTCAAGTTATATAAAGCCCCGAAATTATCACTACCACCGTCACTGTTTGGTTCAGAAGTTGGTTCTTTTACTGAGTTGACAGTCACTCAAAGAATGCCCGCAATTGCCCGTCGAGTTATCGTTGAAAATAATTTTCCTTCAGAAATTAATACAAGATTAGAAAGGCTTGCTACAGAACTGCCGACAGGATATTTACAACCTCTGGCGAATGATACTGGTGTAGATTTTCCAGCTTGGGATACATATCTAAGAGCTTACAAGGGTCAACGTTGGATAGACGTTCCCTGGTTTTTTGCAGAAACTTATTTTTATCGATTAATTTTAGAAATTACTGATTACTTTCGCCCTGGTATATGGCAAGGTGTTGATCCATTCCAATTGCAAAAATCTCAGGGTCTAGAAGCGTCTCTTGACTCGGCTACTCTTCTATCTACTCAGGTGAATAAATGGCTGGAAGATTTTGAAATTGATGTCCAACTAAACCAAAAAGCTTTAATTGCACTCTTATATTTCGCTTTGTGGGGAAATCGAGTTGACTTGAGTTTGTGGTCAGCATTCGAGGACGACCGGAGCCGTTTTGATATTCAAAATCAAATAGCTCACATTTTAGTAAATGATGCCTCCCAAATTAGTGAATTGTTAACTATTTCTGAAGCAGTCCGCGTTGATTTTGTCTTAGACAATGCTGGTTTTGAACTTGTCTGTGACTTATGCTTAGTAGATTTTTTATTAAGTAGTAACTTAGTTAATCAAGTTTACTTGCACCTGAAACCGCATCCTACTTTTGTTTCTGATGCCATGATTAAAGATGTACATGACACAACAAGTTTTTTAGCCACTACTCAAATGACATCTTTCGCTCAAAGGTTGGAGACGCATATTGCATCAGGGCGTTTAGTCTTATCTGAAGCTTACTTTTGGACATCACCTTTACCATTTTGGGAAATACCCAGCTCTCTCAAGAATGAGTTAACTAATGCCAGTTTAGTTATAGTCAAAGGAGATGCGAATTACCGTCGGTTATTAGGCGATCGCCATTGGGATATTACTGCCAGCTTTGCAGATATAGTCTGCTACTTGCCTGCACCAATAGTAGCATTACGCACCCTGAAGTCGGAAGTAGCAGTAGGTTTAAAATCTGAGGTTATTAAGAAAGTAGCAAACTCTGACCATTCTTGGTTGACCAATGGACAATGGGGTGTGATTCAGTTCGTGGCTTAGTAATTAATATAGAGGCAGTACTCCCCATTACCGTCTAAGGAATAGCGTTAGCCCCGGCGAAACAGAGTTTCGAGATAAACTTGGGAAACACGGCAATCTCCATCAGCATTTTGCAGCAGAAACAAAGAAATGGCTGCGGTAATAAGGCGACGTTCATCCCAATCAGGATGTTTTTCTAAGTAGCTGTTGAGAGATTGATGTAGGGTTTTAGGAAGGGTAGTAAAGATGTTTTGGGTTGAGTTCATCCGATTAAAGCTTCCGGAAGAGCAAATTATAGAGACAATAAGCTTCTGGTGATGCACTACTAGTACAGATCGGCGGAAATAAGCAGACCATATTAGTGGGAGAATAAATAATCAGGATAAAACCCGTTTTGTGTGGACAGTTTGAGGAATCAAGGTGTGGCTAGATTAGCTCCTAAAATACTAAATTTAAGTGATAGCGGGCGTGAGCAACTGCAAAAGTTGATAAACAGACACAACACGCCGCAACAGATAGCAATACGAGCCAAAATAATTCTCATGGCATCTGAGGGTCAAAACCATCGACAAATAGCTCGAAATTTAGATATTAATAGGCAGATGGCTCGTTTATGGCGAAACCGATGGTTGGAAAGCGAAGGTAAAGAATTATCGATTGTTCAAAGATTACAAGATCAGGAGCGTGTTGGCACACCAGTAAAATTTAGTATGGAACAAGTAATCGAATTATTTGCATTGGCGTGTTCTCCACCTGAAGATTACGGACGGTCAATAAGCCATTGGACAGCAAGAGAACTAGCAAACGAAATTATGAAACAAGGTATTATTGAAAGCATATCTGTTCGCCATATTGGAAGATTGCTTGAAGAAGCAGAACTTAAACCCCACGCCTTGTCGCTACTGGTTAACCCCCCCCTGTGGACGAAGAATTTGACGCAAAAATGGAAGACATAACTGGCTTATATATAAGCGCTATTGAGCATCATATAAAGGGGGAACGCACAATATCCATTGATGAAATGACAGGTATTCAAGCTACTGAACGCTTAGAAAAAGACTTGCCGATGCGACCAGGTAAAGTAGAGAGAAGGGAATTTGAATACATTCGTCATGGTACGCAGACCTTAATAGCCAATTTCGATGTTGCTACTGGTAAGATTGTCGAGCCAACTTGTGGAGATTCAAGAACCGAATCAGATTTTGTCCTGAATATTGGCCGAATCATTGAAACTGACCCTGACGCAAAAAAGTGGCATTTAATCATGGATTGCCTGAATACTCATCAATCTGAATCACTGGTTCGTTTGGTTGCTCAAATTGAAGGCTTGAATATTGACCTAGGTATCAAGGGGAAAAGTGGCATACTCAAATCTATGAAATCTCGTGTTGCTTTTTTAAGTGACCCAACACATCGAATTGTCTTCCATTACACACCCAAACATTCTTCGTGGCTGAATCAAATTGAGATTTGGTTCAGTATTTTGGTTCGGAAATTACTCAAAAGGGCAAGTTTCGTTAGTCAAGATGATTTGAAAAATCGAATTCTCAAGTTTATCGACTACTTTAATCAAACAATGGCTAAACCTTTTAAGTGGACATATAAGGGTAAAGTTTTGGCTGTTTAATGGTCTGCTTATTTCCGCCGTGCTGTACTAGTGCAGTTTCACCCTTCAACGGTTTTGATAAATCGAATCACGCCCAGCTTTTGCTGCCGCCTCAGCGCTATAGTAAATCGGATAGTCACCCAATACCGTGCCATCGGAGCTAACAATCCGAAACTGCCAGCATTTGCATGGAGTGTAAAATACGGCTAAAACACGAGAGTGAATACAGACAACTGAATGAATCTTGGTGGTAGTCATGGTACTGTGCGCTTGCTGAATATTAGTAAAGCAGCCATTCTCATAACGAAAATAGGTATAAATGCGTTTCAAGTGAAACTAACAGATCAAGAGATCAAGCCTAGTTATAGATGTTCTAGAAAACTTTTTAACATTAGCACTTTTGACAACTAGCTTAAGTATGAATAATAGTCTATCTTAAGTTAGCTTTTGTAAATATGTACAGCAACAAGCTGTTGTTTATAGTTGAAAATAGCTTTCCATAAGGGGAGTGCTTAAACATCAGGAATTAAAATAATCTTTATCCAAACTAAGATTTAGGCATTGTACAAATTAGGCATAATGTTGCTGTGAATTTCGTCTTTTTAAGTGTGTCCGCTCTACCGTAGGTTAAAATAATTTGGCTACTCAGATGCTGAGATATGTTGTAGTCCAGTCTCTAAAGGTACTGGGCGTTTTGAGAAATGCGATATTAGAGTCAGGGTTTTGGTTAACATAGAAATTCTAGTTCCCAAGAAATAAACTATGCCCAAGACTTGGAATATTAAAATAGACAACTATTTTCAAGCCAACCCCAATTGCATCATCGCCACTGCTCATGTAGACAGCTTCCCCACAGACCTACCCCTAGAACCCAATATCAGGGAACCGAACCGTAAAAGCGTGACCTACAGACAAGTCTTCGACTCCCTGACTACCGAACCCGAAAAATTCTTCTCTCGTCATAGCGGAATCGTTTTGTCAGCCAATAAAGTTAAGCCTATCAAGAACAAAACTGAACTGGAGCTAGAAGTCTTAGAAGCTAACGAGGGCGGT
>NZ_JACKZS010000020.1 GCF_014222285.1 Nostoc sp. UCD121
TTGAACTCCGTTAATGAGTCTTTGAACTCCGTTAATGAGTCTTTGAACTCCGTTAATGAGTCTTTGAACTCCGTTAATGAGCCTTTGAACTCCTTTAATGAGCCTTTGAACTCCGTTAATGAGTCTTTGAACTCCGTTAATGAGTCTTTGATACTCGTTAATGAGTCTTTATGCTCTTATTGATGCTGTATGTTAATAAAATTATTGCTTAAACAACGCCCAAGCCAAAAACCTCTCGGTATGATACAACGCTAATTGATTGCTCACACCGTTGAAAACTGCGTCAAAAGCGTGTTCTGCCCAAGGAATTTGTAGAAAGACCGCAGTATTACCAGAGTTGTGTAAACTTTCATACATTTGTCTGCCAAATCGCGCTTCCACCAAATGGTCACGACTGCCGTAAATTAATAAAGTTGGTGGTAAAGGGTGCGTCAAGTAATTTATCGGTGAAGCAATTTTATACTGATTAGGCAATTCTTCTAATGAACCACCGAGAAATGCTTTTAAAACAGCGCGGGTGTTAATAGGATCGGGAACTGGTGGCGTTTTATATCCTTCAGGCAAGTTAACAGGCCCGTAATAGTTAATTACAGCCCGAATGGGTGGTGCATCTGGTTGATAAGCCGCTAGCATTGCTAGGTGCGCTCCCGCCGAACGTCCTATAAGTACCATCCGTTCTGGATCGGCTTCATAACTTGCTGCATTTTTGCGAATAAAATTTAAGGCTGTACGCACGTCATCTAACTGAGTTGGAAACTGATATTTAGGTGCGTGTCGATAGTCGATCGCAAATACTGTATATCCCTGATAAGCGATATATTGATTAAACTCAGAATTGGCATGAGGGTTTCCATATTGCCAAGCTCCACCATAAATTACTACCACTGCTGGATATTTCCCTGCCTCTGGAGGTTGGTAAACTTCCATTTTTAAAGGCACTCCCGCAGGAGAGGCAAAAAGAATATCTTTTTGATAACGGATTTTACCTAATGCAATACCCCGAAAAGAATTAACTAAATCAAAGGGATGGGTTTGCATTTTAGCCCTTACTTGGACTGGAATTTGCTCTAGATAATCCGTTCCCAAACCTTGCTTCATTGCTTTATCCATCTGCATTTGAGTCAGGGGAATATTTGCCAGCACCCATACACAAAGTAGCAATCCTATTGAACTGAAAATGCAAGATAAACGCCGTATTTTATAGCGGCGAATGCAGAAAAAAGAAAGCAATAAAGAGAATGAATTTAATAACAATAACCAAGGACTGACTTCTGGCGCTCCCACCGCTAGCGTGAGTAAAGACATATTTGGAGCCGGAAGAAGAATCCAAGAACTGAGAAATAGACTTGTAAAACTTAGTAATAATACAAGCCATGAAAAAACTATTTGGGGTTTGGGAAACATAAATTAGAATGCGGTAATAATGACTGCAAAGCAAATAAATTAGCCCTGGCGAATGGAATATCGCGGCTACACAAACATTCGCCCTTGGCGTTACCGTTAGCAATAAATAAGGGCAGAGGGCACAAGGAAATTTTGATTCCTGCCTCCTGCCTCCTACCTTCTTCAATTCTCTATCAACTTAAACCCAAATGCTTTTGCAAAGCTTGGCGCATTACTTCTACAGGAACATTTTCTTGCTGCAACCAAATTTTTAATGCTGCTACCCCTTGCTGGACTAGCATTTCTAAGCCATCGATGGCAATTGCACCTTGTTTTTCAGCTTGCTCTAGAAATTGCGTCGGCTTAGGGATATATATTAAATCGTAAGCGATCGCACCTGTTGGTAAATTCGCTATTTCCTCTCCACTCAAAGGCGACTCATCAACCTTGGGATACATTCCTATGGGGGTTGTGTTTACCAGCAGATTAGCTTGGGGAATTAGCTTTGAAAGTTCCTCCCATTGGTGAACTTGCAAATTTTCACTTATAGGTGAATTGCTCCAACTATCGCGGAATTCTTGTAATCTCTGCACATTCCGCCCAACAACATGAATTTTGGCAAAACCTAGTTGGTGACAACCTGCTACAACTGCTCTGGCTGCGCCACCATTGCCTAAAATTACTGCTATTTTCTGACTCCAATCTTGCTTATAGGTTGTCTGTAAAGGGGCGATAAATCCTTCTATATCTGTGTTTGTCCCCACCCATTGGTTATTTTGGCGACTAACTGTATTCACAGCCCCTATCATTTGAGCAAGAGGAGTAATTTCTGAGAGCAGGGGCATGATTGCCTGTTTGTGGGGGATTGTAACACTAAAGCCGACAACACCAATAGCGGCAAAGCCTGCGATCGCTACTTCTAAATTCTCTGGTGCTATGGGAAAGGGAAGATAAACATAATCTAATCCTAAATTAGCGATCGCAGCATTATGCATTGCTGGCGACAGCGAATGTTCTACCGGATGTCCAATTACCCCTAGCAGTTTAGTTTTACCTGTAATCAATTTGTCATTTGCCATTTGTCAATAAATCAGTAGTGATTTCTCCCTGCTAAATTCTTATAACGCAAGGATTCCAGTCTTTATTATCACTACATATTTACCCAATTCTCACACATCACGGGCTTTGAAAAAATTGTAAATGGCAAGCGCAATCGCTATAAGTAATACTGCATGAATTAAATTTCCAGCAATATGAAGTAATAATCCTAATGCCCAAAAAGCAACCAGTACAACAACAATACCCCAAAGTATGCCTAACATATATTTACTTTTAGTAAAGTGATTTTTATTTGTTCAGATATTTTATCGTCTAACTTGAGTTTTATCCTATCACCTGAAGATAGATTGGGAAATTTAAATCATCTTTCTTAAGAAGTAATTTGAAAGTATTTATTGTTTTTGAATAGCTAGATTTATATACTCATGCCATACAGGAGCGGCACTTTCAAAATTCAAAATTACAATCCCCATAAATAATTTTAGGGGCTTGTATCTTTTTCTTTTCAGGTCAAGGGTCAAAAGTCAAAAGCTAACCCTCTGCTCTACACTACAATTATTAAAGCTACTTAACAATTCTTTGAATCATGCAGGCAACTACAGCCCCAATTCCTGGTAAATATTGGCAGTGGCGTGGGCACAACGTTTACTATGTGCGTGCGGGAGAGAAGCAAGCGCAACGTCCGCCGTTGCTTTTGGTACATGGATTTGGTGCTTCCACAGACCACTGGCGCAAGAATATCACCGGATTGTGTCAAGATTTTGAAGTATTTGCGATCGATCTTTTAGGATTTGGGCGATCGGCAAAACCAAAATTGCAGTACAGTGGCGACTTGTGGCGCGATCAACTCCATGATTTTATCAGTGAAGTAATTGGTCAAAAAGCAGTATTAGCGGGTAATTCCCTTGGTGGCTACGCTGGCTTGTGTGTTGCAGCACAGCGTCCTGACAGTGCTGCTGGTTTAGTTTTACTCAATAGCGCCGGGCCTTTTAGCGAAAGGCAGCCGACACCTGAGCCTGAAGCTTTACAATCAGAAATTCAGCCTCCCAAACAATCGGCTAATTTGCAAAAACTTCTTGGTGACGGCACTAAGTGGATTTTTCAACAACCTTTAGCCCAGTTTTTGTTATTTCAGTACGTGCGACAACGTTGGGTAATTCGCCAAACTCTAGAAAAAGTTTATCTTGACAAGAGTGCCATTACAGACCAATTAATAGAAGAAATTTCTCGCCCTGCTTACGATCCTGGTGCGTTGGATGTGTTTGTTTCAGTCTTTAGCACTCCTCAAGGGGAAAAAGTTGATGTGCTACTAAAGCAATTAACTTGTCCTCTATTAATGTTGTGGGGAGAAGCTGACCCTTGGATGAATGCTAGAGAACGTTCTCAAAAATTTCGTCAATATTATCCTGAACTCAGGGAACACTTTTTAACAGCCGGTCATTGTCCCCATGATGAAGTACCGGATAGAGTAAATCAACTTTTAGGCGACTGGGTTTTGTCTATCAACAATTAATACTAACCTCTCACTGTCTTGAACTTGACTAAAGTGTGTCCCTCTCCGATTCCGAGAAGGATAAATTTTAGGTAGTCAAACCAGGGAGAGGTCTTTTTATCTTTGGGAAAGTTTGCAACGAACTGGCTCCCCTTCTTCCTTATTTAAAACAATCCCTCCGATTCAGCGAATGTACGCAAACGTGGTATACACTGGCGCTGATAAAAACTGCTTAACGTCGGAATTGACAAGCTAAACTCCTCAGATAATTCTTTCCAGCTAACTTCAGGAGGCAGGCGTTTAAGAATTAACACCTGACAATTCACATCTGGTCGTCCTTTAATACAAGTACGGCGCAGTTCTCCTTCAGAATCGGTCTGAGCCCATGTTTCCAAGTCTTCCAGAATGGGAGGTGCTTGGGGGCTAGCGGGGAGGTTATCTATAGGATCAATTGTTTCGCTTGTTCCACCCGATGTAGACTGACGAACCCGAAGAGGCACTGTGGTGGCTTGTTCCCGGTTCTGGTTAATGTAAAAGTCTTGTAGTCTACGTTTTAGGTAAGCATTTAGCCAGGTGATGATACTTCCATAATTGGGGTCATAGATTTGACCAGTCAAGCCATCACAAACATTGCGGCAGAAATATAACCAAGTTTGTTGTAGTGCATCTTGATAGTAGGGAGTACCCTCTCTCCAGAGTCTATTTGCTGTCAAGCGAATAATTTGCGTGAGCAGCTTCTGACGCTGAGGACTTCCAAGTGGGTGTCCACAGGCTTCGGTAACTAAGCGGCGTAGCTGTTCATCGAATTGAACCATGACAATCTTGAGGCAGAAAGCAAGAATATCTTAAGTATTGCGTATAACAACGCCACAAAAAATTACCTTTCATCAAAATGCTGGGAATGGGGAATGGGCAAGAGGACTTGGGGACAAGGAGAATTGGGGACAAGGGGAAAGGCTTGTTTCAAGTTCTCACCTCTTGTCCCCTTGTCTCCCCTACCTCCTTGCTTCTTCTTCAGTCCTCAGTCGACTTAATATAATCCCAGCCAAGAAAATAAATTTTCCCACCAGGAATATGTCAGATTACCAACACTCAGTTTCATCTTGTTGCGAATGTCTTGGATCTTCCAATTTGTGAGTTTAGCCAGAGTTTGCGCCTCTTGTTCAAAACGCTTGGGCAAAGACCGCTTATATTCTCTACCCGCCTGACATTTGAGTTCTCCTTGGAACGGATGTTGTAAAACATAACGCCCTTGGAAAAATTCACTGTTAGCAGTTTGTTGGAATATCAAGTCTTCAGGGAATTTGTCGCGGGTGTAACGGACATGCAATCGGGAGATGAAGACGCTACTGTTTGGAAAGGGACGACGAAAGCGTGGGGATACTGGTACATTACTTCCAGAATTATCATCTAGCCAAAATACGCCTGCTTGCTTAAGCTCATCTGGGGTTAGAGGATCGGCAGAACAGGGATCGCAACTACTCATATTCCAAGCGTATTCTAGAAAACCAACTTTCTTGTTTTCTTTGGTGTAGGCAGTTTGAAACATTGATTTGTAGAAATCACCAAATTCATCTTTGACAAACAAGGGAACGTTTGTGTCAGAGGGGATTTTCACCGTCCGATAGTTAGTGATTTCTGCCTGTCCTTGGGGCGAGAGGATGTAGACAATCAAATCTTGCTCTGTCGTGGCATTGATCATGCCTAAACGAATCGGCAACATGAACTTGGGTGACTGGTAGGAAATTTGTAGCGGACGAAGGAACTGGTAGCCAGATTTCTCGAATTTATCTAAGTTTACTTTGGCAACAAAGAATTTCATTGAGGAGCGGATATAGGGTTTTAGTAACTGTTTCGCACCTCTAGGAATTTTATAGCCACTGCGTTGGAGCCAAGTTTCTAGCCCGCCAGATTCTTTAGCACTAAGGATCACGATGTCGTATTCGCCGACGTTGAAACGTGCTTCAACTGTTACACCCAAACTAGCATCACTGCTTCTCTTACGCGCTGACTCATTGCTTGCTGCTGGCGCTGGTGCTGCTGATAATTCTTGGGGGTAAACTGGGGCACAAGGATCTGGATCAAAATATTCAACCAATCGCGGCGCACTAAAAGCATCTAAGCGTTCGATAATCTTAGTTTCAGTCACACGAACTTGTTCTTTTTGCAGCACCGTTGGCACTGGTACTACCATCGCAAAATCTTTAACTTCGCCTTGAAAATCGTTTGCCATTGTTAGGACGGTGCGATCGCCATCTCGCGCTATCACCACCTGAGAAGCTTTGTTATACAGTTTTGTATCAGCTTTAGCTACATAAAATCCACAAAATGCCCAAGCTGCTGGTGCAAAGCAGAAAACAGCTACGATTGCCAACAATAATGGCGTTAAAATTCGAAAAAATTTCATTATTTTATACCTCTATTTTTTTAATGTTGAGAGACGTTACATTGCAATGTCTCTACATCTGTTTCTCTTTCTTGCCAAGAAAACCTTGGGGCTAACCAGAGAACATCTATCAGGATGGTCAATGGCGCAAGGGCAAACAGCGCCCAGAAAACTGCTGTGGAAATAAAGAAATAATTCCGCAGAATAAAAGTTAATCCGGCGATGCAGATTGCCCAAACTACACGCCCAATTCGGGAATTGGGAATCGATCGCGGATCTGTAATCATAAATAGGGCAAACAGCAGCAAAGACCCACTCATCAATCGATGCCAGTAAACATCCCAAGTCCAACCCAGCCAAAGATTACGAATCGCCTCTAGCAAGGCGTAGGAACCTAAAAAAGCTGCTGTGGTGTCCCAGCGACCAACGCGCTGTAAAATCATGCCGCCAGTGCCGGCAAATAATAGCCCATACCACCACTCTTCACCCCATTGTCCAGGTGAAACCCAAGCATCGGGGGTCAAAATCAAGGCAGATATGATGCCAAAATTGGTAGGATTAAAGAAATGCTTATCGCCGACTTGGAAGATAAATTTGCTAGCGATCGCAATTGCTGCGGCTATTGCCATTGTCGTCCAGCAATCAGCCCGCAATAGCAGTCCCAGTCCTAGAGAGGTAATTAAAGCACTGCGGAGATTTGCCATTTGTTCTTTGCCAGTCACTAATGACAATATCCATTGGGTTGCTAGACTTGTGGCGATCGCTACCCCAATTAACTCTGGCCGCAGCGTCCAATCTCTTGTACCGATTCCCAATACTAGGAACAAGCCGAGAAATAGAATTTGATAATCTCGTATATCTTTGAGCAACATTAATCCTTCAATACCGGGATTACCCGTAGATTTGTCATCAATCTAGACGAGTGCTAGCTCAAATAGTAATCCTGTTACAGATTTTGTTACAAAGACTGACTTACCAGATGTAAATTACCATTTAAGAACTTGTCGCAGACATCGTAGTTTCGCAAGCAACACCTATAAAAAGTTGTCAGCAGCAGATAAACGCAAATGCAGCTAGCTCCTCTGTTCCCAATTTTCTATCGCATTCTCCAACCGAGTTTTCCCAATTGCCTTTGGGGTGGAAATCCCCATACTAAAGCGATCGCATTAACGTTTGATGATGGGCCCCATCCTCAATACACACCCGAAGTTTTGGCAGTATTGGATCGCTACAACATTACAGCTAGTTTTTTTTGGTTGGGTGTTTGCGTCAACCGTTCACCAGCGATCGCCAAAGCTGTTAGCGATCGCGGCCACTGGATCGGATTGCATGGCTACGATCATCGCTCTTTTCCCATGCTTTCCCTCAATGAATTGAAGGATAGTTTAGAAAAAACCCAAGTTGCCATCTACAATGCCTGCAATCTACAACCCGAACAAGTAAGGGATGTCCGTCCCCCCAATGGTTTATTTACACCTGCTACTTTAAAATTGTTTTCCCAGTGGAATTACCGTTCAGTTATGTGGAGCGTTGTACCAGAAGATTGGGTACGACCAGGGATCACCACTGTGGTAGAGCGAATTATGCAGCAGGTCAAAAATGGTTCTTTGATTGTCTTACATGATGGTGCTTGCGGTGGACAAGATGTTGCTGCCACAATCCAAATTCTCATTCCGCAACTGCTACAACAAGGTTATGAGTTTGTAACTGTTGATACTCTATGGCAGCAAGCTAAGACTGAGTAAATGGGGATTTCAGCAACTTGTTGGGAAGATTTCAAGATAAATTATGGCAAAGCATTTTCCTATCATTGAGGTTCCCCCAGATGCTCCTGAGGATATTGAGGATTTGGGAACAAAAGAAAAGTTCTGGTTCCATCACCAGGATTTAGGTCTTTGTCTCTACAAGAAAGCTAGACCAAATACAGGAGAAGATTGGTCAGAGAAGATTGCATCTGAGTTGTCCGATTTACTAGAGCTACCCCATGCTGATTATGAACTAGCTACATTTAATAGCGAGAGAGGAACTATTTCACCATCATTTTTACCTGAAGATAAAAGTGTACCTGAAGAGGAAAGGGTTCCCCTTAGTAGGCTTACCCTTGGCAACGAGATTCTAGCGGGAGTAGTGTCTAACTATCCAAAATACTCAAAAAACCCATCTCAACACACAATCGATATTGTATTTAATGCTATTGGAGATTCTTCGGTAAATCTGCCTCTCAATTGGACACCACCGCATGGCATTATGACTGCCGTGCATACTTTTGTTGGATACTTATTGTTAGATGCTTGGATAGGCAACTCTGATCGACACCATGAAAACTGGGCTGTCATCAGTTTGGAAGAGAAAATTTATTTAGCACCAACTTATGACCATGCCTCTAGCATGGGTAGGGAATTGCTAGATGAAAAACGACATTTAAAGCTTAACAATAAATCTGTCGCGGGGTATGCGGAAAAATGTAATTCTGTACTTTATGCTAGTGTTGATGATAGAAAACCTCTCAAGGCTGTTGATGCGTTTCGTGAAGCTCAACAGCGTTATCCAAATGCAGCAAGAGTATGGTTGGATAATTTAGCAAGGGTGTCAAGCAATGATACGTTAGATATTTGTAGGCGTATCCCATCAGAACGCATATCGCAAACAGCAATTGAATTTGCACAGAAAATATTAGAATTCAATCAAAGCAGGCTACTGAAACTGCAAGACACCCTACTATGAAAACATTGTTTTTAGCTTGGCAAGATCCGAAAAGTCGTGCTTGGTTTCCCATTGGTCGATTAACCTTTGATAATATTAAATACCAGTTTATTTACACGTATGGTGCTACAGAAGCTCAAGTCAAGTGTGGGTTTCAACCATTGATCTCTTTTCCCGACTTCAAGGAAGTATACACATCAGTTGAATTGTTTCCCTTGTTCTCCAATCGATTAATGCGACGTTCTCGCCCCGATTATAAAAATTATATTGAGTGGCTAAATATCCCTCATGATGAGGATGAGCCAATTACTATTCTTGCTCGTAGTGGTGGGCGCAAAGTAACGGATAATTTTGAAGTCTTCCCCTGCCCAGAGCCAAATGACAATGGTTTATACCATATCCATTTTTTTGCACACGGTGTGCGGCACTTTCCCGCTTGTGCAATGGAACGAATTAGTCAATTACAAACGGGTGAGCTTTTATATTTAGCTAACGAATTTCAAAATCCCCATGACCCACGTGCATTGCTTTTATGTACTGAGGATCATTACATCGTAGGTTATTGTCCTCGGTATATTGTGGACGATGTTTTTAAACTCAAGAGCAAAAATCCTGAACTTGTAAAGGTACATGTTGAGCGCGTTAATCCAGCACCAACTCCTCTCCAACTACGTTTATTATGCAATATGACCGCAGAATGGCATAATAATTTTCGCCCATTTTCTAGTCGGGAATATCAGCCTTTGGCGGCTGATATCCCAGTGGCTTATATTAGTTCCTAAAGTTGATGTGAGGCTAGAAAAGCTTCAACTTCAGCATCTGTTGGTTGGGAAGCGATCGCGCCTGGTTTAATGGTAGTTAGTGCCCCAACAGCACTGGCATAAGTGACGATGCGTTTTGCAGTTTCAGCATCCCGCAAGCTGTGGATGCCGTAATGGCTCAACTGGTGGATGAATCCTGCCAAAAAGCTATCTCCTGCACCAGTCGTATCAACTACGGGGATGGAAAAGGAAGGTAATTTGCCTTCGTTCTCACCCAGACAGTAAGTACAACCGTTTTCACCATCTGTTACTAATACTCCTTCAATTGAAGCCAAGCGGTAAGTAATGGCTCCAGGATCTGCGGTTTCAAATAGCCATTCAGCTTCTTCTTTGGAGAGTTTGAGAAAATCTACTCGCTTAAATAATTCTGGAATTTTTTGATGAGCAATTTTTGGCTCGTCCCAAAATACAGGCCGCCAATTGATATCTAGGACAATCTTCAGATCGTAATGTTCTGCTAACTCTAGGGCGCGGTAAATTGCCTGTTCACTTTCAGGATAGGCTAATTCCAAAGTACCCAAAACCAGAAAATCTGCCTCTTGAAACAGCGCATCTGGCAATTGTTTGGCTTGCAAGCGAGTATCGGCAAATTCTGCGGTGTCATACTGACCAAATCCAGCGAAGGTGCGATCGCCAGCCAGATCCCGTGTAACATAAACCTGCCGCGTTGGTGCTGTAGGGTGGCGTTGTACCCCAGTCGTATCTACACCTACATCTTGTAATAGCTTGACCAGTGCATTTCCTGGTTCATCTTCACCAACGGCTCCGATAAATCCTGCTGTCGTCCCCAGCTTGACTAAAGCACAGGCTACATTAGCTGGTGCCCCTCCTGGATAGGGAGTCCAGGATTTAACTTCTTCCAGCTTTAACCCTAATTGATCGGCTAAACAATCAAACAAAATTTCACCGAGGCACAAAACACGGGAATTGCTCATTTCATTTTAGATTTGAGATTTCGATTTTGGATTAAGAATTTACAGTATAAAATCTACAACAATTTTTGCTAATTTGTCGCCAGTTCTTCATAGAATTAAATAGCAATTTTTATTACTCCATAACATCTATATGCTTCTAATTACCGCCGAAACCATCTAAATATTTATACTAGAGTGTAGACAAAAACAAGTGTCGTATAATACTTATATATTGTCATGATTTATATTCTTGCCAACTTGAAATCCAAAGAAAATATTGACAATAGTGTTACTGCTAATACTTGAAACCCCTACCAACAAAAGAATCTTCTAGAATTAAAAAGAGTGATTAAGTAGATATACCAAAGGAGGATAGAAATAGTCATGGCTGGTGGCAAGTCTGAGACCCCCGTTAGTCTGTCAGACAGAGAACTGCAAATTATCGACCTAGTGGCCGCTGGCTTAACTAACCAAGAGATTGCAGGTAAACTGGAGATTAGCAAGCGTACAGTTGATAACCATATCAGCAATATTCTGACCAAGACTGAGACCGAAAATCGAGTAGCTCTTGTCCGCTGGGCCTTACAGTGGGGCAAAGTCTGCTTAAATGATGTCAATTGCTGTCTTCTCCCTAACCAGATCGAATAAACAATTTACTAGTAGCAACGTAATTGCTATGGTCTGGTAGAATTGCAAGCCAATTTTGAGGTTGACTGATTGTTTCCCTCCTCACGCCTAAGTTTTCAGTGTGAACGCTCTACCAAAAGTTCCGAGTCCTTCACTCAGCCGGAGTTTATGTTAGTGGAGCCAGCTGACCCTCGGACTCGGAAACATATAACTAAAGAATTCCTTTCCACATTCAGCAGAACAGATGTAGGACTGGAGAAGAAGCGAGGGAGCAGGGAGCAAGGAAGAAAAGTTTTCCCCTCAGCAAGAGCAGCACCCCGCCCCTCTGCCTCTTTTCAATGCCCAATGCCCCATACTTGATACCCAAGCTCAACAATCAACCATAAAAATTAGCAACAATTCAGTAGTGCAAGCGTTACATTTGAGAGAAATCTATATTGCTCCATCGGCTTGGAGAGTGGTGTTCCAATGAATACTTCTGCTTCTTTTCAGGGTGGCTCGTCTCCCTTTGATTTTTTTAACTTTGATCTTAGGGCACCTGTATCTGAAAAAGTTCCGAACCCAGAATACCGTGCCTTAGACTTTCCGCAACCCACACAAGATGCTGACCTACTCAGGCAGCTATCATTTATTCCAGGGTTGAAAGAAATTTTGATGATCCGGCAAGTTCACGCCTTAGAACACGCTACTGTTTGGGTTCTTAGTGATTCACAAAGTGCCCAACCTGCTAAAGGAAAAGCTACTAACGTTCAACCAGATAATGAACTATTAGGCGGTTTGTCTACTGAGCATGGATTTTACCTTTATGGTGAAGTAAATATTAGTGATTTGCGGCGTGCGGTAGCACTTGCTCGACATCGCCTTACAAATGGAGAATGGGATTTAGCTGTACATCCCCGTTGCGGCACAAATTTATCGGTAGCAATGCTCTTAACAGCTGGACTAGCTGTTGGTGTACATCTGTTACTACCATTTCGGCCAATCGAGCAACTTATAGGTTTGGGGTTAGCAGCGACGACAGCCGCTGAACTCGCACCTGATTTAGGTTTTATGGCCCAGCGTTACCTAACAACAGCAATTCCTTTTAACCTAGCAATTGAAAATATTACCCGTACACGCGACGTTTGGGGGCGTGACGCACATTTTGTTAAAGTGGGTTGGCAAGAATGAGAGGGAGCAAGGGGCAAGGTGGCAAGGGGGAAATAGGTAATGTTATTCTCCCCAATTCCCAATTCCCAATTCCTTAAATAAATAAAATTATGAGAAAACTTTACTTCTTACTCCCCGGTACAGATGGCAAATTTGCCTGTGGTGGTCTTTGGGCTGAGTTAAAAGCACTTAATCTGGCTCAGAATTTCTGTAGTGCTGATGTTGTAACTTACCGTCAGCGAGAAAAAGATAAGCTTTTTATTGATGATTTACTAAAAGAGAAAAATTTAAATGATGTAATTTTTGTCATTAGTTGGGGATTTGATATAGCTCAACTCGTGGCTAAACTTAAGCAATACAATGTGGTTTACCATGCACATAGTGCAGGTTATCCATTTAGACTACCTGCGAGTATTCCGATTGTTACTGTTAGCCGCTATACAATGGGATATTGGGGAGAAAAATCACCTAATTCTCTGATTTATTATTTGCCCAATCAAATTTCTGATGAGTTTCAAAATTTAGGTCTGGAACGGGATATTGATGTTTTAGTCCAGGCTCGAAAATCTTCTGAGTATTTAATTAAAGAATTGATTCCAGCGTTGCAAAAACGTTGTAAAGTATTGGTTGTTGATTCATACATAGAGGATTTACCCGGACTATTTAACCGAGCTAAGGTTTACCTCTATGATTCGGCTGAGTACTGGGCACAGCAGGGCGTTAGTGAAGGCTTTGGTCTACAACCAATGGAAGCTCTTGCCTGTGGCTGTCAAGTATTTTCTAGTGTTAACGGAGGACTGGCAGATTACTTAGATCCTGGATTTAATTGCTATAAAATTGCTGGATATTCTCAAGAATATGATGTGCAACGTATTCTAAAAGTGATTGATTCTTCAGCAGCTTTTAGTTTATCTGAAGATTTTTTCACCGAGCATCGGACTGAAAATATTATTAAGCGCTTCCAAGTTATTCTGGATGAGTTAAATGAGTTTTTCGATCACAAGATCCAACAGCCATCTAATATTAAGAGCTTGACGAGAATACGTAAGGCAAAATTACTCGCTCAGAGAATATATGGAAAGTTGAGGAAGAAATATTTTAAGTAATAGAAACGCACTACAGAGGCGCACAGAACACAGAGATAAGAGAGGAAATTGAATGAGTCGGCGGTTATTAGTTACTGGGGGCGCGGGGTTTATTGGGGCGAATTTTGTCCATCACTGGTGTCAGGTTTATCCAGATGACCGGGTGGTGGTGTTGGATGCGCTTACATACGCGGGGAATCGTCTCAATTTGGCGCTGGTTGAAGGAAGAGACAATTTTCGGTTTGTGCAGGGGGATATTTGCGATCGCACCATCATAGACAACCTATTATCAACTGAAAATATAGATACTATCGCCCATTTTGCTGCTGAATCTCATGTTGATCGTTCGATTCTTGGGCCGGCGGCTTTTGTGCAAACTAATGTGGTGGGAACTTTCACGCTGCTGGAAGCTTTTCGCCAATATTGGGAGGCTAAAGCACAGCCATCTGATTATCGTTTCCTACACGTTTCGACTGATGAAGTCTACGGTAGTTTGGGCCCAGATGATGCGGCTTTTTCGGAAACGACACCTTACGCTCCTAATAGTCCCTATTCAGCTTCCAAAGCTGGTAGCGATCACTTAGTCAGGGCTTATTATCATACTTATAAACTTCCCACCATTATCACAAATTGCTCTAATAATTACGGGCCTTATCAATTCCCCGAAAAGCTAATTCCGCTAATGTGCATCAACACTTTAATAGGTAAACCATTACCTGTTTATGGCGATGGTAAAAATGTGCGGGATTGGCTTTATGTGGTCGATCATTGTCGTGCTTTGGATGTGGTAATCAATCATGGCCAACCAGGGGAAACCTACAATATTGGTGGCAACAATGAGGTGGAAAATCTCAACCTGGTGCAGCTTTTGTGTGAAATGATGGATGAATTAGCACCTGATTTACCAGTACGTCCAGCAAAGGAGTTGATTACTTTTGTCAAGGATAGACAGGGACACGACAGGAGATATGCGATTAATGCAAACAAAATTAAAACTCAGCTTGGTTGGACACCTTCTGTAACGATTGCTGAGGGTTTACGTTTAACTGTTGAATGGTATCTCAATCATCGTGATTGGTGGGAACCTCTGCTGTCTGCAGAATATCAAGCTTACTATCGCAAAAATTATCTCATTCCCACAATTTCTCTAGATAATGACTATCCTTGAATATAAGGGAATCAGATCGGCGTAAACTGCCAGCAGGTGTAAGATGCTGCAACCAGAACAGATATTACAAGATCGTTATCAAATCCAACACCAACTTGGTAACAATGGAATTCGTCAAACTTGGCTTGCAAAGGATTTACAAGCCTCTGATGGCGAAAATTCGACCGTTGTGGTCAAACTTTTAGCCTTTGGCGGTACTATACAGTGGGATGATTTAAAACTTTTTGAGAGGGAAGCACAAATTCTTAAAACAATAAGTCATCCCCGCATTCCTAGATATATAGATTATTTTTGTATCGACGATCGCACTCTCTGGTTTGGCTTAATACAAGAATATATTCCTGGTGAATCGCTTAAAGAAAAACTTGCTCTTGGCAAAAGGTTTAGTGAAAAGCGAGCGAGAAAAATCGCCGGTGAGATTTTAAATATTCTCATGTATCTACATGAGTTAAATCCAGGGGTGTTACATAGAGATATAAAACCGAGTAATTTAATTTGGGGCGAAGATAATCGGATTTATTTGGTTGATTTTGGCGCAGTTCAAGATAAAGCAGCAAGAGAAGGCGTTACTTTCACCGTTGTGGGTACTTATGGTTATGCCCCAATGGAACAATTTGGTGGTCGAGCAGTTCCAGCTTCAGACCTCTATGCACTGGGTGCGACTCTGATTCATTTGCTGACTGGGACTTGCCCCTCTGATTTACCTCAGCAGGATTTGCGACTGCAATTTGCAGACCGAGTTAATCTCAGTCCCAGTTTTGTCAGTTGGCTACAAAAGTTAATAGAACCCGCTCCCGAACAACGATTTCCTGATGCTCGCCAAGCGCTGAATGCTCTCAAATCTGGTCTAGCTGTGAAATCTGCAAACAGAAGTCAGCTTTTACCGTTAAGAGAAATAATTAACAATTCTGGATGCGGCATAAGTAATCAAAATGAAACAGTCCCAGAGGAAATTCTTGGTTGGAACTGGGGCGCATTTCTCATGCCTTGGTTGTGGATGTGGCCGAATCAGGTATGGTATGGGCTATTCTGTTTTGTACCACATGGTTGGTGGTTAATGGCGATCGCACTCGGTGCCAAAGGCAATGAATGGGCTTGGAAAAGTAGGCAGTGGCGCAGTATTGAACAATTCAAAGCCCATCAAAGAGGCTGGGCGATCGCTGGTATTCTAATTGGAGCGCCTATTAGTATTATGCTGTGGGTTCGAGCGATCGCTTTGCTCAAAGCTGCATTTTAGTTGGGAATTGGGAATTGAGAATGGGGAATGGGGAATTGGGAAAGAGGGGTCAGAAGTTCTTTAATTTTGAATTTTGAATTTTGAATTTTGAATTGTGAATTGATTTCTCCCCTGCCCCTTTTCCCCTTGCTTCTTTCTAACCGCTTACTTGTGATTCAACTACACCTACGGGACAAGAAACATTTGTCCCTCCTAAACCACAATACCCATTAGGATTTTTAGCCAGGTATTGCTGATGGTAGTCTTCTGCGTAGTAGAACTCAGGTGCATCTAAGATTTCTGTAGTAATCTTGCCATAACCTGCGCTATTGAGAGCTTGCTGATAAGCTTCTCGCGATGCTTCTGCTAGCTGCTTTTGGCTTTCAGAATATACATAAATTCCCGAACGGTATTGAGTGCCAGCATCATTACCTTGGCGCATCCCTTGGGTAGGATTGTGGCTTTCCCAAAAGACTTTGAGCAGTTCAGAATAACTAATTATTTTGGGATCAAACACAACCAACACCACTTCATTGTGACCGGTTCGCCCACTACATACCTCTTCATAAGTGGGGTTGGGTGTAAATCCAGCAGCGTAACCCACTGCGGTGGTGTAAACTCCTTTAAGTTGCCAGAATTTGCGTTCTGCACCCCAAAAACAGCCCAAGCCAAAAATTGCCTTCTCTAATCCATCGGGATAAGGAGCTTTTAAAGGATTCTTGTTGACATAATGAGCAGCAGGTACTGGCATAGACTGTGCCCTTCCTGACAAAGCTTCTTCTGGTGTGGGCATAACTTGCTTTTTGCCAAATCCGAATAGTGCCATTGATTTTGACTCTGATATATATCTTTACCTTATTTACTATTGTAAAGATTCTTGCGATCGCTTGGGGTTTTCTCTTAAGTCCTGATCGGCTTGTGTTGACCTTGTGGTGCTAGTCCATGCTATTCATCATTATGAATACTTTTCAAGAGTAAGTAATCGTCAGAAGTACTCATGGATAAAATACCAAAAATTGATCGTCAAAGGGAGCATCAAGCGAACGAACGTACTTTTCTAGCTTGGCTACGTACTTCTATTTCATTGATTGGTTTTGGTTTTGCTATTGCGCGATTTGGTATATTTCTGCAACAGCTAAATATTGCTATTACTCAACAAGAAACTAGGCTAAATCCATTATCTAACTCGGAAAATTTGGGTGTTGCTTTAGTAGTTTTTGGAATTTTGGTTGTTGCATTAGCCGCGTGGCGATACAACCAAGTTTTCTGGCAAATTGAACAAGCAGATTATAAACCAAATAGGATCATCGTTTGGATAATGACTGGAGTAGTAATTGTTTTGGGACTTCTCAGTATTCCTTTGCTCTTAAGGCGTGATAAAGTCCTTCCTCGCTCTCCTTTTCCGACTCAACCACAGTCTCGAAATTTTCAAAGTTCAACCCCAAAGTTCAATATTAAAAAGGGGACAATTACTACTAAATACAAACAGATATATTATAATAAGATCCCTGAATTCTTAAAGAAGTCGGGGATCTAAGCCTTGCCAAAGCAAAAGACACTTAATTAGCAGTGAGTAGGTCGGCGAAATTAAAGCTAACTGGCTAAGGCTGCCCTTTGTCATTAGTAAGGATTTTAAGCCTATTTACGTTTCGTAACATACCTAGTGTTTTTCACACCAACTTACTTAGCCTCAGAAATAACTGTTACACAAGCATTCACCAAAGGTAACAGCGGCCCTAATTGTTCTTGTCCATTTACGGCTAAATCGCTGTGACATAAATAAACTCTCTCGGATACACGAGAAAGTAAATCTGTCAAGATCCTCCGCAGTCGTTCTTCTTCTGCCAATTTCTCATCTTCTGCTGTCCAAGGTTCGCCTAACCTATCTTGCAGGAAAAACGGCGCACCAAATAACGTCGCTGCGCCACCTTTGGCCCAAAGAGGTGAACCAGCATCCAGCCAAAAATGCCAACGGTGCGATCGCCTGCTAGACCGATATTGAAATATAGTTGCTAAGGTGACGGACTTTCTGGCTCCACCAATAGGGCGTACAGGGTAAGGGTTGGCAGTGATTGTACCGCGTCGCAGTAATTGAATAAATTCGATAATAGTTGTGTGAGGCGTTGTCTCAACTGGGGCAATTTGTCGTAACCTGGTGTCAATTTCCCAGTAGTGTTGGGCGGTTTCTAATAATTCCCGCAGTGCTGCTAGTTGTTCGTAGGGAAGATTGCTACCATTCCACAAGAAGCGCTGAATTGCTCTGTCTAATAGGGAAATGGGACTGGGAATTAACCGCAGTTCTTGTTGCGATCGCTGCTGTTCTAACCACTCCAATATCTCATTATAGGCTGTAGTCGCCGCATAGCCGATTCTATCCCAGCGCTCGAAGGCTGACACTGGTAGCAAGTTGGGGCGATCGGGATGGGGTACAAAGCAGTAATCTGCTATCAAACCAGCGCGTACCGGATCAATATTGGTAGAGACGCGATTCATCGCGTCTCTACTGGAAATGCTATGAATCGCGTCTGTACTGTTTTCTGGTAGTTGTTGCTTTCTACTCAAGACAACTAACATTTCTGCCACGGCATCCCGATCTACGAGGCGACCCAAGCCGGGATAAACTAGTGCCAGCATGGTGAGTAAGGCGCGAATGACGGGTGAACTAATTAGGGGACGTTGGTCATTGAGCGATTCTACTTGGATGTTTTGCTTGACGAGGATTTCTACTAGAGTATAACGAGCGATCGCATCTAAACCTGGTGCAATAATCGCTACTTCTTCTGCTTGTACTTGCTGCGATTGGATAGCATCAGCAATTACCTCTGCTGTTTGTCGCAATAGTTGAGCGCGGGAGGTGGTTTGAATGGAATGCACAATCTCAGGTAAACTAACCAACACCATTGGTTCTGTGACTAATTCCACCATCTGTTTAGCTTGTTCTCCCAGAGACTCTGGAGGCGGCTCGCTTAAGATTTCTACCCGACAACGCTTTGCTAACCCTTCTAAATATTTGGGATCTGCTCCCAATCCCAATCGCACTGCACCGTCAGGATTGTAGCTAAACGCGCCAATTGCCCCTTGATCTAATAGCAATTCAAACAAAAGACGCGCTACGCTAGGATAATCGTCAACATCATCTGCCAATACTGCTTGATAGCGTTTAGTTAGGTGCTGTTGGTAGTTGCGATCGCTTAATAAATATTGACTATAGAGTTCGGTAATAATGCCATAAGTTAGTAACCCCCTCTCTAAACACCAGTTACGCCAATCAATGAGCAAAGATGCCAAAAATTCCGGCTCTAAAGTTGTAGTATTTTCCCCCAGACCCCTTGTCAGAATCTGGGCAATATCTTCGCAATGTACACCACTGTAAGCAGCTAATTGCAATAAGTCTAAAATGCGACGCACCAAGCGCGACTCATTCACTCCCGCAACTCGTAAAATTTCTTCGTTTAATTGGGAACGCCAGAGTTTGGTTGCTAACTCTTGTTCCGTTTCTGGCCGTAACCTTACCGGAAACTGGGCCTTCAGGTTCAATGAGTTAATTAGCAACGGCCAAAATAAAATAACCTCATCTTGGAAAAAGCCTAGCGGTGTCTTGGCACGTACCGGATATTTCCCCAATGTGGATGTAACAATAATATCTCCCAACTCTCGGCGATTATCATCATTAGCAGCTAAGACTAAAACTCCTGGCTCTGTTTGTTTAAGATATAAAAATTCGGGTATACGCTCGCCTTTTTTACGTGCTTGTTTATTAGTATAAAATAATTCAGTATGCTGCTTCTCAGGTTGTACCCAACTACAAAATTGCTCTACCAAGCGAGCCGTCTTACCAGTGCGACTAGTGCCAACAATCCAAACTGAATGAGAAACCACAAACTTTCTCCTTGTAGATTTGCTAATATACCTCGTGGGTTAACTTAAGGTTAAGAATCACCAAATAATGCTGGATGATTGTTTCCAATGAAAAATTCTGTTTTTAGCCAAAAAATCTATTCTTTTTTACTTGCTGCTTATCGATGGTACTTACAGACTCCTGAACGTTCTTTACATGAAGCTTACGATGCAGCATTAAAGATTAAGGAAATAGAAGATAAGCATTTTAATGGTAATAAAATAGACATTGGTTCAGCCACGTACAGTAACAGCGTGATGGATTATTTTGAGTCAGACCTTAACAAGCTTTTAAAAATTGCTAAGATGCGGCTGACAGAGTTTAGAGCAAGCCGTTGGTTTCTAAATGAAGAGAATCAAAAAGCTGCTCAGAAAGCAGGTATAGAACATCCCAGTCCTTCTTTGGTTTTGGAAAAGCTAAACTTTATCGATCAAATTATATCTAAATACACCATAAGTTCCGATCAAATAACTTCTAATGCTTTAGCAGTCAAACCTCAAAATCTACCAATTAAATCTGCCATATCTGATGACAAATTGCTGCCCGTCAATACTCCAACGTTACCACCCAAAATACCAACTCAACACTCAGAGAAAAAACCAAAACCAAAGGGTAAAGTAGATACTACAGGCGTTCTACCCCGTTCTATTTTAAGTACTATCACTCGTCTGCAAGTTGAATTAGATCCTAATTCGGAAAAAGAAGTAATTCAGAATTTTCGTCAAACTCAAAGAAGAACAATAATATCTATCAGGTTTATTTTACTATTAATTATCATACCACTTTTGACGCATCAGATAGCAAAAGCTTTTGTCGTTGGGCCATCTGTTGAGCATTTTAGAAGTAGCGATCAGATGCAGATATTTATCAACTCAGAAATGGAAGAGGAAGCTCTTGAAAAATTAGAAAGATTTGAAGAAAAACTCAAGTTTGAAAATCTCATTATAAATGCTCCTCCACTTTCGTCTGAACAGATGGAAGTTAAAATGACAAACAAGGCTTTAGAGCTTGCTGAAGAATTTCGTCAAGAAAGCTCTAATGCGATCAAAAATGTTTTTGCAGATATGTTCTCAGTTGTTGCTTTTATCTGGCTTTTGCTTGTTAGCAAGTCTTCTATTGCTGTAGTCAAAGATTTCTTTGATAATATTGTCTATGGACTTAGTGATAGTGCCAAGGCATTTATCATCATTTTATTTACTGATATATTTGTAGGTTTCCACTCTCCTCATGGCTGGGAAGTACTGCTAGAAGGTGTATCACGTCATTGGGGATTACCAGCAAATCGGGATTTTATTTTCTTATTTATTGCTACATTCCCAGTGATTTTAGATACCATTTTCAAATATTGGATATTCCGATATTTGAACCGGATATCGCCTTCGGCAGTTGCGACTTATCGTAATATGAATGAATAGGGAATAGGGAATAGGGAATTGGGAGCTAAATTATTTGGTTTTTGAATTTGAGGGAAGTGGGATAATCTCAAAAACTTTGAATTTTGATGAAAAAGACACTTGCTGAGTTAGAAAAGTTTAGCAAATTTATCGCTATTGGCTTACCTGTCTTTTTGTCGATTTTCCTGGTGCGAATACAATCTTTCGCGCATCAGGAGCTTAGACCGCCTGAATGTCAGGTGAAAAAGTGGGATATACCAGTTTCATTGACTGCTGAAAACCAAAAAGCACCATTAATTAAGAGATTACCAGTTACTTGTTGTCAAGGTGATACATCTTGCTTGGATGAACTTCTCTATGGAGAAATACCAGACAAAAAGGCGCTATTGAGCGCGATCGCTCGGAGTCTCCAATACTTGCAAACGGCTAATGCTACGACTGCTTATCAGAACTACCAGGTGGTTGGAATTACACGCGATCGCGTCTTCAAAAGCTTGAAAAGATTCCGCGAACTCGTCTTGACAACTAATTCTGCAACAGAATTACATCAAGCCATCGAGCGAGAATTTGTTCTTTACCAGTCAGTCGGTAAAGATAACCAAGGTTCTGTTTTATTCACCGCCTATTATGAACCGATTTACGCAGCCAGTCGCGTCCCCACACCAGAATATCGCTATCCTGTTTATCGATTACCTCCTGATTTAAACTCTTGGCCTAAGCCGCATCCAACACGAGAGGAGTTAGAAGGAGCAGATGGTTTACAAGGTGCAAAAGGGAAATTACGAGAATTAGAGTTGTTTTGGTTTCGCGATCGCCTTGAACCATATTTAGCTCAAATTCAAGGTTCGGCGCGACTTCAGCTTCCCGATGGTACTCAGACAACAATCGGCTATGCGGGTAATATCGCTTATAACTACAAAAGTATTGGGCGAGAATTAATCAATGATGGCAAATTACCACTAGACGGTGTAACTATGCCAACTATTCTCGACTATTTCCAAAAGCATCCCCAAGAATTAAATATTTATATTCCGCGCGATCGCAGTTTTGTTTTTTTTCAAGAAAATCACGGTGAACCAGCTCAAGGTTCAATCAACGTACCCCTAACAGCAGAGCGTTCTATCGCTACAGATAAATCTCTTATGCCTCCTGGTGCTTTAGCGTTGATTCGCGCTTCTATTCCTTTCGCTAATCCTACCGGAAAACTGGAGGAGCGTATCGTTAGCCGCTATGTTCTTGACCAAGATACTGGCGGCGCAATTAAAGGTGCAGGTAGGGTAGATTATTTTTTAGGTACTGGGAAATTAGCAGGCGATCGCGCTGGTGTCACAGTCAGCAATGGACAATTATTTTATTTACTACTCAAGTCCAAAAATTAAACCCACTCGCATTTTCATACTAAGAATCCCGACTTCTTAAAAAAAAGCCGGGATTCTTAGCCTTTCGGCATTAATCAAACGCTTAGGGTAATTACGAATTACGAATTACGAATTACGAATTACGCTTCTATATCCATATCACCATCATCATCGTCATGATCGTAAGGGATATCATCAAGGTCAATCATTTCTGAAATTTCTTCTACTTCATTTAGATACTCAGATTCTTGATGTTCACGCTCGATTAGACGACCAGTTGACTTTAGCCATTCCAAAAGAATAAATTCATTACTTGTACGAATTACAGGCGCTCGTTGGTTACGAGGTTCTTCACGTAAAGGACTAATAGGCATAAAAAAGACTCACTTTGAATTATGGATCGCTGTACAAAAACAAAAAATTGTACATTTAAGGTTAAAAGGCTCGTTAGGCAAGACTTTTATGAACAAATAAAATATGAACTATTGAGTTTTTTATTCTCTTGTCCGTCTACTTACTTACCATTAAAATGTCTTTGCGTCAGCCTTAATCATAAATCTTAAAGCGGACACAATCTCACAAAGCATTTGGTACCTTGGCGAGAGTTTCATACATATCAGAGGGCAATGCAGACAATCTGTTCGCTACAGCGACTGCATCAGCTAAGTTGCTAAATTGACACCGGACAATCTCTTGTCCGTTTCCAGAAGGAAATCGCTTTCTAGCTTTGTTAGATACAGCACAAATAATCGCTAAAGCTTTGGCGAACCCATCTTTTGTCAAGATTGTTTCTTGAGCGAACCCTTCAACAGGGATAAGACAAACCTCAAACCGATAGCCAGGTCTGGGAGAAACGGCTATATCGATATAAGGTTTATCTTCTTTTCTGATCCTGCGTAAATATTTGGCTGTGGAATTAGTATCATGCAAATCAGTCCCAAGGGCGTAAGTAAAGAAACAATCTTCTGTGAGGGACTCAGGACGAGTAATTATATCCGTTGGCATAAGTTTAAGTACTATCCGTATGTTGTCTGTGTTTGTGACACACTAAACTTGTCCGTTCTTTTTAGCATATTTTTTGAAAGTGAGAGGTATCCGTTTCACGCCAGGTATTGCAATACAGTTCTACTCACTAAAAATTTCAATTTTTGCAATCCTTAAAGACTTTCATCTTTAAAGGATAAATTTGCAATATAAACTGACAAAAAACACCTCCAGAAGCAAAGTTTGTAGAGATTTAGATTCGGAGAGGTGTCTACATAGTCAGTTACATGACCGAAAATATTTCTCAACTATTTTATCATAACATAGTTGACGGTTGAACTTTTTTCAACTATGTCTGACCCATAGATGCAAGGTCAACAACAGCATTAAGTTGTATTCAATTCCGATTTTTAGATAATTGAAAACACACAGGATGAATAGTTAGTGCGATCGCATCATCTCATCTAAGAATCCGAATAAATTATTTCCAGGACTGTTACTGAACCCATTGAGTGGATTGGCAATAGCTGAGAGAATTATTGGTATAACATCATCTGCAAAAGTATTCCCAAAGCCTTTTACCAGTGGGATACGTTAGAAACTGGGGTAAATTTGTAACAAATATGTCGTAAATTGTAATATACAAGAAAAAGATAACACCTCACAAAAAGGTTACTTGGAGGAATAAAATGTTTTCTATAGAACTTGTAACTACGCGCTCAAGCATTGGCTCGCGTTTCTACTGGATTCCCCAGCCTCTAATTGAGGCAAAAGCACTGATATAGAAAGAGTTTAGGAGAACTATGGCAGTTATGGTTTAAAGCTTGAAACCTAGTTTCTCAAACCATGCATACTTACCTTATTAAACCAAAATTAATATTTTATTAATTTAAATTATTAATAGTTTGTATATAATGTAAGACTTTACTACGAACTTCATAATTCTATTACAAATGAATGTTCAATCATGTTAAGTTCTAAGTAGATGTAAACTTTTAGACAACTAGCCCTCAAGTACACCATAGGAAAATTAGCAAATGTCTAGACAAAGTTCTCACAAGAGAAACTTTTTCAAAGCTTTAAATGGTAGCGCTGTCAAAGGATCTCATAAGTTAAGACTAGGACTGAAATCCAGTTTATTCATTCTGATTGAATCTATACCTTTTTTGATTGCTTGTGCTGTACTTGTAAGCGTTATCAGCCTAAAAAGTCCTATCCTGCTCTTTTGTTTACTCGTTGGTAGTTTAATTGCACTCATCACCCAGCAAATTGGGCAGCAGTTTCATTTACCCAGGCGATCGCTAATATTATTGCAAATTCTAGCAGCAGCCATCATCCTGAGTTTTTATTGGTTAGACTGTTTTGCAGCCCCTGCCCAAGCACAGTTTTTTGGGGAAGCTGAAAAGTTTTTCAAAAAAACCTTAAGTGATGGTTCAACAACCAATAGTGGTGGTAGCAACACAGCTGTAAGTTTGATATTTAATGTGTTGCGGGCGATTTACTTACTATATATTGCAATCTCCCTGGTTGGTGTGATCAACGCAGTGCGTAAAGATGAAGATTGGCAAAGCATAGCCAGAACTCCCCTATTAGTCGTTGTTGCTGTTACTATTGCTGATGTACTCACACGCTTTGTAATTGGCGATAGCAGTAAATAATTCAGATATTTCAAATGTCTCAAGAGCGGGAACAAGAATTTCGTCCAGTTAATCAGGTTCTGGGAAGCCAACCTTCTCTAGGGCCCATCCCTGCCGATCAAATTCTTCCTTGGACGGTGATTGCCTTAGCATCCTACTTTATTATCAATGGGATTTTTGGGGGTCTTTTCCAAGAAGAGTTTCAAAAATGGTTGTGGACAGTACTAATGACTGGTTGGGGAATAGGAACCTGGTGGATTTTAACTGGTGGTAGGAGTTGGAGTTTTTTAAGTAAATTTATTGGCGTTCCCGCTTGGACAAGAGGCTTTGCTCGTTATCAAAGCTTACTGGAAGTTAACCATGAAGCAAAAAATCGGAAAACAAAGCGTCGGCATAGCCGGAAACGAAAGTAGATTAACACCATTTGAAGATGCTTTACACTTGGCGACAATGTTACGTGTCGCCTTGAATGGACGCGATATTGGCGCGTACCTTTTGACAAAAGGCACTCAAAAAGATCGGTTTTGCTTTGTTTTTGGTTTTGACTGTAAGGGAATTCATACTACTTTAAGACCCGAACAAATCGATACACTTTTTAATAACATTGAAGCTGGATTAAAAGATATCCCTAGCGGTGAAAGAATGACGCTGCATTTGGGATCTTTTAGTTCCGACAAAGAGCGCCAAAAAGAATTAGCATCACTAATCAAAAATGCGCCATCACGAGATATCAAATACTTGTTGATGGCAGAAAGAGCCAGAGTCAAAGAACTGACTGTTTCTGGTGTTCGGAAGCCAAAATTTTTGAGGATTTATGTCACTTACACCATTGAATCTAACTCGCAACATGCAGATGATTGGATAGAGAAGCTTTTAGTCAAAGCTGAAGCATGGTGGTTGAAATTCAAAGGTGAACTCTCAGAAGTAGAAAATCAGCGCATCGAAACCCTAATCACCAATGCTTATAAGCAGGGTTTTCTGCGCTGGGAACAGATTTTATCTAACCAAATGGGATTGGATATCAAACCTTTGACAGCAGATGAACTCTGGAAAGAGGTCTGGAAAAGGTTTAATGATACAGAGGCAATAGAGATTCCTCAGTTGATGACCTTAGATGAACAAGGACTGCATGAGGAAGTTAATTCAGATTTAGCTAGTACTAAATTGCTGATAGACAATATCCACGGCACAACTTTGCTGATGGAGTCTAGCGTACCTTGTGCCGATCGCCGTTGGGTTAATGTTAACAATCGTTATATTGGCGCACTGTCATTTCTCGAAAAACCCGGAGGTTGGCCAAATAAATCTTCCCAACTACGATATTTATGGGAACTGTTGGCTAGAGAACGAGTAGTAGATACAGAGATTTTTTGTGAGTTGACTGCCGCAAATCCAGCAATGGTAAAAACGACTTTGCAACGAGTGCTGAAGCAGTCAAACATGACGACAATCATGGCTCAAGAAAAAAGTAAAACCATTGATGTCAACGCTCAGTTGAAGCTGAAAAAATCGGTAGCGGCGCAAGAACAATTATTTGAAGGTGCAGTTCCGATTTATACGAGTATTGCTATTTTGGTACACCGTCCAACTGTCGAAAAATTAGATGAGGCAACAAGGTATATTGAAAACTGCTTTCAACGTCCAGCAAGGGTAATTAGGGAAACTGAATATGCCTGGAAAATTTGGCTGCAAACTCTACCGATAGTTTGGGAAGGTTTATTAGCAACACCCTTTAACCGTCGTCAGCTATATTTAACCAGTGAAGTTCCCGGATTAATGCCTTTAGTTTTAACTAAACGGGGCGATAAAGAAGGCTTTGAATTGATTGCCGAAGAAGGCGGAACACCCGTACATTTAGATTTGTTTAATCAACACAAAAACTTAGCTTTGTTTGCGACAACTCGTGCTGGTAAATCTGTGTTGGTATCAGGGATTTTAACTCAGGCATTGGCACATGGCATTCCTGTAGTGGCGTTAGATTTCCCTAAACCTGATGGTACATCAACTTTCACAGACTACACAGAGTTTATGGAGGGGAATGGAGCCTATTTTGATATTTCCAAACAATCAAATAACTTATTTGAACAGCCAGATTTGCGATCGCTAGAACCAGAACAACAGCGCGATCGCTTTAACGATTATACCGCCTTCCTAGAATCAGCTTTAATGACAATGGTTTTAGGATCGTCCACTGAAAGTCAAATTTTATCGCAAACAGTGCGATCGCTACTCAACCTAGCTTTAGAAGCCTTCTTTACAGATGAGGGCATCAAAGAGCGATATCGACAGGCGATGATGGGAGGATTCGGCACTCTGGCTTGGCAGAAAACCCCTACCTTAAAAGATTTTCTCTATTTCTGCTCGCCAGAATACTTGCAGCTAGATTCTTTAAGTGGCAGAGTAGAAGACGCTCTGAGTCAAATTCAGCTACGCTTGCGGTTTTGGCTCTCTAGTCGAGTGGGACAAGCTATTTCTGCACCATCTAGCTTTCCTACTGATGCACAACTGTTAGTTTTTGCTCTGAGAAACTTATCAGATAGTGAAGATGCAGCCGTACTATCCTTGAGTGCCTATTCAGCAGCATTACGACGGGCATTAAGTAGTCCAGCTTCTATATTCTTTATTGACGAAGCACCAATTTTATTTGAATTCGAGCAAATCTCTGACTTGGTTGGCAGAATTTGTGCCAACGGTGCTAAAGCAGGTATCAGAGTCATCTTATCAGGACAAGATCCTGATACCATTGCCAAATCTAAAGCTGCATCTAAAATTTTGCAAAACTTGACAACACGACTGATTGGACGGATTCAACCAGTTGCAGTGGATAGTTTTGCAGATATCTTAAAATATCCCCGCAACATTATTTCTCGTAATGCTTCAGAAAGCTTTTTTCCCCGCAAAGAAGGTGTCTATAGCCAATGGTTATTAGATGATAATGGTATTTATACATTCTGTCGTTATTATCCAGGTTATGAACAATTGGCAGCAGTTGCTAATAACCCATCTGAACAAACTGCCCGGAGTAAAATGATGCAACTCCACAACAATAAATATGAAGCAATTTCTGCCTTTGCACGCCAGTTAGTGGCTACTTTACGTAGTAGTTAATCGTGGAGTTTATCATGGACATCTCCGTCGCCCGTAAGCAAAGGCGGACAAGATATTCACCGCAATGGGCGCTCATATTACCCAACCTACAAGAATTTAATTTTGTTTTGCAACTTTCTTGTAAATCTCTAAATCCTACTTACAGCAAACTTAATTGCATCTACCTTTTTCAGGTACAGAAATATGAGAAAAACTACCATTTTTACTTTGACATTGCTATCTTTGGCAATCCTACCAGCAATGGCACAAATTCAGACGGGCGCATTAGGCCAGGTTTGGACTGATTTTCAATCATATTCCACAGATTTGCAAAACTACCTTCAATATAATCTGAGCGACAACTTAAAGCCTGTAGAAGTACAGAGTCAAAATGCTCTGAGTAATGCCAGAGGAGAATTGAATATACCTAACCCTGTTATCGCTGGGCAAAGAGTTCGTGATAATTTGATTCTCTACTCTTCTAATTCCGACTCAAGAGCGGGTCGCTTTGAGAATAATTCAGCAGTGCGGGGAAATTTAGTTAGTAATGAACTTAATCGGGTAATTACCCGTGGAGTAGCGGTAGGGATTCTTGGTGAAAAGGGACAAATTCGGACAAAATCAAAGTTAGAAAATACAGAGAGAAGTCTACAAGATATTGCCGGATCAAACGATGCCGATAACCAGATTAATAGCTTTAAGAATAAATTAGAGAGTACTGGTATTGATACAGCTGCTAAACAGGTTATAAGTATTGCCGACAATTTACTAGGTCAGGGCTTATTAGCATTGTTAACTACCAACCAAGAAACCATTAAAATCCAACAAGAACAATCGAAAATCGTAGCTGAAACATTTGCTCAGACATTACAAAATAATCAGTCTTTGCAATACTCGAATTTAAACTTGGCAAATATTTCTCAGCAGGCAGAAGAGACAAATCGCGCTCGAAGAGTAGAAACATCAACCGAAGCCGCGAGACTTTTGCGGGCAACTTCTCAACTAGATTTGTTTGGCAGAAAGCTGAATAATTGAAATTTAAAATTGAGAAATCTCAATTATTCTGATTCTAGAAAATACTTTTTTTTAAAAGACAGTTACTTAACTGAACATGCAACTTGCTATTCAACAAATATTTGCCCAAGTAGGCATTGATGAGATTCTTGATAATGGTGCCGCAACCTCTCAAAGTATTGCCGAAGGTTGGGATAAGCAATGGCTAGATTTATTACAAAACAACAGCAGTAATAACTTGTATGGAGCGCTGACAAATCTGGGTATTTTTTTTGCGGTAGGAACCCTGTTGTTTTTCATGATACAATTCCTCAAAGACTTACTATCCTATGAATATACCCGTCCCATATCAGCTTTAATTTGGCCTTTTATTGTGGTGATTCTCTTAAGTAATTCAGCCAATGGAAGTATTCTTTCTAATCTGACACTAGGAGTGCGGAATTTTCTAAACACTGTGAATCAGCAAGTCGTGGTATCAGCAGACGCAGACAAAATGTACCAGCAAGCACTGAATATGAGTGTTGCCGAAGAAGTAGCTGGCTCTTTGCTGCGTCCTTGTCAATCACTGACTGGCGAACAACAAAGTCAATGCTTTGTGAAAGCTGCCGAGAAAGTTAACATTCTTTGGCAAAAATATAGAGATATATATGGAAATAAAAATTGGATAATTAGACTACAAACTAAAGTAGATAATATTAGATATGGCACTGGGATTGTATCAGAAACCTCATTTAATTCTTTATTAGGTTCTACAGTGCAAACGAGTATCAAAAACTTTTTAGTTTCGTTACAGTATGCCTTCCAGAATTTGATAGAAGCTACGATGTTGCTGATAGCAGCTTTAGGGCCAATAGCTGTAGGTGGGTCTTTACTACCTGTCGCGGGGAAACCAATCTTCGCATGGCTGACTGGATTTTTATCTATTGGAATCGCCAAAATTTCATTCAATATTATTGCGGTACTGACTGCCGCAGTTATTGTCAATGGGCCAGGTCAAGATGCTAATGTTGATCCAGATTTAATGTGGTTTATTATTTTTCTAGGGATTTTAGCACCACTTTTATCCTTACTTGTAGCTGCGGCTGGCGGTTTTGCAGTCTTCAGTGCTATTAGCAATACGGCTTCTTTAGTGAAGGAGAGGATATAAGCAACTCAAAATTTTCAAAGAAGAATCTATTCTAAGTATTGGCTATTTTCCCGACTGCCGACTATACGCAAATCATCATATATAATGGCTGAAGTTTTTTGCAGGAGGAGATGAATAAATGGTGCGTCTACTAGAAAAAAGACAAAGAACGGGAAGTGTTTTGACAATCTTTGCGATCGCGTCCTTCAGTTTACATGTATTAGTTTTACTTTTATTCATATTTCAAGGGCTAAATATTCGCCAACTTAGTCTGAGAAAACCTCCCAACTTTGTGCAATTAATAGATGGTAAACCAGTAGGCAATATTGATGATTTAGCAAGAGAACCAGAAGCAATCCGTCGATTCATCAGCAAAACGATGATCTCAATGTTTACCTGGTCGGGAACCTTACCACCACAAAATATCGAAGAAGTTGCAAATCCTAAAGCAGATTTAGGAATTCTAATTAGAACACCCCAAGGTAGTAGCCAAAAAATTAGTACTAGCACTTGGATAGCAAGTTTTGCCTTATCAGAAGACTTTCGCAAAGGTTTCTTAAGCACAGTTGCAGAAATGACCCCGCCAGAAGTTTTCTCGGAAAATCCTAACCAAGTTATGACATCACAATTAATTATTAAGCGAGTGTATCCACCAAAACAAATTGCACCAGGTAAGTGGCGAGTGGGGATGGTAGCCGACTTAATTCAAAAAAATCGAGTTGGTGGTGAAAAAATCGTCACTCCTTTTAACAAAGATTTCCTTGTCCGTGCAGTAGATTATTTTGGTAATCCCCAAGCCAACAACGGCACAGACTTGCAAAAAGCAATTTATAGTGTCCGCACTGATAAACTAGAAATTTATGAAATTCGTAATTTATGTTTGCTAGATGGGTATAACAACCTTAACGAAGATAATTTAAAGCAATGCAGTGCTGGATAAACCTCTGATAGCTTTATAAAATAAGAGATTTTTAATTCACTGAGTCATAGTTCAATTTATATAATCAATTATTAATGCAATTACTTAAACCAGAAAATAAGAGAAATAGCCCATTACCACTCTTGGCAGTAGGAACATTTGGTTTACATGTATTAACCTTGCTTTTACTAATATTTCATGGGTCTATGTTACAACAGTTAAGTCGGCAACTTACACCTCGAAGTTTGGTACAACTTGTTGATGGTCGCACTATCACAGTAGATGCTCAACCAAATTTAGAGCGACAGCCAGAGGCTATTCGGCGCTTTGTGGCTGAAACGATGAGCTTAATGCTTAACTGGTCACAACAACAACCACCTACACAGGTCTGGGAAATTACTTCTCAACTGGTAGCTGATGATTTTAAACAAAAACTTAAGTCAGAAATTACTAATTTAAATCCAGATAGTCAATTTGAAAATGTTAGTAGAGGAACTGAGAATGTATTAGTCATCCAAAAAATTTCTCAACCAACAGAAATCAGTAAGGGAAACTGGAAAGTAGAGATGTTTGCCAATCAATTAATTTTTAGCGGTTATGATAGGTTGGGAAAATCAGTTTCGTTTAATAAACAAATTTTAGTCAGAGCAATAGATGAACCAGCAACTTCACTACCAAATGCGCCACTACCGACGCACTTCGCAGCTTACCGCCTTGGTGAAGCCAGATTAGAAATTTATAATGTCTGTGAAATCCAAGATAAAAATTGTTCTGGAAATCCCAACCAAGCTTTACCATGACTCGATACTCAATTCCTGCCCAAACGCCTCCTCAAAATGGATTTGCTCTAACCACAGACGATCGCCAACAAGAAGTAGAATCTTTTGATTGGGAATCACGGATATCAAGGTTGGTCGGCTTTGAAGAAGAATCTTCTTCTGGCGATCCTCAAGGATTGGAAGACTCTGCAATGCCGCAAGAGTCTCCTTATCAACCACAAGAAGTTCAGACTAAGCAACCCCTCTCATCTAATCCCTTTGCAAAATTAGGCTTGGTAGGGGCTGCTACTTTAGCGATCGTTTTGGTGGGTGGTGTGTTTTTATCCCAGTTGATGGGTAGCAGCAATCAGAAGCCAAAAAATATTGTTTCCCCGCCTGTACGTGAGCAACCAATTAATGAATCGACCTCTCAACAGCTAGCAGTCGAAGTAGATAGTCTGAAAACGAAATTAGCCCTGACTGAACAAGCACAGTTGGTAAGAGCCGCCCAACAACAACTCAGAATTGCCAAATCAACGCCTAAAGTAGCCTTACGAGAACCATCAATTTCTTCTAGAGGTACACAGAAAGTGATCCCAACACCCCCACCAATAGCTTACGCACCTCGAACAGTGACAGTTGAGCGCATTGTTAAAGTACCTGCTTCTCAACTGCCATCACCCCAACTACCAGTTGTGAAGCCAAATACTCAACCCGTAGTTAATATAACTCCACCAGCTCCACCAAATCCATTAGAAGAGTGGACAAAATTATCAAAGTTAGGTAGCTATGGTCAAGTCAATGCCAACGAGCAACCTAATAACACGGTAGCGGCTTCTGAACCTCCAAACAATCCACAGCCGCAGCAACAAACACCAAACCCCAATCCTGAGCAAACTCCACAACAGCAAACTCCTGCTCCTCTAGTCAGTCAAGGGCAACAGCAGGGACAAAATTCTGTAGCAGTAGGAAGTAGTGCCAAAGCTGTGTTGGCGACGGCAATATTTGGGGAAACTACCAAGTCAGGCGGTGGTGGTGGTGATACAGGTGAACAGAAAAACGTATTTGTGGTTCGATTGAAAGAACCGCTAAAGTCTACCGATGGTGCGATCGCTCTACCTGCAAATACCGAATTCCTAGCTGAAATTAGCTCCCTCTCCGAACAAGGTCTTTTGCAGATGAACGTAGTCAAAGTTGTCTCGCAAAATAATGGCAACCCCATAGAACGAAGCTTACCTAACAATGCAATTATTATTCGCGCTACCCAAGGTCAACCTTTAATCGCAAATAAATTTCCCAGTCAAGGTTCGTCCATAGCATCGATGGATTTAGGACTATTCGTTTTGGGAGGTATTGGGAAAGCAGCAGAGTTAATAAATCGTAGTGATACTGAACTGCAACCACTTACTTCACAAACTACCGTTGACGGCAACACCAGTAGCAGCACAACTCTTACTACTGTCACTAAAAACAGACGCGATATCGCAGCCGGGGTTGTAGAAGGTGGTTTGAACTCTGTAGTCCCCCAAATTGCCCAACGTAATCAACAGGCGATCGCCCAAATGTCCCAGCAAACGAATATTTGGTTTTTGCCAGCCGGTACAAATATTGAAATATACGTTAATCAAGTAACTCAGTTTTAAGAGGTAGGATTTATACCAATTTTAAATTTGCATTGGGTAATGGTAATTAAGTAATTAGTTTTCTTGCCATCTTCCCTATCTTCACCTGTTCTATCAATCTCCTAATTTGCAACCATGAAAAAGAATATTTACTTGTCAGGAAATAACTCACGTAATTCTTATTTCCTACCTCTAGCTTCCTTAATTTTCTCGGTTGCTATGTTATTGTTGCTAGGACGTGCTGGTGCTAATAATGCTGTTCTGCGTTCCATATTTTCCTGTCAAGCGCAGGGTTTAGGTGGACTAATACCTACAATCAAGATTTGGTATCAACAAGGAACAAACTTAAGTTTTATTCCATCTGGAGAAGTAATTAAAAAAGTTTGGTTAAACGATCCATCACAAGTAACTCTAGATTTTGATGGCCCTGTATGTATGCAGTTTGGTCAAGAAGCTAATACTAATATAGGAGATTGTAAAAACTCCGCAGCAAATGTAATTCAACTCAGACGAATTAAAAAGCTAAATATTCCTGGACTTCCTCTTACTAAGAATACACTTTTAACAGTTGTTACCGAAGCGCAAGGTAGAAATAAGCTATATACTTTTCGAGTGATTTATGGGACAGATAATCCTGAATATCACACTTTAGCAATTTTTTCCGATCCTTCTGGTCAAGAAGGAGCTTGTGCGAAAGTTCCACGATAAACTTCAAAAGTAGCACTCAACAACGACTGAAGTTTAGCTTTGACAAAAAGTGCTGATGCTTACGGATATCTGCATTGTGGCTTTCTAAAATTCTTGCTTTAATGGGCAACTCTAAAAGAAGAGAGGCTACAAGGGTTAGGTATATTTTTGTTAGCTCTGTATTCCATACAATTGAGAACCGCAATACACCGCTATTAGGGTAAAGAATTATGAATGAGCAGCGTTGTATTTCAATCAATTGAAAAATGCTATAACTTAACCATATTGGCTTAAGTAAGTTGTCACAATAAAATCAAACTATGTAAATAAAAATTAACTAGGCTAAAACCCTTATACCTATCGCCTTTTACCTTTTACCTATTGCCTTATCCCAACGACAATTATTTACGCCCAACTTACTTAATCAAGCATTTTAAGCCGACATCTTTATAATTCTTCAGATAAAAATCAAGCACAAATTCAAAATCTGTGTAATTATAAAGAAAAGCTTAAGAGGTTACAGACTCATGGTGACTGCGAAAATGATGCAACAGCTTTGGGCTGTAATTGAGTCTACCCAGGTCAACACCCTGCTCCATTTTGACGATGCTGCTTTAGTACAATTACTCCTCCAGCAGTTAAAAGCGAAGCAGGTTCTTGATGCCCAGGCAGATAGCAGCCTTAATACTTATATAAAATCCAAACTGCCTCTCATTCGTGATACGGCTGAAGGTCGGTTATCCTTCGGGCAAGGCGGCAATCATTAGCGCGAGAAATCGATTGCTCACTGCCAAGCATACGCTCAGAGTTCAAACAGTTGAATATTATGAATCACTGGCTAGTAATCGCCCTAGTAGCTTATCTAATTGGAGCCGCAATAGAAGGGGTGAGTACAGCCAGCCAGCTATCTCGTTCAGTGCCAGAACTAGCTAAAAGTACACAACAAGCTCACCCTTCAGAGTCTGCCACTGGAACCAATTCTACTTTGCGAGTTGTGGCCGCTATCGCTTCAGTAAGTATCTGTGGAGCTTTTTTCTGGCCTTGCCGCCTCATCCACCGTTTAATGAAAGGGAACGTTAATTCATAAACTTAAGCCTGGCTGAAGCTGGGGACAAAATATATCTATTTGCGGTTGGTAAATTATGCAGTTTGTTCTGGTTCTGTCGCTACCTTTTGCCCAATTTTTGGCTCGGTACCAGCAAACAGTCGTTCAATATTAGTGCGATGGCGCAAAATTACATATAATCCACCGGCAATCCCAAAAAGAATATAGGGTAACGGTTGATGCAAAATTACCATGAAAATGGAAACAGCGATCGCACCTACAATTGAACTCAGAGAAACAATCCGCGATATCGCCACAACGACGGCAAACACACCGGCTGTTCCTAAACCTATCTGCCAACTCATGGCCAATAAAATCCCCAAGCTGATAGCAACAGATTTACCACCAGTAAAGCCCAAAAAAATTGATTTACTATGTCCCAGAATGGCAGCTAACCCAGCGAAGGTTACTACCCACGGTTGCCACACTTGTGCATCTATCGTTGGAGGGATAAAATTTTGACTAGAGGCAAACTTGAATAACCAGTAAACTAGAGCGATCGCTAATACTCCCTTTAAGGAATCAAGTATTAAAACGAATGCTCCTGGCCCTTTCCCCAAGGTTCTTAGCACATTAGTTGCGCCAGTGGAACCTGAACCAACTTCCCGAATATCGATACCCTTTAACTGCTTCACAGCAATATACCCAGTGGGAAAGGAACCCAGCAGGTAAGCTATAAGCACTATTACGCCGCACAGACTTAACCAGATAGCCATAATAAAATTTAAAAATCTAGAGAAATACCTTTTAATTCCATTTCTTGAAAGAAGATAACTACATACTAAAGAGGCAATTCATAAATTGCCTCTACATAAATAAAGTCCAGTTTTACACAGAATTGGTACGACCAATGACCAATGACCAATGACTAATTAAAAGTCATCATCATAGTTTCTCACGGTTTTGGGGTCAGGAGCAAAAGCTAACCACAGAGGAAATTGCAGCAGTGACAAACTGATTTGCTCTTCTGAATCGTCAATGATAATTAAGGGCAGTTGATTGGCTTTCGTCAATCGGTCTGCTTTCTGAGCGAGAGCATCAGAAGCCTCAAATAATACTACACCCCGGTCTGGGCCAAAATCTGGGCGACCGATTCCCAGACAATCTTGTAAGCCACGCCGCCATTCACCTAATCGCTCTGGTGTATTAGCTAAAACTAAAGTACGAATGCGATCGCCATACAGCTTGTGTAATATCGAAATTGCAGCTGAGGCAATCAGAATATTCTGTAAGCGGCTACCCATTGTCCGCAAACCACCCCGTCCCCCTTGGGTAAAAAACCAATTCGAGACTCGCTCTGCATGGATTGGTTCAAAGGTTCGGCGTAGTTGCCATGCTGGGCCGTAATAATCTGGTTTATTGCGGTATTGGTCGATTAGGCGGCGAATTTGCTTTGTAGTATCTTGAAACTGCTGTTGGGCAAATTGCGGTATTCCAGATTGGGGTTCAACAGGTTTAGCCTCTTTTACAGCAGGTTTTTCTCGTTCCACCACAGTTGGTGTTAGTTGCAACTGTTCGGCAGCAACGGCTAAATCCTGTAAGCTACCCGTGAGATAGTCTTTAAAACCCTGCACCCGAATTGCCAAGTCTTGGGATGTACCAGCAAAAGTGGTTCGCATCTCGTTGCGGATACGTTCTTGACGGCGTTCTAGTTGTTCTACAGAAATTTGCAGGGTTTGTTTGCGTTGTTCTAACTGTACCAACGACTCTTGCACAAGTCGTCCCAGTGAGGTTTGAGTTTCACTCACTTGTGCCTGAAGGTTTTTATAAGAAGCTTGCAGCTTAACTATTTCTTCCTTGAGGGCTGCTTCAGCGTTTTGCAACTCTGCTACTCGCTGCTCTGCTTCTACATATAATGAATGATTTTCTGATTCTATTTCTGACCCCAGTGCGGTATATACTGGTTCCGACTGCGCTACAAACTCGCCATTTGAATTTTCTGTTAGCTCTACTGTAGTATCTACCACTTCTGCATTGGAGATGAGTGGCTCAAAAGTTGCGTAGTTTTCTGATGAGCTAACGCCTCCTGTTTCTCCCACTGACTCAACAGATGGATTGACTGGATGTTCAACTGCATTGTTTTGCTCTTCTTTTTCTGCCAACCGCTCATCAATTGGTTCTGGGGTTTGAGATGCCTCTGGGTTCATAAACAATAGTGTAATTCCTATGACGCGAATAAATAGCTTTCAGAAATATTACAATTAACCTGCCATAAAAGTCCTGAGTTATGAGGGCTGAGTTATGAGTTTAGATCAAAAGGACTCAGCACTCGTGGCACTCAGCACTAAATACGCGGACAACGTTGTTCTAAGCAAGTTTTCAAGGTGTTGGGGTCAAATAAAATCGGCAAAAAGTGAATACTTTTAATTTCTTTAAAGTAAAACAAAATGGGGACTCCATTCCAGAAGATCCGCCAGTTTTGCCATTCCTGGTAGGGAAAGCGCCGAATCAATTTTTCATTTCTGTAAATATCTAAGTTGGTGACGGTAAATTGCAAACGCAGCGTTAACGCCTGAAACATGAGAAATAAGCCAAACAGTGTGAAAACAGCGCCTATCCACGGTTGTACCAACAGTAGTGGAATAGCGGTAATCACCAACACTATAGGTATATTGTAACTAGGCTTGAGTTCCACAGTTGATGTGGAGTTAGGAGCAAATGAACTGGTCACAGTTTTGAATCCTGCTTTATTAGTAAACATATCTCTTATTTTAGAAGTCAGAAGTAGAGATGCGATTAATCGCTTCTCTACAGGAGTGATGAGTTAAAACTCCTCACTCCTAAATACTCACTTCTCACTTTTATAAGCCTTTCAAAAATGCACTGCCAAGTCCTTGGAACATTAGCCAAGAAAGAAAGAAGTTGCTAACAAATATAATTAGCAAGGCAGTCACAACAGCAGTTGTGGTTGACTGTCCTACTCCTTTGGCTCCTCCTGTTGTCGTCAATCCCCAACTGCAACCAATTACGGCGATTAAAATCCCAAAGCAACATGCCTTCAGCATGGCGCTAATAATATCCCAGATCCCAAGAAAGTTACGGGCTGAGTCTAGAAATACCGTATCAGATAGGTTATAGACATTTGTTGCAATTATGAATCCTCCGAACATCCCTGTTATCAAAGACAGGAGGGTTAAAATCGGTAGCATTAAACAGCAAGCAATAACGCGGGGAATAACCAGATAATCGATTGGATCTGTTTTTAACATCAACATGGCATCGATTTGTTCTGTGACTCGCATGGTACCGATTTCGGCTGCAAAGGCAGAACCGACTCGCCCTGCCAAAACCACTGCTGTTAACACGGGAGAGAGTTCTCGTGTTAACGCTATAGAAAGCACCCCCCCGATAATGTTTCCTGCACCAAAGTTGATAAATTCTCGTGCCACTTGAATGGTAAACACTGCGCCGACGAAAATAGCCGTCAATAGGGCAATAAATAGAGAATCTGGCCCAACTGCTGCCATTTGTTCTAAGGTGTTGCGCCGATGGATTTTGCCCCTCAATAGGTGAACTAGTACTTGCCCACCCAGAAAAATCGCTGCCAGCAATCGCTGGCTCCATTCTCCTAAACTGGATTTGGATGTAGTCTGGTTCAATGTTCTATAGCTAACTCGGTAACTGCCTTAAGAATAGCGGAAGTCGTTGGGATAGGGAATGGGGAATTGGGAATTGGGCATTGGTCAATAGTTCTTTTTCCCCTGCTCCTTCATCCCCCTAACTCCCTGCTCCCAAAGAGGCTGAATATTAACTTAGATTAAAAATGCTCTCAGGAAAGAAAGCTATTATTAAAGGTGCTGCAAACCAATAAATAGGTGTTAATCTTATTTTAAACCTTTATTTTGCAAGGCTTTTAGAGATTTAAGACATTTTATTATATCCCCAGCACGTGTTGTAACTGGTAGCCATTTCTTTTAATGAAAACTTAAGATTCTTGACAGATTGTTTGCTTAGGAGCGATCGCACGTATTGTAGAAAATGACAAACCGCTATCTAGCTATTGTCATCTCTACTCACGGAGTTTGTCCTAAATGACTATTTTCATTAACTTTCTCCGCTCCTTACTACTGACGATCATATTTAGTTTTGTCGCTCCCATCTTCTTCGTTGGCGGTGGACTGCTCCTTTTATCCCTTATGGGTTCCTTTCCGGGTTTACAAGAGTTAACTGAGGCGATCGCCACTGAGATTATACGTTTTCTCGCCACCTTTGGCAGTGGGACTCCCCTGCGTGGATTATTTGTAATTAGCTTGACCTGTAGTTTCGTCGGGTCACTGTTTGATACTTATGTTTACTATCGGTATCAAATTTTACGAATAGACTCCTGAATGATGTGAATAGTCTTCGTCAGGTATTCATGGGCTGTACAAGAGAGGAAAAATTGAGATTTCCCAAAATGAAAGTATTACTTGTCTTAACCTAAACAGGGATTAGTGTTGCTGAATGAAATTTTATTCATTAAATTGAGTACCGAAATTACTAATTAAATACTTATTGTTAATTAGTTATTAGTTATTAATTACTAATAAATGTTCCGTATGCCCGACTGTAGTAAACCAATCCTAAAACAGTCAAAAAGCTAGTAAACTAAGGGCTTTGAAACTTTGAATTATGCAAAATAGCTAAAATAGTCTGTGCTAAACAACCACATTGGACGCTAAACTAGAGTTTGGCATTTTGTGTTGGCTGCAATCTTTAAGGAATTTATTAGTATTCATCGAGAATATCAAATAAAACTCACTGCAAAATATAAAAACTTCCTTAAAATCCTGATAAACATAATGCCTGCTCATGTTTCTTAACAGAGCAAAGAAGGTCGTCTGACCTCTGGGGATCTTATATTGAGTTTATTACGAGGAATGTTTACAGCTCATGGTTTGGCCGTTTAAGCCCAAGTTTAGAAAACAAATTGCGCGGATTGAAATTACTGGTGCGATCGCCGGTGCGACTCGCAAACGCGTCCTAGAAGCACTGAAAACTGTAGAAGAAAAAAAATTTCCGGCATTATTGCTGCGGATCGATAGCCCTGGAGGTACAGTCGGAGATTCTCAAGAAATTTACAGCGCCCTGAAGCGTTTGCGCGAAAAAATTAAAATCGTCGCTAGCTTTGGCAATATTTCGGCTTCTGGAGGTGTCTACATCGGCATGGGAGCAGAACACATCGTATCTAACCCAGGTACAATTACGGGTAGTATTGGTGTGATTTTGCGTGGCAATAACTTGGAACGCTTGCTAGAAAAAATCGGTGTTTCCTTCCAGGTAATTAAGTCTGGCCCTTACAAAGACATTTTGGCTTTTGATCGGCAGCTGACTCAACCAGAAGAAAACATCTTGCAAGAGTTGATTGACACAAGTTATCAGCAGTTTGTCCAAACGGTAGCTGATGGCCGTTCTTTAACAGTAGAAGCTGTAAAAAGTTTCGCCGATGGTCGGATTTTTACTGGACAGCAAGCCCTAGAATTGGGTGTTGTAGATCGCCTGGGCACTGAAGAAGATGCCCGTCGCTGGACAGCAGAACTGGTCGGACTTGATCCGGAAAAAACTCTCTGCTATACCCTAGAAGAACGTAAACCCTTATTGAGTCGTCTTCTACCAGGAAGTCGTCAGGTTTCATCAGGAATTCGATCTGGAATTGATTGGCTCGAATTTGAAGTCTCTACTAGTGGTTTACCTCTGTGGTTATATCGACCCTAGCTTGAGTTAGGAGTTAGGAGTGAGAAGTTGAGAGTTTGAACTCCTAACTCCTAACTCCTAACTTCTAACTCCTAACTTTTATCTTTTTAGGAGGATTTTGGCGTGGAGTGGCAAATGCGGGCTATTCGTGGAGCAACAACTGCTTCAGAAAATACTGTTGAGGTAATTCAAGAGGTAGTTACAGAACTACTGGATGAATTGGAAAATCGGAATCAATTTCAGCCGACAGACATGATTAGTGTGACTTTCTCAGTGACACGCGATTTGGATGCGATTTTTCCAGCTGCGATCGCTAGAGCGCGTCCTGGTTGGGATAATGTGGCGATGTTGGATGTGCAGCAAATGCACGTAGAAGGTAGCTTACAGCGCTGCATTCGGTTCTTAATCCACGCCTATCTGCCAGCCTCCGCCTCAATTCATCATATTTATTTACGCAATGCCGCTAGCTTGCGTCCCGACTGGAGTTTGCCTCAGTCTTTACAAACATCACAGCCAGTAGTGAAGTCAAAAGTGTAAATTGAATCATAAAGAGTACATTTTGCTTCTCTTACGAGACGCTACCACGTTAAGCGAAGCTATGCAGTTCGCGTAGCGTGTCGCAGACAAGCCTCTCGTTCGCATTAGCGTCTCTGAAAGAGAAGAGAAGGCTCTACGCTTCATACCTTCGGGAACGCCAGAGGCGAACGCAATGACGACTCATTATCTTAGTAGATTTTTTTGCATTGGGATGCTCCCAATTTGTATATTTCAAAAAATGATTAATCATTTCTGTGAGACTGCTTGACAAGCAAATAGTAATCTTGTCATAAAATCAATCAGATGAATTCATAAAATCAGAACTTTTTTCATCCAGTATTTAAAAATTTTACCTGTTAATTTGAATTTGAACAGATAGTTAATTTAGTGGAATATTTGAGCTGGCAATGATTACAAAATAGCAAATATTCTATGTTTAAATTACTTAAATACGCTGGTATTTTTATCATTACAGCCTGTTTGCTATTTGCTTGTCAGAGGGCACCAATCGAATTCAAACGCCCTCCCTTGAAAATACCATCTGGATATTTTGTTGGGGAGTATCCAGCCATCATTGCCCAAGAGAAAGGATTCTTCAAAGCCCAAGGGGTAGATGTGGAACTAATTCTTCATAAACGATACATCCAATTGGAACAAGGAAATTTCAGTGCGGGTAAGTATGATGGTGCTATGTATTCTTTGGGAAGTTTTATCATCTTGAGCGCCACAAATCCAGATATACAATGCGTGATGGTTGTAGATGAATCAACAGGAGCAGATGTAGTAGTCGCCCAATCACAAATTAAAACCGTTGCTGACTTGAAAGCGAAAAAGCTGGGTGCAAATCTAGGCGGTTTTAGCGAAGTTTTCGTAACTGAGATGTTGAAAACTGCCAACTTAACCAGCGATGATGTGAACTTAGTTAAGTCAGAGGCTTCAGAAGTTCCTCAACGTCTGAAAAATAATACTATTCAAGCCGGACACACTTGGGAACCCCATCTTTCTGAAGCGAGAAAATTAGGGGAACATATCCTATTTAGCAGCAAAGAAACCCCTGGCTTGATTTTAGATATGATTGTCTTTCGCGGTGAGATAATCCGCGATCGCCCTGAAGATGTTCGTGCATTCGTGCGAGGATGGCTGCAAGCAGTAAACTACTGGAAAGCAAATGTTCAGGAAGGAAACGCTATCATCAGCAAAGTCTTAAAAATTCCTAGCAATACAATCTCTCTGGAGGGAGTAAACCTAATTGATTTAGGTGAAAATCAAAAATTATTGCAATCTAGCAGCCCTAACTCCATCTACAAAACTGCCAAGATATATACAGACTTTTTTATTCGCTCTGGAAACGTCACGCGCATTCCTGAGCTAAAAACTTTGTTCAATTCTTCATTCTTGAAGCCTCCCTCCTAGTTTAAAGCCATGAAGCAATCTCTTTTGGGCGGCATCCGTACAAAGTTGATCACTTCGTTTCTGATTGTTGCTTTGATTCCGTTGCTGTTATTGTCATTTATCAACAAACAGACAACTGAAAAAGCACTAACTGACAACGCGAAACAAGCCCTATCTGCGGCGGCTAAGGAAACTGCTAACAGAATAGATGCCTTTATTGATGGAAATCTCAATGCCGTTCGTGTAGAGGCGATTTTACCAGGTTTGGCACGCTACCTCAGCCTAACTCCAAAACAGCGAGATCACAGTCCCGAAATGAAATTGGCGACAGAAACATTAATCCGTCTCAGTCGCAAAGATATGCTCAACATTATCTCATACTCTTTGCTCGACTTAAACGGGAAAAATGTATTGGATACATATACAACACCGAATATTGGCAAAGATGAATCAGTTGAAGATTATTTTAAAAAACCGCTAGAAACTGGGTTATCTTTTGTTTCTAGCATGAAGCGATCGCCGACAATTCCTGACCTTATTACCCTGTTTTTTAGCAGTCCAGTTCGCAATGCCAAGGGAGATATATTGGGTGTATTGCGTGTTTCATACAATGCGACTGTTGTTCAGCAGTTAGTAACTAGAGAAACTGAACGGGCTGGGGCAAAATCCTTTGCTATTCTTTTAGATGAACATAATATTTATCTGGCACATAGCACTACATCAGAACTGGTTTTTAAATCAATTGTCCCTCTGCCTGCCGATGTTGTAAATCAACTGCAACGTGAAGGACGTTTGCCTAATTATCCTGTCAAAGAATTGGCAACTAATGAGTCAAAACTTAAGCAAGCATTGGATAATAAACAGTCGGATTTAATTACATCTTTGTCAGCAACAGGTAATCAGGTTAATCTGATTGCGATCGCTCGTTTAAAATATAAACCTTGGTCTGTGTTGTTCGCGCAACCCCTTGCTGTTGCCCTAGCACCTGTGGAAAAGCAAATTCGTGACGCAATGTTTCTATTTGCAATTATCGCTTCAGTAGTGACAATCATTGCTTTTGCCATTGGGCAAGTGCTAACAAAGCCAATAATTTCCCTTACCAATATAGTTTTCCAGTTTACCGCAGGTAACTTAGATATCCGCGCCAAAATTAGCTCAAAAGACGAAATAGGTCAACTGGCAAAATCGTTTAACAATATGGCACTTCAGTTACAAACATCTTTTGAAACTCTAGAACAACGGGTACAGGAGAGAACAGCAGAGTTACTAATTGCTAAAGAAAAAGCAGAAGATGCAAATCAGAAACTAGAACAACTGGTAAATCTAGATGGTTTGACTCAGGTGGCTAACCGTCGCTGCTTTGATGGACGACTGCAAGCAGAATGGAAACGCCTTGCACGAGAACAACAACCCCTATCACTGATTTTATTGGATGTTGATAAATTCAAATCTTACAACGACTACTATGGGCATCTTGGAGGCGATAATTGTCTAATCAGAATAGCGCAAACAGTGCAACAGATAGTTCATCGTCCTGCTGATCTAGTAGCGCGTTACGGAGGAGAAGAATTTTCGGTACTACTCCCCAATACTGACTTAGTAGGAGCGATCAAAGTAGCAGAAAGTATTCAACAAGCAATTCACGAGCAGGCCATTCCTCATGCAAACTCTGATATCAAGGATATCGTCACACTTAGTTTGGGTATTAGTTCTGTAATACCCACTTTGGACATCAAGCCAGATACACTCATCGCTTCAGCCGATAAAGCCCTGTACAATGCCAAACAAAAGGGGCGCGATCGCTATTGTACATTTGGCTGATTTACTTCCATTGATACCCAGTGTTAGCAGGTTCTAGCAGCGATCGCTCCACGTGTGGTTATTGAAATCAAAGATTTTTGACGCGTTGGCGCAGCCCAACCTAGGCATCGCTGTATACAAAAACTCTATTCTTTTTGATGATGAAACCGAATTCCTAGAAAGATGTCGTAAACAAACTCAAAAAAGTCCTTTTTCTGCAACAATCCTGAAGTTTGATAACACCCTTTTTCATCTAACAGGGGCTTCATGACATAGTATGCAGGTTGATAATTATACCAAGGAATAGAAGGCCACAAATGATGAATTAAGTGGTAATTCTGTCCCATAATCAGAATATTGAGAACTTGGTTCGGGTAGACGCGAGCATTTTTCCAGCGACCGCGCTCCGCAAAGGGACGATGGGGTAAATAGTCGAAAAATAATCCTAGTGCTATCCCCACTACAAAAGCTGGTATAAACCAAAAATTCAGAATGTAACCCAAAAAGTGGTATTGCACTGATATATAAACAATTATACCGACAATTAAGCGACTGATGAACCATTCCAATAGCTCATATTTCCGCCACAGTCGCCGTTGAAAGAAAAATACCTCGTGATACAAAAACCGCACTGCAATCAGCCACAGTGGGCCACCCGTAGAGACATAATGATCTGGGTCGTCTTCGGGATGGTTGACATGGCCATGATGCTGTAAATGCACCCGCGTAAACACTGGAAAAGCAAAAGCTAGCATCAACGCACTGCCATGTCCTAACATCGCATTCATCACCCGGTTACGATGAGCAGATTGGTGACAAGCGTCGTGAATAACCGTCCCAGCACAATGCAACGCAATAGTGTTAACGCTAAAGCAGAGCCAGTGGGGCCATTCCCACAGCCAGTAACCAAAGTTAGATAACACCAGCATTGCTACAGCTACCAAAAACAGCAATAGCGTGGGATTAAAATCACCAGGAGGCGCTAAAAATTCCTTTGGCGGGATTGTCAGTGGCTTTCGTGCCTCCGATGCGATCATTTCTAACATTGACTCCTTCTTTATCAAACATTACGAATATACGATAAATATTACTGAAGAATAAAGTTTTGTAACCTTTTGTATAGCAATATTTATGCACAGCTTTGCATATCAGTAGATGAATAACGCTATGATTCCAGACAAGAACTTAATCTTTACTGATAAGTGGGGTATGGCAATTGGCAAAAAGTTGATGGGATAAACTCTTTCGTTGGGAGGATGGATACAAGATTGATGTACTATATCTAGTCTATCCCACAGCCCTCACTCTCCCATAAAACCTCTCTAACTGCTTATATCTATTGATATAGCAGTAACTGAAAAGGAGATGCAACTTAAGTTACGATGACTTCCCAGATAGCTCCCTCACTTCAGCCCCTATGCAATTAAGAGATTCTCTGCGCCGGACAAAAATTGTCGCTACTATCGGCCCCGCCACTAGCAGTCCTGAAATGCTCAAGGCGATTATTGAAGCGGGAGCCACGACGCTGCGGCTAAACTTCTCCCACGGAACTCATGCCGACCATCAGCGTAGTATTCGCTTAATTCGGCAAACCGCTTTTGAATTAAATCAGCCAGTGGCCATTCTCCAAGACTTGCAGGGCCCAAAAATTCGCTTGGGGAAGTTTGACAACGGGTCTATAGTTTTGGCAAAAGGCGATCGCTTCACCTTGACAAACCGTCCGGTGGTAGGCACGCAGGAAATTAGCTGCGTCACCTACGATTATTTAGCCGAAGAAGTCCCCGTTGGTGCAAAAATCCTCCTCGATGATGGACGAGTAGAAATGGTCGTGGAGGAGATTAACCGAGAAAAAGGTGATTTGCATTGTCGCATCACCGTGCCTGGTAAACTTTCTAACAATAAAGGTGTAAACTTTCCCGGCGTTTACCTGTCAATTAAGGCAATGACCGACAAAGACCGAGAGGATCTGATGTTTGGTCTAGATCAAGGTGTAGATTGGGTGGCACTTTCCTTTGTCCGCAATCCGCAGGACATGATCGAAATTAAAGAACTAATTTCCAGCACGGGCAAACAAGTGCCAGTGGTTGCCAAAATTGAAAAACATGAAGCCATTGAACAAATGGAGGCAGTTCTGGCTTTATGTGATGGCGTGATGGTTGCCAGAGGCGACTTAGGCGTAGAATTGCCAGCAGAAGATGTTCCAGTACTCCAAAAGCGGCTAATTGCTACGGCAAATCGTTTGGGGATTCCCATCATCACTGCCACCCAGATGTTAGACAGCATGGTGAGCAATCCTCGTCCTACTCGCGCGGAAGTGTCAGATGTGGCAAACGCGATTTTAGACGGCACAGACGCGGTGATGCTCTCCAACGAAACTGCTGTGGGTAGCTTCCCTGTAGAAGCAGTAGCGACAATGGCGCGGATTGCCGAGCGGATGGAGCAAGAAGAAGCCCAACACTTAAACTTGCGTTCCGTGAGAGATGCTAGGCGCTCCATTCCTAATGCGATTAGTCAAGCTGTAGGTCAAATTGCCGAACAACTAGGTGCAGCGGCAATTATGACCCTAACGCAAACTGGGGCAACTGCTCGCAATGTCTCTAAATTCCGTCCCAATACACCGATTTTGGCTGTTACCCCCCATGTGAATGTAGCGCGGCAGCTACAAATGGTGTGGGGAGTAAAACCGCTATTGGTGCTAGGATTACCTTCCACTGGTCAGACATTCCAAGCTGCGATTAATGTGGCTCAGGAGTTGAAGTTACTCTCTGAGGGTGATTTAGTAGTGATGACTGCTGGCACACTCCAGGGAATTTCTGGCTCCACAGATTTGATTAAGGTTGAGGTGGTGACAGCGGTACTAGGTCATGGAATTGGATTAGGACAAGGTTTAGTGAGTGGTCGCGCACGGGTAGCTAATACTGGCATGGATGTTAGTAACTTTAATCCTGGAGACATATTAGTTGCACCGCGCACTAGTGCTGATTTTGTTGAGGCTATTAGGAAATCTGCCGGGATTATTACGGAAGAGGAAAGTCTCACAAGTCACGCGGCGGTGATTGGCTTACGTCTCGGTGTACCAGTGATTGTTGGCGTGAAGCAGGCAACGCAAGTGATTCGAGATGGAGCGATTATAACGCTGGATCTGCAACGGGGTTTGATTTACTCTGGGGCACTGAGAACGCCTTAGAAGTGGGGAATGGGGAAGAAGCAGGGGGGCAGGGAGCAGAGGGCAAGGGAGAGAAGAATTAATAACCAATAACCCAATGCCCAATGCCCCATGCCCAATCCCTTTATCAAACAGTTGCGATCGCAACTCCAAGCCATCCAGCAAAGTTTTTTTGCTGTGTGGAGTCAGGATGATCAACAGGTTTTACGTGATATCGAGTAGGATGTGGTGACGCGAGGGTAATGGAATAAGTACGCAGTTCGTCTTGGTGGAAAACTGTGATTTGGATGGTATCGTTTGCTTGGTAATCTTTCAGGCGATCGCTTAAACTACTCGCCGTTACCTTAATCCCGTCAATTGCTAACAACTCATCACCTGCATCAATTCCCCCTATTTGTGCAGGTGAATCAGTTTCCACAAACTTAATCATCTCCCGCCCATTCTCTGTATTTATTCTCACACCCAGGTAAGGTTCTTCCTGCTGTTCAGCTACCAACTGCAAACCAAAGGGTTCTAAATACTGATTGAAAGGTAAATCATCAGTACTATCAATGTAGCGTTTAAAGAAATCAGTCAAATCGATTCCGGCGACAGATTCTATAACTTCCTGCAACTGTTCTGGAGTATAGCCAATTTCATCTTTCCCAAACAGCTGCCACATTTTCAGCATCACGTCATTGAGGGAACGCTGATTGTCGTGAGTGGAGCGAATCTGTAAATCAAGCAACAACGATACCATTTCTCCCTTTAAATAGTAGGAAATTTGGGAATTACCGCTATTTGCATCGGGGCGATAAAGTTTTATCCAGGCATCAAAACTCGACTCGGAAACGGGTTGCACCTTGCGCCCTGGTGTCATTTCATATCTGGTAATTTCTTTGCTCAAATTATTCAAATATGATTTAACATCATAAATTCCCGCCCGCAAAGGAATTAACAAATCATAGTAACTAGTAGTACCTTCACAAAACCATAATGATGATGTGTAGTTTTCCTGGTCATAATCAAAAACCTCTAATGCTTTTGGGCGAATTCGTTTGACATTCCACAAGTGAAAGAACTCGTGTGCAACTAATTGCATAAAGCGATCGTATTTTTCCTGAGCGCGAAACCCAAAACGCTGGTAAATTAAGGAGCAAGAGTTTTTATGCTCCAAACCGCCAAAAGCTTGGCTAAATAAATGTAGCAGAAACACATATCGTTCATAAGGCAAACCGCCGAACATCTGCGCTTCTACTTCAATAATTTTTTGGATATCAGCAATCAATTGCTGAACTTGGTAATTACCTTTCCCCCAAATAGCCAGTTCATGGGGTTTTCCCAAGACCTCAAATTTATAAAATTGATGGCTACCAATCTCAAAGGGAGTATCCACCAAAGTATCAAAATCGCTAGCCAAGAAAGTATTTGTTTCCTCACCTACGGGAGGTAGAGCAGTTGTTACCTGCCATTCTGGGTATGGTGGTACGATGGTAACGCGAATGGGTTGCTTATCCCAGCCCGGTAATCTAAAAAATAGTGCTGCACCATTGAAATAACCGTGGGTAGCATCCAAGTGATTTGTCCGTACCGATAGCTCATTGGCAAAAATGCGGTAACGTACAGTTAATTCTGAAACACCTGTTTTGTCTACCTGCCAGTGATTTTTACTGATTTTCCGCCAAGGTAAAGGCTTATCCTCTGCAAAAGCTACAAAATCCTGTAAATTCTTGGCATATTCTCGAACTAAGTAGGAACCGGGTGTCCATACCGGCAATTTTAAATCGAGAATCGGCGAGGGGTAATCGACAATGCGTAAAGTCACCTCAAACAGATGGGTTTCTGGTTGAGGCATTGCTACTAGGTAATGAATTGTCGGGCCAGTTTCCTGGATATATGCGTTGGGACGAGTTGCTGTTGCTTCAGTCATCTTGGTGCTGAGTTAATAATCGATAGGTAATTTCTCTCATGATGACAAATTTGCATGTTAAGTTTCGCGTTTTATTGGCTGCGGTAGTTAAAACCTAGTTTATTTCTCACTTTGCAGGCGATCGCCTGCTGCCAAAGCAATCTTTGCAACTTCCAAAATATTTGTATTAATTTTCACTGGTTGCGTTGGTGGGATTTGCAAGGTAATTTATTGTTGACTGGTGAGGAAAGAGCCGAACAGGAAAGACAAAGAGCCCATCGCCTAACTACCCAATTGCGATCGCTCGGTGTTGAAGCGGAAGTTTGAGTATTTGGTTTAAGGGTGCGATCGCTCTAATGTTACTGGAGGCGATCGCACCAATTTTTGATTTGCCTGGGGAACGTAAACAAGTAATAGACTAGTTACATAGAGGCGCGAAATTTCGCGTCTCTATTATTTGGGGAAATAGTAGGATTGAAATACGCTAGTAAAAAAGTCCCATTTGCTGATGTAGTAAAACCAAGCATTACTAATAACTAAGTGAACAAACAAGTGTTAATACTAAGGAATAAGCGCTGTGACAGATTTGAGTAACTACAACCCAGAATTAGCTGATGAAGAAGACAATGATGAAGAACAAGAAGAAAAAGTTACATTTCAGTATGACCCTGAGAAAATCAATATTGTTACAAGGGAGCCAACTATTGAGCAATTACTCAGAAGAATTAACGAAGATGCCCTTGATTTAGCACCTGAATTTCAACGACAAGCAAATATATGGACTCTAGAAGCAAAAGGTAAATTAATTGAATCTATTCTAATTAGAATTCCATTGCCTGCTTTTTATATTGATGCTACAAATGAAGATGAATGGGTAGTTGTAGATGGCTTACAAAGATTGTCTGCACTCAAACATTTTGTTATTGATAAAAGTCTTAAACTAGTTGGATTAGAATACCTGAAAGAGCTTAATAATAAAACCTATGAAGAATTAGAGCGCAGATATCAACGTCGGATATTAGAAACTCAAGTTACAGTATATTTAATTGAAAAAGGCACACCTTTGGAAGTTAAGTATAATATCTTCAAACGTATCAATACAGGAGGTGTACGTCTTTCAAATCAGGAACTACGACATGCTTTGAATCCTGGGCAAGCTACAAAACTTTTGGCTAATCTAGCTTCTTTACCAGAGTTTAAACGTGTTGTTAATCTTACCCCAGATAAAAAAAAGAGAATGGATGATAGAGAGTTTGTTCTAGGATTTATTGCTTTTTATTTAATTTCTTATAAAGAGTATCAAGATGAAACTAGAGATTCTTTTTTAAGTAAAGCTTTATTTAAGGTAAATAGTCTTTGTCAGGAAGAAATACAAAGTTTAGAAGAAATGTTTAAAAAATCAATGAGTGCAGCATTTGATATTTTTAATAATAACGCTTTTCGTAAAATCTCTAAGAAAAATAAAAGAAAATTTCCACTCAATAAATCTTTGTTTGAAGTTTGGTCTGTGAATCTTGCAAAGCTCGATATTCAAAATATTGAAATATTAAAAGAGAGAAAAAAAGAACTAATAGATACTTTTGTTAAATATGTAGACAACGATACAGAATTTCTAGTATCAATATCTCAAGCAGCAAACAAAATAGAGCATAGATTTGAAACAGTTGAAAAAATCATCCAAGAAGTATTATTATGATTAATTCTCTAAGATTGACCAATTACAAAGCGTTTGAAAATCAGTTAATTGAATTTAAGCCACTAACTTTACTTTCTGGTCTAAATAGTACGGGAAAATCTTCTGTACTACAATCGCTACTTTTGCTGCGCCAATCTTATCAACAAGAATTATTGCCAAATGTCGGTTTAGCATTGAATGGTGAATTAGTACGCATTGGTACTGCTCAAGATGCATTTTGTGAAAGAGCCAAAGAGGATTATCTTGGTTTCGAGATTATTTGGAATGATAAAAAAAAAGGGATTTGGCGTTTTAGCTATGACCCAATTAAGACAGGTGCAGATGTTTTAAATAATTTAGATTCTAAATTACCAATTGAGAATGTCTATAAATTAAGTCCTTTCAATAGAAGATTTCACTATTTACAGGCTGAACGTCTCGGGCCACGAACATCTTATGATATGTCAGATTATCAAGCAAGGCGACTAGGACAGTTAGGTAGTAAGGGTGAATATACTGCACATTTTTTAGCAATTAATCAAGATAAAGATGTTCTTCAAACTAAACTAAGACATCCGATGGCAAAATCTAACGCCCTTAGTAGCCAGGTTGAAGGATGGATGAGAGAAGTTAGTCCTGGTACAAGGATTAAAATTAACTCAAATTCAGATATCGGTTTGATGAGTTTACAATATTTTTATGGGGATAGTAACCCCTATCGGACTACTAATGTCGGATTTGGAATTAGTTACACATTACCGATTATCGTAGCAGTTTTATCATCTTCTCCGGGTACACTAATTATAATTGAAAATCCAGAGGCACATCTACATCCTAAAGGGCAAGTCAAGATGGGTGAATTATTATCGCTTGCAGCTAGTTGTGGAATTCAAATAGTAATAGAAACTCATAGTGATCATGTTTTAAATGGTATTCGTCTTGCTGTTCATGGGGGAAAAATTAAGCCGTATGATGTTCAGCTACATTATTTTCAGCGACAAGAAAAAGAAGGACAACCTGTTACAGAAGTAGTATCTCCACATATTGATCGCAATGGAAGAATTGATAAATGGCCTGATGGTTTCTTCGATGAATGGGAAAAAAGTTTAGATGTTTTACTTGAGCCTGCGGGAGAGTAAAAGGTGGATTTTGACTTAATATTAAATGAGTTATCTTTGCGAAATCCGGCTCCGAATGAACAAGTAGCACAGCAAAGAATGTCTGAGCTAATTAAGACCATAAAGGCAGTCAAAGCTCAAGGGGTAAAGGTAAGCCTCCGCACTAAAGAAGATTTCCATACAATAATACTTGCACCTAACTATCCTCTTCGTCACTGGCTTAATGACGCGGATCAAGTTGAACGACTTTTTATCAAAACTCTTGCAACTAAAGCACCTTTCTCAACTAATATAGCAAATTCCGAAATCCAAGAGATTGAAAACAATGTTAGCTTGTCTGAATTTCGTCCTCCCTTCTACGGCATTTATGAAGTGAATAAAGCCAGCGTAGAAGTTTATGAATTAATTGGGGGACAATATCAGTTATTAACAGCAAACGAACGCGGACATTATCCCATACATCCTTTAGGAGTTGAGTTAGGGATTTGGCAGGGACAATATTACAATATGGAATTACCTTGGCTACGTTGGTGGGATTTGCAAGGTAATTTGTTGTTGACTGGTGAGGAAAGAGCCGATCGCCTAACTGCTCAATTGCGATCGCTAGGTATCGAACCAGAAGCCTAGATTTTTGGATGAAGTGGCCCCAAATTTGAAATTTCATAGCCAGTGGGATAGCTGGGGATAGGAGAGTCAATATAAAAATTAGGGTGATTCCGAGGTGGGAATAAGCGGATTAATCTGGCTCGAATTTTTAGTAGACTTACCATACCCGATCGCAGCAATGGCGAAGGATAGGGAAAACCAAAGGCATCGAGCATGGTGTCATCAAGTAAAGCGTAGATACCTGGTTTGATAGCAGAACCCATCCACGAAGGAAACCAACTTAAAAATAAATCGCGTGTAGCTTCCCCAACTCGACGATTTGTATCTGAATAACGGAAGTTTTGGCGTTCGTAGTCAAGGTTATAGCGCTCGAATTCTTCGTAGGTTTCAGGGATATTCTGAATCTGCATTTGCTTACCTACTTCTCGCCAGAAGTAAAAAGACGCTAATTTTTCTTGTTCGCACATCAGCCGCCAGCCAAACTGCACATTCCAGCGGATAGGCTCGAAAATGAAAGTTGAAAGTACATACAAGAAATCACCGTTGTCAATCTTGAAGCGTCCGTGGAGTGCATTCATGCGTTGCAGGGCTTCTTTGCCACGGGTGCTATCATAGCCCCACTTAATCATCTCTCCAACAATTATTGACGTATCATCGTAGCGTTTTTGCGGACAATGGGTAAATTCTCCTGTCTGATTCAGCAATTTAGAAATACTAGGAACGCAATAAGTTCGCATCAAAGCAACTTCGAGCGATCGCGTCATATCCCAAGGAAACTCATAACCATTCATTAAATGATAAATCCGGCAATGATCTTCCACTGGATCAAGTTGTTGAATTAGGTGAAGATTTTTATAGCGATTGAGAAGCATCTGAAATTGCTCTGTATTCAACTCAGTTATTTATTCACATCCAACAACCGCGAAGTTTCTAAACGACTCATCCACTTCTCTAAATAAACTCGATTACCTTTTTCCTCATTTGGATCTTTAGTATCCAAAGGATAAGGCATCAGTCCCAAAATCGTTGCTGTTGTCACGCAAAACATCGATTTTTGGAAACTCATACAAATTTGTACCCGCAAATCATCTTCACCCCGAAGACTGCGACGATAAATTTCGTGCAAATACTCTGGAAGATAATGACGCATATCTTGCATCAACAATGTGGGAGGAATACCTGCGCCGCCAATGGGTAAAGGATCGGCATATAATGCGCCATACTGAAATCGCGTTTGATCTGGGGGGATTTGATAACCTTGGGCGTTGTATGAAACTGTACCGTGGAAAGGAGTTCCCCGGAAGAATACTGCTTCTACATAAGGTATTGCTGTATCTGCTAAGAAGGTCAAACCAACGCTTTTAGGAATGATTTCATAGACTTCACCCCGAATTTTGACGGCGTATGTAATTGGGTTTGATGCATTTGCCACCAACCCTGCCTTAATATGTTCTACAACTTCGGAAATCGATTTTATTTTGCCTTGATCGTAGAGGTCTGATAAGCTGAGGAAAATATCAGCCATGACTCGCCAAAATTGACCTAAACCCGTGTAGTAAGCAGAGACACGCAATTGTTCTGTTAAGAAATCTGGAAACAGTTGGTTAATACCCGAAATTAAGGGATTATTTTTAAATTTTGCGGAAATAACGACTTGCGCTCTTTCTTTAAATTCTGTTGTATCTAAATAGGTATCTAGTCCGCCACCACCGTGCCACATCATAGCTTTCATACAATATTCGGCATACTCAAAATTAATTCGATTATGCCACCAGTGGCGGAGTAATTTCTCAACAGAAACTTCTCCATTAAAGTATTTAAAAAATGGGAAAAATATTAAAAACTGATGCTCGGCAATATAGTTAAGATTTTTTGAGTAGGCATCTAAAACTACACCATAGCTTTTAAGAATACCAACTACTTCTAATACATTTTCTGGACTATTGGGGAGTAATGCTTCTCCTTTTTGCAGCCGTTCAATATACTCAGCCAAGGGGTTGTGAGCCGCTTTCTTTTTAATAGTTACCATTGCTATCTCTCCAAAAACTTTAGGAATTAGGGCATTGGGCATTGGGCATTGAAAAGAGGCAGAGGGACAGAGTGCAGGGGGCAGAGGGGAAAAGTTTTCTCCCTTTCCCCCTGCTTCTTACCTATTCCCCATTCCCCATTCCCTACTCCCTAATCCTTAGCCCCCATTGCTTTCTCCAAGGACACTGCTACTACTACATTTTGGCTATTCACCATTGCTGTAATTGTTGGTTCAGTCCAGCGTGCTAACCAAGCGGGTTGAATGCCAAAAATCACAATCAGGACAGCTAAAATTGCAGCTGGGGCGCGATCGCTCCAATACACACGTGGTAAGTTAGTAACTTGTGCAGACAAGCGGCCAAAAAAGGCGCGGTCAAGGAGTATTAGGAAGTAAACCGCAGTTAAGCCAGTACCAAGCATTGATAGTAGAGTTTGCACTGGAAAAACAGGGAAACTGCCCCTAAAAATGATGAATTCGGAAATAAACCCTACCATTCCTGGTATCCCAGCACTGGCCATCACTCCCAAAACCATTAAGCTACCAATTACAGGCATACCCCGTTCTGGGTTCAGCAATCCTTGGATAACATCTAAATCTCGGCTTCCGGCTTTTTTATACACAACTCCTACCAACAAAAACAGCATGGCGGAAATTAAGCCGTGGCTAATCATCTGCATTACAGCACCTAACACGCTTAATGGTGTAGCCGCCGCCGTCGCTAACAGCACATAGCCCATGTGTCCAATGGAACTGTATGCTACCATTTTTTTCATATCGGTTTGAGCGATCGCGCAGGATGCACCATACAATACACTCACCACTGCCCAAGTCGCTAACCAAGGAGCTAAATAAGCCCAAGCTTCTGGTAACAAGTTCATACCAAACCGCAGTAAGCCGTAAGTTCCCAACTTCAACAACACCCCAGCCAACAACACGGAAATTGGTGTGGAAGCTTCAACGTGAGCATCTGGCAACCAAGTATGAAAGGGAACTAAGGGAATTTTAATCCCGAAACCGATCAAAATCCCTGCTAGCAATAAAAGCTGTGTCGCTAGAGGTAGAGTCGTAGGGTTTAATGTTGCTAGTGCAAAGCTAGAGGAACCACTCAGCCAAACCATGCCGAGGAAACTTGCCAAAATCAAGATTCCTGAAACGGCGGTATAAATAAGAAATTTTGTAGCCGCATAACCCCGCTTTTCTCCACCCCAAATAGCTATCAACAGATATAGCGGAATTAATTCTAATTCGTAAAACAGGAAAAATAATAGTAAATCCTGTGCCAGAAATGCTCCAGTCACCCCAGCGCTCAATAATAGTATCAAAGAGTAATAAAATTTCGGGCGCTGTAGAGATTCATCGCTACTGTAGATGGCAATAGAAGTTAGCAGTCCATTCAAAACCAGCAGTGGCAAAGATAAACCATCAATTCCTAGGTTATAGTTTAAGCCTAAGACATCTATCCAAGGTACAGATTCAGCAAACTGTTGAGTGATTTCCCCTGGATGGAACTGAATTGCTAGTACGATTGTCCACAAGAAAGCAATAATGGCAAAGACCAAAGCCACCCCACGGGCAAATTTCCCATTGATACCAGAAGGCGAGAAACCAATTAAAGCTGCACCGATTAACGGCACTAGAATTAAAACACTAAGCATAAGCAGATATGGAATTGGGAATGGGGAATGGGGAATGGGGAATGGGAAAAAAATCTTACCCAATCACAAATGACCAATGACAATATCTTTAAAAAGGCAATTTATCTAGTAAACCCGATGACCAGCCGATGAAGAAAACCAGGACGCTGACAACTGCAAGGATGGTCAACATATAGCCCTGAGATTGCCCAGAAATGCTGTATTTTAAAGTTTGTCCGCCAAAAATTGTCGCAAACCCAACTAAGTTTACTAGACCATCGACTAAATAGCGATCGCTCCAAGCAGAAATTCTAGATAGCAGTGCGACTGCACTTACCACAGTTACGCGATAAACTCGGTCAATATAAAAATCATAACCTAATAAGTCTTGTACAAATCTCCATGCCAAAAATCTCGATCTTGACCAAGCTTTGTGCAGATAAACTGTAGAACCTATAACTACTCCCAGCACAGTTGAAGCAAACAACGCTAATGCTACATACCAATTAATACTTTCCCAATCTGGCAGTAAGTACCATTGCTGTAACATCAAAGGTAAAAGTAAAGTCAAGATTGTGAGAGTCACCATCGGGAAGGCCATTTGCCAACCAACTTCTGGCGTGCGTCGGGTCTTTTGTTGCGGTTTTCCCCAGAAGACTAATCTGAATACTCTAGTTAAGTTCAATGCTGTCAAGCCATTGACCAATAATAAAACCCCAATCACCCAAGGGCTAATATTCACGAAACCGTCCGCCCATCCCAGCATTGCCCAGAAGCTTCCCAATGGTAGAAGCGTTACCATCCCCGCCGAACCAACAATAAAGGCGGTGGTGGTAGCTGGCATCCGTGACCAGAGTCCGCCCATTTCTGTTAAGTCTTGGCTTTGGGTAGTTAAGATGACTGAACCGGAACTCATAAATAATAATGCTTTAGCGATCGCATGAGTTAACAGCAACATCAGTGCTACACCCCCTTGCTGTAACCCCACCGCTAAAAACACTAACCCCATGTATGCACTGGTGGAATGAGATAGCGATCGCTTAATGTCAATTTGAGCTATAGATACTAATGTCGCTCCAATTGCCGTTACTGTACCCATGATTACCAAGGCATTCAAGGCAACTGGCGACAGTGCTAACAATGGTTGAAATTTATACAATAAATAAGCGCCACCAGCGACTACCAGCGAGTTTCGCATTACCGAAGCAGGATTGGGCCCTTCCATCGCCTCATCTAACCACAGGTGCAATGGAAATTGGGCACATTTCCCAGCCGGCCCAGCAATTAACGCCAACCCCAGCAATGTTGATGTGACTGGGCTTAAATTAGCTGTTTGCGCCCACTCATATAAATCCGAAAAGTTCAAACTACCGGCTAAGTTGGAAAGTGTCACCGTAGCCATCAGCAGCAACAAGTCTCCTACCCGTTTAGTCCAAAACGCATCTCGCGCCGCCGTCACTACTAGCGGTTGAGCATACCAGAATCCCACTAGCAAGTAAGTCGAAAGTGTCAGAACTTCCAAAAGGGCATAGCTGAGAAACAAAGAATCGCTCATTGCTAGACCACTCAACGCTGCTTCAAAAAATCCTAGCAACGCAAAAAAACGCGCCAGCGACCAGTCTTTTTCCATGTAACCCAGAGCGTAAACTTGTGCCAGTAAGCTTAAACCTGTAATTAAAACTGTTGCTCCAATACTGACTGCTGAGAGTTCCAAGGTAAAAGATAAGTCTAAATCAGCAGCTTTAAACCATGATACCAGCAACTTTTCTGGTTCTCTATCCCAGATATTTTTAAATACAAATAGGCTATGGACAAAAGCCACAACAGTTGTCAACAAGTTTATGTATGCCGCAGGTCTTGGCCCTGTTCGCTGAATTATTCCTATTCCCCAAGGCAACGTCAAAATCGCACCTAGTAAGCTATATAAAGGCACAAACCAACTTGTTGAAAATAGAAATTGATCCATTTAAATTTACCTTTATGACTCAGCCTTTATTTTAAAAAATCTTTCAGACAATTATTTATTTAAAAAAATAAATTTAGTAAAATATCAACATTTTTTTACTATTGTTTAAACTCAATTATCCAAAGTATTTTTACTTTGCTTTCCCCTACTAAACTTTGATAAAATATAACTTTACATACGCAAAAGCATTTACTTGCCTTAACCTTACCTCTGTTTTTACAATAGTATTTCTACTTTGAGCAGAGTAATTTATACGATATATTTGAAAAGATTATATACTTTTCACCTAGTCGTTGTACATCCAGTAAAATTCGAGGAAAGATAGATACAGTAAAAGATACAGCCGCCGCTCTCCCCTCACCAGATAGAATTAGCCTTGGTTATGAATATCGTTTTGTAAATGTGATAAAGAAATTATAAAGCATAAGTGGCTGCTCAAGTAATTCAGTAAACTTTAATTACTCAAAAGCCTAGATAAATATTTGTTAAGTTTTTTAAAACTTTCTTATCATAAACTATTATAGTAATTTATATTGCCAGGAACGCCAAGCTTTCCTATGCTTAATTTGGAAGTGTTTTCTTAGCTATAAGATCAGGCTCTCCCCGTCAAAAAATTCAAACGACAGTACAGATTGCATTAATTTTGTAGGAGTTCTGCGATGCCAATTGCAGTTGGAATGATTGAAACGAAAGGCTTTCCAGCAGTTGTAGAAGCTGCTGATGCGATGGTGAAAGCCGCCCGTGTCACCTTAGTAGGGTATGAAAAAATTGGTAGCGCTCGCGTCACCGTGATAGTTCGGGGAGATGTATCGGAAGTGCAAGCTTCTGTAGCTGCTGGGGTTGAAGCCGCGAAAAGAGTCTTTGGTGGTGAAGTTTTATCCACTCACATCATTGCTCGTCCTCACGAGAACCTGGAATACGTCTTGCCGATTCGTTACACAGAAGCTGTGGAACAGTTCCGTACCTAAAAGCTGTTTAAAAAAAGTAATTAACGCTCTTTGCTTTTTTGAGCATCACTTTTGTCGAAAGCTAAAAACTTTAAATAGGGATTAAAACTAATGTCAATTGCAGTGGGAATGGTTGAAACGCTGGGCTTTCCAGCAGTAGTGGAAGCTGCTGATGCGATGGTGAAAGCTGCTCGTGTGACTCTAGTCGGCTATGAAAAAATCGGCAGTGGTCGAGTTACAGTAATTGTCCGGGGTGACGTTTCGGAAGTTCAAGCTTCCGTAGCCGCAGGTGTTGAATCAGTGAAGCGAGTCAATGGTGGACAAGTGCTGTCTACTCACATCATTGCTCGTCCTCACGAGAACTTGGAATATGTCCTACCAATTCGTTATACAGAAGACGTAGAGCAATTCCGGGAAAATGTGAACGCAATTCGTCCTTTTGGTAGAAGACCGTAATTTTTAATGCAAGTCGCCAAAGTTCGCGGCACAGTAGTTAGCACCCAAAAAGATCCAAGTCTCAGAGGTGTGAAACTACTGTTGTTACAATTTGTAGATGAAGACGGAAACATCCTCCCACAATATGAGGTAGCAGCAGATAGTGTGGGAGCAGGTGTAGATGAGTGGGTACTTGTCAGTCGTGGCAGTGTTGCTCGTCAAGTTATTGGCAACGAACAGCGACCACTAGATGCAGTGGTAGTGGCGATCATAGATACAATTTATGTTGAAGATCGCATGATTTACAGCAAAAAAGATCAATATCGATAGTCATTGGTCATTAGTCATTGGTCATTAGTCATTTGTCATTAGAAAAGGACAAATGACAAAGGACAAATGACAAAGGACAAATGACAATATAGGAGGAATCTCGCAATGGCAGTCCGCAGCACGGCAGCACCCCCAACTCCGTGGTCAAGGAATTTAGCTGAACCCAAAATCCATCAAACTGCTTTTGTACATTCATTCGCCAATCTGATTGGGGATGTAAGAATAGGTGCAAATGTAATCGTTGCTCCGGGGACTACGATTAGAGCGGATGAAGGCACACCTTTTTATCTTGGTGAAAACACTAATATTCAAGATGGTGTGGTCATTCATGGGTTAGAGCAAGGTCGAGTAATTGGCGATGACCAAGAGAAATACTCGGTATGGGTAGGTAAAAATGCTTGCATTACCCACATGGCTCTAATTCACGGGCCAGCTTATGTAGGCGATAATTCCTTCATTGGCTTTCGCTCTACAGTGTTTAATGCCAGGGTAGGTGCAGGTTGCATCGTGATGATGCACGCTTTGATTCAAGACGTAGAAATTCCCGCAGGTAAATATGTACCTTCGGGAGCAGTAATTACTAGCCAACAGCAAGCTGACCGCTTGCCAGATGTGCAAGATCAAGATAAGGAATTTGCTCATCATGTGGTTGGGATTAATCAGGCGCTACGAGCTGGTTATCTTTGTGCTGCGGATAGCAAATGTATAGCACCCATTCGGGATGAGAACGCTAAATCTTATACAGGTAATGGTATTACTGTTTTAGAGTTGGAAAGGAGTAGTGAAGTGGCGAGCAATAGCTTGGGTGCAGAAACAATAGAGCAGTTGCGCTATCTATTGGAACAAGGGTATAAGATTGGTACAGAACACGTTGACCAGAGACGGTTCCGCACGGGTTCTTGGACTAGTTGCCAACCAATCGAACCGAGATCCATCGGTGAAGCGATCGCAGCATTAGAAAGCTGTGTAAGTGACCATAGCGGCGAGTATGTCCGCCTGTTTGGTATTGATAAAGATAGACGACGTGTGTTAGAGAGCATCATCCAACGGCCGGATGGTGATTTTAAACCAGCTACCAATTTTAAGGCTCCGGCTAGTAGTCATAGCAATGGCAGCTACAGCAGTAATGGGAATGGGAACGGCTCTAGCAGTGGCAAAGTCAATGGCGAAACTGTAGAGCAAATCCGCCAACTATTGGCAGGTGGTTACAAAATTGGCATGGAACACGTAGACGAGCGCCGTTTCCGTACTGGTTCCTGGACTAGCTGCAAGCCAATTGAAGCAACTTCCATAAATCAAGTAATTTCTGGCTTGGAAGAATGTATAGAAAGCCATCAAGGTGAGTATGTGCGTTTAATAGGCATTGATACCAAAGCCAAACGGCGGGTATTAGAAGCGATTATCCAACGTCCAAATGGTCAAGTAGCCTCCTCTGGTAGTCAGAAATCATCATTTACTAGCAGAGGAAGTTCTGGAAGTGCTACGGCAACAGCTACAAGTAACCGTTTGAGTACTGAAGTTGTAGACCAACTCCGGCAATTATTGGCTGGTGGGTATAAGATTAGCCTTGAACACGTAGACGAACGACGGTTCCGTACAGGTTCTTGGACTAGCACAGGTCAAATTCAAGCCTCCTCCGAAAGAGAAGCGATCGCAGCTATAGAAGGACACCTTGGCGAATACCAAGGGGAATATGTGCGCTTAATTGGTATTGACCCCAAAGCCAAGCGTCGGGTATTAGAAACGATTATCCAACGTCCGAATGGTCAAGTAGCCTCCTCTGGCAGTCAGAAATCATTTACTAACAGTGCGCCTTCTGCAACAGCAACAGCAACAGCAACAGCAACAGCTACCAGTACCCGCTTGAGTAGTGAAGTTGTAGACCAACTCCGGCAATTATTGGCTGGCGGCTCTAAAATTAGCCTTGAACACGTAGACCAACGACGGTTCCGTACAGGTTCTTGGACTAGTACCGGTCAGATTCAAGCTTCCTCAGAAAGAGAAGCGATCGCAGCCGTAGAAGGACACCTTGGCGAATACCAAGGGGAATATGTGCGCTTAATTGGTATTGACCCCAAAGCCAAGCGTCGGGTA